>JBDKFG010000033.1:0-48384 GCA_039798785.1 Verrucomicrobiota bacterium | reverse complement strand
GGCAAACCCTGGGTTCGGGTCCCCCGAAATTCAGCCCCGGAGGGGCGTTCAGAATGCCGCTCGGACCGCAGCCCTTTCTGGACGCCCCTCCGGGGCTCGGCAACTCTGGGCATTCTCCCCAGGGTTTGCGCCTGCGGCGCTACACCCTGGGCTATCTGCCGGCCGCCCCGCTGGGGCGCAAGCTTCGCCCTTCGGGCGATGAACCCAGACCACAACCCGCTCATTTGGCCTGCCTGCCGCAGCGCGGCTTGACGAAAACTCCTGGGAGCGCCGGCTGCCAGCCGGTTCCGTCTGCAGGCGAAGCCATTGCCCCGGAGGGGCAGCCGCGGCAAAGTCTCGACCCCGGATTTTCATTCCGGCGCAAGTGTGCTAAGTTCCGCGCCGTTCAGTTCCATTCACACAAAACGGAGTCCAGACCATGATCCTGAAAGGCAAAAAAGGCATCCTCCTCGGCGTCGCCAACCACCGCTCCATCGCCTGGGGCATTTTCAAGTCGCTGCAGGAACAAGGCGCCGAAGTCGCCCTCACCTACATGAACGAGCGGATGAAGGGCTCGGTCGACAAGCTCCTCGCCGAACAGAACGTCACCGGCATCGACCTGTACGAGTGCGACGTCTCCCGCCAAGAAACCATCGACAGCACCTTCAAGGCCGTCGGCGAGAAGTTCGGCAAGATCGACTTCGTCGTCCACTGTCTCGCCTTCGCCAACAAGGCCGACCTCGAAGGTCGCTTCATCGACACCTCTCGCGAAGGTTTCGGTATGGCCAACGACATCTCGGCCTATTCGCTCGTCGCCATCTCCAAGGCCGCCGAACCCTACCTCGCCGCCGACGCAGGCATCGTCTGCCTCACCTACCTCGGCGCTGAGCGGATCTGCAACAACTACAACATGATGGGCGTCGCCAAAGCGGCCCTCGAAGCCTCCGTCCGCTACCTCGCCGTCGACCTCGGCCCGAAAGGCATCCGGGTCAACGCCGTCTCCGCCGGCCCGGTCAACACCCTTGCCGCCCGCGGCATCGCCGGCTTCACCAAGATGCTCACCATCCAGGAAAAGGTGTCGCCCCTGCGCCGCATCAACACCCAGGAAGAGATCGGCGATGCCGTGATGTTCCTGTGCTCGAACCTGTCGCGCGGCATCACCGCTCAGACGATCTACGTCGACTGCGGCTTCGCTCAGGTCGGCGTCGGTCCGATGGAAGCCTACAAGCTGGATTGAGCGCAAGGGAGTTCAAAGTTCAAAGTTTAAAGTTTAAAGTTGAGCGCAGCTTATTGCCTTTCAACCTTTCAACCTCCTCTCTTCAGCGTCATCACCTGCGTCATAGCTTCTTGATCGACAAGCCCTCCCGCTGTGGAGGGCTTAACTTATACGGCCAAAGATCCCAGTCAGAAAATCAAGGAAATCCGAACATGTCCAAAGCCCCCGTCGTTGCCATCATGGGCGCCACCGGCGCCGTCGGTGTCGAGCTCATCTCGATCCTCGAAGAGCGCAATTTCCCGGTCGCCAAGCTGCGCCTACTCGCCTCCGCCCGCTCGGTCGGCAAGAAGATGAAATTCCGCGGCGAAGAGATCGCCGTCGAACTCCTGACCCACGACTGCTTCGCCGGCGTCGATCTCGTCCTCGCCTCGGCGGGCGGCTCGATCTCGAAGGAATTTGCCCCCTCCGCCGTCAAGGCCGGCGCCGTCGTCGTCGACAACACCTCCTACTTCCGGATGCACGAGGAAGTGCCCCTGGTCGTCCCCGAGGTCAACCCCGAAGACATCGCCAAGCACAAAGGCATCATCGCCAACCCGAACTGCTCGACCATCATCATGAACCTGCCGGTGTACCCCTTGCACCAGGCCTTCAAGGTCAAGCGCGCCGTGGTCAGCACCTACCAGGCCGCCTCCGGCGCCGGCGCCACCGCGATGGAAGAACTGAAGCTTGAAACCGCCGCCATCCTCAACGGCACCGACTTCACTCCCACCGTCATCACCCAGCCCTACGCCTTCAACATCTTCCCGCACAACGCCAAGATGCTCGACAACGGCTACAACGAGGAAGAGATGAAGATGTCGAAGGAGACCAAGAAGATCTTCCACGACGACAGCTTCAAGTGCACCGCCACCTGCGTCCGGGTCCCGGTGATGCGGGCCCACTCGGAATCGATCAACCTCGAGTTCGAGAAGCCCTTCACCCTCGAGGAAGTCTACAACATCCTCACCAAGGCCCCCGGCGTCACCGTCTGGGAAGACCGCGCCAACAACCGCTGGCCCACCCCCCTGATGGTCGCCGGCCAGGACAACGTCTTCGTTGGCCGCCTCCGCCGCGACGAAACCGTCGCCAACGGCCTCGAACTCTGGGTCGTCGGCGACCAGATCCGCAAAGGCGCCGCCCTCAACGCCGTCCAGATCGCCGAAAAACTCAAGTTCTGAGCGTCGCGAAGAGCGAAGATCGCAAAACCGCCGCTCCGGGAAACCGGGGCGGCGGTTTTGATTCTATCGATGTTTCTGGTCAGATCACTGAATTGACACTGCGCACTTTGGATGCGATTTCTTGAACTCGTCAATTTGAGTCACAGGGACAGCTACAGGCAAGGAAAGATCCTTGAGGTTTTCCAGACTCATAATCGCCTTGATATCCGAAACTTTACTATTTCTAAGATCCAGATATTCCAGTGAGGGGCATGTCGCCAAGGGTGAAATGTCGGCAACCTGGGTTCCCCACAAAGACAGCGACTTAAGTTTGGACTTCCCAGACAACGGGGAGATGCTTGTAATTGGCGCTTTAATTTTGACATAGGTCAAATTTTCGCAGCTAGCCAATGCACCGATGTCTTGCAAGCCTTTCTCGTCCTTGGCGAGCGCGCCCTGAGAATATTCCAATCTTGACAGCTTCTCTGCGTTTGATAAAAAATCAAGGCTGGAGAGATTCCCGGGCGTTTGAAAGAAGTCGAGGGACTCGATATTAATCAACCCCCCCAAAAGCTTAAGATCTTCATTTCCTACTTTCGGATGAGACAGACGCATGCTTTTCATGGTTTTTATTTTTCCAATAACAGCCAGATCAGCAGGTCTCAAACCTTGAGCCTCCAATACCTCAAGAACGGATTCGGGATTCAAGTCCAAGTTTTCAGTAACATTAGGCAGCTTCAAGATTTTTAGTTTCGGGAGAGCATTCAATTGAGAGATGCCGACGACATAGACTCCATCAATCGTAAGCTCCTCCAACTCTAAACATTTCGTTAACGGCGACAAATCCAATCTTTTGACTCCTGGCTCTGGAATAATTGTAGTCTCCCGGAAGTTGCTAATGTTCCTAATTTGCAATTTTTTTAACTTGCTCAGACTGGAGAGTGGCTCCAATGAATCGATCTCTATGCCGCGAGAATACGGGAATTCGAGGGTTTCAATCCACGAAGAGTTGCTTTTACACAAATCTACCAGATCGGCATTGACCGATCCTTTTTTCAGGGTCACAGCATGAGAACCAGAGACTTCCCACGGGCCGTTTGGCACGGGCGGCACGGGCGGAGTCCGAGCCTTGCGGCGAGCCGCTGCTTCGTCAATCATTTTCTGGCGCTTAGGCTCCCACTCCTTGACCTGTTGCGGCGTCAAGCGAACCAACGACCAGGACTTGCGATTCGTGAAAACCATGCGGTCACCACTCTCATCCAAATCAATTTTAATCTCGCCTTTGCCACCCTTGCCTCCGGCATCTGCAAACTTCAATGTCCGACCTTCCGCCCCCACAAAACTCCAGCTGTATTCACGATGGTTATCCGGATCTTCATAGCCACCCGGCTTGATAACCAATAAAAAATCAGCCGAAACTTTTTTCAGAACGATCTGAGAAATGTCGCCGGGCGCAGCCTTTGTACTTGCCGATTTCGCCATCGCCTCCGAATCGATCACCCACCAACCAGTGACATCTTTTTCCTGTGCTTGGACAGCAGCGACTGACTTGGAACAGGCAGATGCCATCGCCCCAAAACCGAGAGTCATTGAAACGGAAAGTAAAAGTCTTGCGGATGACTTGAGCATATGAATCCTTGTTGTTTTTAAATTACTCAGCCTACTCGAGAGTCACGAGTTCGTCGTGTTGAGCTCAAGTTTGTAGCACCGGCTTTAGCCGGCTTGTTCTGCATCTGCCAGATTTTGAGCTCAACGGTCAGCTGAAGCCGGAGCTGCAAACAGAACTCTTGACTCTCAAGAGCCTGCGAGTCTATATATTTAGCCAAAATATTCAATACCCCCATCAGGTTAAAATATCGCCCAGTTGCATGCTTTATAATATAATCGTTGCTTATCATCGATAAGTTCCCGTCCGGAACTTTCTTGAGGCACGGCGGTCACTTTGCGGCGTTTTCGTCTAGATTTGCATTCCAACCGAAGAGGCCTCCATGATTCTCCTCTCCCTGCTCCTCGCCTTCGCCCAGGCCGAAGCGCCGAAATCCCTGGAGATACCGCTCGCCCCCGCCAACTGCGCCGGCAGGGATTGGCGCGGCGGCGGCCTCAAGGGCAGCTTCGACCAGAAGCCGCAGCTCGACATGCTCGGTTGGCGGATCGACGGCGACAACGCCTTGACGCTAGACGGCAAGGGCATTGACTTCCTGCCTGACGGGAGCCTCAGCGTCTGCGCCGTCGCCACCATCGAGGAGGCGCCCGATTGGTGCGCCCTGCTTGGCTGCGTCCAGGACAACGGCTCTTATGAGCGCGGCTTCTTTCTCGGCAGCCGCGGCGGCCAGGCCTGCTTTGCGGTGAGCACCGGCAAGGAGCTGGTCTACGCCAAGTCGACGCAACCGCTGCCGCTAGGCCAGCCCGTGGTGCTGCAGGGGGTCTACGACGGCAGCCGCCTCCGTCTCTACGTCAACGGCGCCGAAGCCGCCAGCGCCGAGCTCAGCGGTCGCATCGCCTACGATCCCGAGACGCCGCTGGTCGCCGGCGCCTTCCGCGACAAGGACGAGAACTTCCCGGTCAAAGGCACGCTGCACTCCCTGTCGATGAAAAACGCCGCCCTGGACCCCGCCGCCGTCGCTGCGGAGGCCCGCCAGGCCCTGGGCCGCCTGCCGCAGAAGCCCGTCTTCGAGATCCCTCCTTCGCTCAGTTACCTCGACGCCGGACGGGCCCGCCTCGATTACCGTTGCAGCGGCTTGAAGAGCCCGGTGCTGAGCCTCCGCAGCCAAGGCCGGCCGCCGCAGACCCTGGCGATCGCCGCCGACGGCAGCTTCGCCATTCCCGCCGGCCGCCCCTTCTCCCTGGAGCTGCGGGCCCTCTCGTCCGAGGGCCGGCCCCTGCTCGCCGGACCCTGGAATTTCGATGCCGCCACCGCCTTCCAGCGTCCATCGCTGCCGGCGGCGAAAGCCGCCGCGCTCCTGCCGGTGCAGAGCGGCTATCTGGTGATGCGCGGGCTCGGTGCGGAGGAGGTCCTTGCCCAGATCGCCAGCGGCAAGGCCAACGCCCTCGTCCTCGCCTCCGCCGCCCAGGCCGCGGCGCTGCGCGCCGAAATGCTCGCCAAAGGCGCCCTCGGCGCGCGCGTCAGCGTCCTCGAGGAGGGCTCTGCAGGCCGCATCAGCGAGCTTTTCGCCGACGGCCTGATCCTGCGCGGTCCCTGCAGCGCCGAGCTGCGCGTCGAGCTTCTCAAGCTGGTCAAGCCCGGCGGGCTGGCCAGTCTCGACGCCGGCAGTCCCGGCAAGGATTTCACCGCCGCCGGCAAGTTCTGGCGCCGCAAGCCCTTGCCCGGTGCCGCACCCTGGACGCACCAATACGGCAGCCTCGCCAACATCGCCAGCAACGGCGAAAACCTCGGCGGCGTCGATTCCACCGCTGCGCTCAAGACTCAGTGGCTCGGCCTGCCTGGCGGCAATTTCGGCCTCGACCGCAATCCCCGCATGCCCGCGCCCCTGGCTGCCGGCGGCCGCCTCTTCCACCAGGGCCAGGAGCGGATGGTCGCCCTGGATGCCGCCAACGGCAGCATCCTGTGGAGCCGGGAACTGCCCGGCCTGCACCGCTTCAACATCCCGCGCGACTGCTCCAACTGGGCCAGCGACGGCCAGCGCCTCGCCGTCGCCCACGAAGGCAAGCTGCTCGAGATCGAAGCCTCCTCCGGCCGCATCGCCAAAAGCCAGCCGCTGCCGGCCGGCGCCGCCCCCGGCGACCTCTGGGGCTTCGTCGGTCTGCATCAGGATCTCGTCCTCGGCACCGCGGTGGACAAGGACGCGCCCTACCACAGTTGGTGGGGCGGAGCGCAATGGTACGACTCGATCAAGGATGAAAGCATGGGCCAGGTGGCCGGCAAGCTGCTCTTCGCCAGCCGCGGCGGCAAGGTCCTGTGGAGCCGCCCCGGACTGGTGCTGCATCCCTCGATCTGCGTCCAGGGGGGCAAGCTCTACGCCCTGGCGATCGCGAATTCCGCCAAGGAGCTGCCGCCCCATCGCCTGTTGCTGAAAAACGTCTGGAGCCGCCTGCAGCTCCTCTGCCTTGATCCGCTCACCGGAAAAGAGCTCTTCTGCCACAAGATCCCCGCCTCACCGCAAGTCGACCTCTCCAGCTACCTCCTCGTCGGCCCCGGCGGCGAGATCCTCGTCGTCGGCTCCTCGTCAGCCGATCGCAAGCACCATCTGCAAAGGCTCGACCCGCGCAACGGCAAGGCCCTCTGGACGCAGTCGCACGGCTGGTCGGAAGCGGCTCACTCCGGCCACATTCTGCACCCGGTGCTGCACCGCAACAGGGTCTTCCTGGAGCCCATGGCCTACGAACTGAGCGACGGCCAGGTCGCCTGGAAGGGCATCGGCAAGCGCGAAGGCTGCCACAACTACCTGGCGGCCGGCAATTGCCTGATCTTCCGCGGCACCAGCCGGCAGATCAGCCTCTTCTCGCTCGACAAGAGGGAGACCAGCACCTTCACCCGCCTGCGGCCCTCCTGCTGGCTGTCGATGATCCCCGCGGAAGGCTTCCTCCTCTGCCCCGAAGGCGGCGGCGGCTGCTCCTGCGGCGGCTGGCTCGAAACCTCCGTCGGCTTCAGCCCCTGGGAGAAATGAGTGATGAAATTCCAGATTCAAAATTCAAAATTCAAGAAGACGATCATGATCTCCAGGTTCAAGATTCCAGATTCAAAATTCAAAAGCGCCGTCACGGCTCTCGCCTTGGTCTTGGGCCTCGATGCCGCCGCCGCGGATTGGCCCGATGCCCACGGCAATGAACGCCGCAGCATGGTCAGCCCCGATCAGCCGGCGAAGCAGCTCAAGGAGCTCTGGGCCTGGCAGTCGCCCGTCCCCCTCAACCCGGCCTGGAGCGCCCCGGCGAAATGGGACGCCTACCAGGAGGTCCGCGACCTGCCCGCCCTGCGCGATTTCGATGCCAGCCTGCTCGTCTCCGGCGCCGCCGGCAAGGTCTACTTCGGGTCTAATGGCGACAACAGCGTCCGCTGCCTCGATCTCGCCAGCGGCAAGCCGCTGTGGGCTCATGCGGCCAGCGCCCCGGTGCGCCTGCCGCCCAGCGTCCGCGGCGACCGCCTCTATTTCGGCGACGACTCCGGAGCGGTGACCTGCCTGGACACCGCCGGCAAGCTGATCTGGTCCCGCCAGGCAGATCCCCAGGCCCGCATCATCCCCAGCAACGGCCGTCTGGTCAGCCTCGCGCCGGTGCGCACCGGCGTGCTTGAGAAGGACGGCAGGCTCTATTTCGCCGCCTCCCTCGTCCCCTGGGAGCCCAGCCGTTTCTGCTGCTGGCAGGCGAGCGACGGCAAGGAGATCTACCAGACCCGCCAGGAGGGCCGCACCCTCGAGGGGCCGCTGCTGCTCAGCGGCGGACGCGTCATCGTGCCGCAAGGCCGCGCCCCGGCCCTGAGCTTCGCCCTCGGCGACGGCAAGTTCCTCGGCGATCTCGATCAGTCCGGCTCCACCTGGATCCTCGTCGACGAAGGCGGCTCACTCTTCTCCGGCCCCCGCAAGGAGATGGGGGGATCGCAGGTCGTCGCCACCGACCCCGAATCGCAGCAGGAGCTCTTCTCGCTCGGGGGGGCCACCCGCCTGGTCTCGGAGAAGGATCTGGTCTGGGTGCAGGCCGGCGACCAGCTCAAGCTTTTCGACCGCGGCCGCCACCTCGCCATCCAGGCGCAGCTGCGCAGCGCCGAAGACGAAGCTGCGAAGCTGAAGAAGGCCAAGGATCCCGGCGAGAAGGAGCTCCGCGTCCGCATCTCGGCGCTGCGCAAGGATCTCGAGCAGACCTTCCGCTGGAGCGTTCCCGCCCCCCGCGCCGCCGCTCTGCTGAAAGCCGCCGAGCGCGTCTTCCTCGCCGCCGACGGCTGCGTCGTCGCCTACGACGCGGCGAGCGGCAAGGAAGTCCAGCGCCTCCCGGTGCCCGGGCGCGTCCTGGGCCTGGCGATGATCGACGGCGTCCTGATCGCCAGCACCGAGCTCGGCGGCATCCACGCCTTCCGCTGAGACGGTGTTTGTGCGAACAAATGTCGCAATTGTGCTGAAACGCTTGCCGAAAAACTTATCTCTGTGTCCTCTGTGCCTCTGCGGTGAATTTGGTTCCGGCTCCGCCGGGATAGCTAAAGGCCTCGCGTATTCAAGATGCCTCATACCCAGGGTCGAGGCGACCCTGGGCTACCATGTGCGACCCACAAGGGGTCGAGCAGCAGGAGCGAAGATCAAAAATGATTGTCTTGGATACGCGTGGCTAAAGGCGATTTTCCTGCTCGGGAAAAATAAGCCTAGTCTCGGCAGCGTTGTCGGGGCGAGCCCTCACCCCCAAAAAAAAATTCCAGGAGATCTCCATGCAAAAAGCCCTTCTCGCCGCCGGCTTGATCCTCGCACTGAACAGCAGCGCCTTCGCCAAGGAGGATCGCAAAGCGGTGGTGGAACGTGCCAAGGGCATTCTGGAAATCCTGAAGGACTCCGACAAGGATCGCGACGGTCAGTTGAGCGCCAAGGAATTCATCGGCCATGCCGATCTCAAGTCCTTCGATACTGACGGCGACGGCAGTCTGTCGAAAGCGGAATACAGCGCCGCCAAGACCGAGCTCGACGATCGCATCACCGGCATGGACAAGAAGAAAGAGAAAGCGGCCAAGAAGAAGAAGCAGGAAGAGAAGAAGAAGCAGGAGGAGAAGGCCAAGGCTGGCGATACGAGCAAGTCCTGAGCAGTGGAATGGAACCGGCTGCCAGCCGGAGGAGTTGCCGAGCGCCCTCGAACACCATAACCTCTGGCTGTTGTTGCTGATCCTATCAACCTTTGAGCCTTCCAACCTTTCAACTGCGGTTTTTAGGTTCAGCTGCCCGAGTGCCGGCTCCGCAAGGCCGCGACTTCGGCCTCGAGCTCGGCGATGCGCCGCTGCAGATCCTCGATCACCGGCGCCACCTGGGCCTGCGAGAATCGCTTGTGGATGTGCTGCGGACAGTTGACGTCCCAGGCCTCGACACGGAAGAGGATCGCCCGCTCGACCCGGCCGGGATACTCCGCGTCGGCCAGCCTGGCGTTGAGCTCGGCGTCGCCCTCCACCACCTCGACCCGCCCCCACACCTTGATCCGCCGGCTGCGGGAATAGTCCATCAGGAAGATGAAGGCCTTGGGATTCTCGGCGAAGTTGCCGAGGCTGATGTACTGGCGGTTGCCGCCGAAATCGGCGAAACCGAGGGTGTGCTCATCGACCGCCCGCAGGAAGCCCTTCGGCCCGCCGCGATACTGGATGTAGGGCTGCCCCTCGGCGTTGCTGCTGCCGAGATAGAACATGTCGAGCTCGGCGATGAACTGGATCAGCTCGGCGCTCACCGCCGTCTGCCAGCCGCGCTCCTCGACCTTGGCGTAGGCGGAGCGGGAACCCTTCTCGCTCTGGATCGCCTTGACCGACGGCGTGAAGGCGATGTCGCTGGGATACTGGCGCATGGGAAGGCTCCTCGGTTCGTTGTCAAAGTGTACGCCGGTTCTTCACTTGATCTCGTCGATGCCGGGATCATCGGCGGGACGCGGCCCCGCTGCGGCCCAGAGGAAGCGGCGCTCGGCGGCGGCGATCGGCAGCTCGTTGATGCTCGCCTCGCGACGCCGCATCAGCCCCGCGGCATCGAACTGCCACAGCTCGTTGCCGTAGGCGCGGAACCAGCGCCCGTCCTGGTCGTGGTATTCGTATTGGAAGCGGATCGCGAGGCGGGTCTCGTCGAAGGTCCACAGGCTCTTGCAGAGGCGGTAGTCGAGCTCGCGCCGCCATTTGCCGGCGAGGAAGCGGCGGATCTCGTCGCGTCCCTGTAGAAAGACGTCGCGGTTGCGCCACTGGCTGTCCTCGGAGTAGGCGAGGGCGACGCGCTCGGGATCGCGCGAGTTCCAGGCGTCCTCGGCGGCGCGCACCTTGGCCAGGGCGCTGTCGCGGGTGAAGGGGGGAAGGAGTTTCATGAGATGGGAACCGGGTTGCGGGGTTGCGGGGTGGTGAGAAGGACGGGCTCCGGCCGAACCCCAGGGGCGCGGCCGGAGTCGCGGATCGTCAGTCGAGGGCGGGGGCGGCGGCGAAGTCGACCTCGGGCTTGAGGGCGTTGTTGAGGTAGTTGGTGTAGAAACCGAGGACGACGGTGGCGATGGTCTCGACGATCTCGCCGTCGCTCAGCCCGGCGGCCTTGGCGGCCTGGATCGCGGCGGCGGGGACGTGTCCCTTGTCCTCGACCAGCTGCTTGGCGAGCTTCAGCGCCGCCTCGGCCTTGGGGTCGGCCGCCTCGGCCTTGCGGGCGCCGAGCAGGTCGGCGGCGCTGAGGCCGTGGCTGCTGCCGATGGCGCAGAGCGCCGCCTTGCAGTAGTCGCAGCTGTTGCTCTCGCTGGTCACCAGCTTGATCTTGTCCTGCAGCTGCACGCCGAGTAGGCCTTCGCCGAGGGCGCCGCTCAGTTGCAGGAAGCCCTTCAGCGCCGCCGGCGAGTTGGCCAGCACCTTGGCGACGTTGGGCACGCCACCGAAGGCGCCGTGGACGATGTCGAGCAGTTCGCGGGTCTCGCCCCGGGCGGTTTCACGTTCGATCAGTTGGACGCGGCTCATGGTCTCTCTCCTTGGGTTTTTTTCTCTTTCTCTCTCAAGCATCGGGCTTGATGAATGTCTCTTTATCATCTTCCTCGCCAGCTTTTCAGGTGAAACCACAAGTTGCTGTAAATCAATGATAAAAAAATATTTCTTGATCATTTTCGGGGGAATTTCAAGCGTGAAAAATCGCTAAAAAACGATTTTTCGTGTTGACGCCCCGGGGTTCCCAACGATTTTTCGTTGCAATGAGGAGAGCGTGGCATGAGCCGAGGAGAATCGATCACCCGTCGCTTGCTGGGCGACCCCTGCCGGCTCCTGCTGGAGATGGCGCAGCAGCGCAGCGGCGAGGAGCTGTTCCGCCTGGTCGTCGAGCGTCTGGCGAGCTCGCCGGCGGTGGCCCTGGCGAGGATCTGGCGGATCGCGCCGGGGGACATCTGCGGCGAGTGTCCGATGCGGGCGGAGTGTCCCGACCGGAGCCGCTGCCTGCACCTGGTGGCGAGCGGCGGGCGATCACTACGCGACGGCGCGAGCTGGCAGGGCGTCGACGGCCATTTCCGCCGCTTCCCGATCGGCATCCGCAAGATCGGCCGCATCGCGGCGAGCGGCGAGGCCTTGAACCTGGCCGATCTGGAGAGCGCGCCGGAATGGGTGGCGCGGCCGGAGTGGATCGCGGCGGAGGGGGTGCGCAGCTTCTCCGGCAAGCCGCTGCTCTACCGCGGCGAGGTGCTCGGCGTGCTCGGCCTGTTCAGCCGCGAGCGGATCGACCAGGAGGCCTGCGACTGGCTGCAGATCATCGCCGACCACGCCGCCACCGCGCTGGCCAACGTCCGCGCCTGGGAGGAGATCGAGGGGCTGAAGCGGCGCCTCGAGCTGGAGAACGCCTACCTGCAGGAGGAGATCCGCGACGAGGGCAGCTTCGGCTCGATCGTCGGCCGCAGCCCGCCGCTGCAGAGCCTGGCGCAGCAGATCTCGCTGGTCGCGCCGACCGACGCCGCGGTGCTGATCCTCGGCGAGAGCGGCACCGGCAAGGAGCTCGCCGCCCGCGAGATCCACCAGCGCAGCCGCCGCGCCGGACGCCCCTTGATCAAGGTCAACTGCGCCGCCATCCCGCGCGAGCTGTTCGACAGCGAGTTCTTCGGCCACGCCAAGGGCAGCTTCACCGGCGCCCTGCGCGACCGCGTCGGCCGCTTCGAACTCGCCGACGGCGGCACGCTCTTCCTCGACGAGATCGGCGAGATCCCCCTCGACCTGCAGAGCAAGCTGCTGCGGGTGCTGCAGGAGGGCGAGCTGGAACGGGTCGGCGACGAGCGCACCCGCAAGGTCGACGTGCGGATCATCGCCGCCACCAACCGCGACCTCAAGGCGGCCAGCGCCGCCGGCCTCTTCCGCAGCGACCTCTACTACCGCCTCGGCGTCTTCCCGCTGCAGCTGCCGCCGCTGCGCGAACGGCGCGACGACCTGCCGCTCCTCGCCGAGCACTTCCTCCGCCTCCAGGCCCGCCGCCTCGGCCGCCCCGTCCCCGCCCTCACCCCCGCCCTCGCCGCCCAGCTCCAGGCCTACTCCTGGCCGGGCAACATCCGCGAGCTGCAGCACGTCCTCGAACGGGCCCTGATCACCGCCGGCAAGGGCCCCCTCCGCCTCCAGCTCGGCGACGAAGCCGCCGCCCCGGCCCCGGCCAGCCCCGCCGCGCCGCCCGCCGTCCTCAGCGCCCGCGAACTGAAGAAGCTCGCCGCCGACAACCTCCGCCGCGCCCTCGACCAGTGCGAAGGACGGATCTACGGACCCGACGGCGCCGCCGCCCTCCTCGGCCTCAAGCCGACCACACTCGCCTCGCAGATGAAAAGCGCCGGCCTCGAGCTGAAGACCAGCGTCCGCCGCAAGCCGGGCTGAGGGAGCGCCGATCGGGTTCAGGCGTAGAGCCAACCGCCCGCCTGCCAGCCGATCATCAGCCACAAGAGGCCACCCAAACAAGCCGAAAGCCGGCTGGCCAGGTGCCGCCGCCAGGCCAGCGGCAGGATCAAAGCCAGGCAGAGCAGGAGCCACAGCAAGCCTTGCAGCTGCCACTCGAGACGGAAAAGTAGAAAGGGCCCCATCAAAGCCGCGACCGGCTGATGCAGGAGCCAGACATCGGGCCAGGCGAAGGTCAGGAGTGCCAGTGCGGCAAAGATCAGCCAGTAAGCCCGGCGAACATCGTCATTGATCAGCGGCAAGCTCACTTCAGGTGCCGCGCCAGGAAGTCGATCGCCAGGCCGTGGGCGCTGCGGCTGAGCTCAGGGTCGTGGCGCTCCCCTTCGTCCCGCCCGAAGGCGTGCGAGGCGTTGAATTCGTGCCATTCGTAATCGGTGCCGGCGGCCTCGATAGCCGCCTGGACGCAGCGGCGTCCTTCGAGAGGGATGTGCGGATCCTGGCGGCCCCAGATCATCAGCAGCGAGCCGGAGATTTCCCGGCAGCGCGCCAGGGTGTCGCACTCGCCGGCCGGGCCGAGGCTGGCGCCATGCAGGTCGGTGCCGTAGAAGCAGACGCTGGCGCTGAGCTCGGGTGACAGGGCGGCGCGGAAGGAGAGGTGTCCGCCGAGGCAGTAGCCGACGGCGCCGAAGCGGTCGAGGCCGTCCTTGCGGCCATGCTCGAGGATCGCTGCCAGTCCGAGGTCGTAATCGGCCATCGGGGTCAAGGGCTTGAGGCTGTTGCCGAGGTCGCGGCCGGCATCATCGTAACCGAGTACCGTGCCGGGCGGCAGGCGGCGCCAATAAACCTCGGGCACATAGACGCGGTAGCCGTGGCCGGCATAGAATCGCGCCAGGCGCAAGACCGGGCCGGTGAGCTGGAAGATCTCGGAATACAAAACCAGCGCCGGCCGATGACGTTTCGGCAGGGCGTCCATCATCCGGCACCGCATGGTGCCGCCATCGACGGCAAGATCGATCGAGACTTCGGTGAGCTTCATCAGAACCTCCGATTACGAATTACGAGTTGGGCTTCTTGGGCGCGCGACGCGTCGGTTCGCGCAGGACCAGCCAGTTGACGCCGACGAAGACGCAGATGGCGGAAAGTGTGGTGAAGATCAGGAGACCCTGGCTGACGCCGCTGCGGGCGGTCAGCCAGAGCGTCAGCGAGATCGAAGCGGCGAGGACCGTGAACATGGCGATCTTGGCGCTCAGGGGGATGCCGCGTCCCCGCAGGTAGTCGCGCAGGTAGCTGCCGTAGGTCTTGTTGCGCAGGATGCGGCGCACCATCCGCTTGTCACTGCGCGAGAAGGCGTAAAGCGCGAGCAGCAGAAAGGGTGTCGTCGGAATCGCTGGCAGCAGGGCGCCGATGAAGGCCAAAAATGCAAAAAACCAGCCGGTGATACTCCAGAAGCGGGTCTTCCAGGAATGGGAATCGAGAGTGCTCACAGCCTCGATCCTTTCAGCAGATGCAAGCCGACGGAAACCCAGAAGCCGATCGACACCAGTCCGAGGAAGAGGCTCGATAGGGTGATTCGCAAAGCCGTCTCGGCATCGCCGTCGTAATGCTTGGCCATGACAATCGGCAGGAAGGCAGCAGGCATTGCCGCCTGGATCACCAGGACCTGGCGGAGCTCAAGGCTGATCCCCGGCAGTTTCACCGCGATCAGGAGGATCACGCCGGGAAGGATGAGGCAACGCATGGCATTGGCCAGCAGGACCAAAGGAAGCGCTTGACGCAGCATCTTGCGGAGGCCACCGGATTCCTTCGGCAAATAGTCGTAAATGGTCGCACCGACGAGAAGGATGCCCATCGGCATCGCCGCCTGGCCGATGATCTCGGCGGTTTTCAGACAGAATTTCGGCAAATACTGATAGAGGCCGCTCAGGTTCAGGAAGATCGACAGGAAGACCGCGACCGTGGGCGGATTCAGGACCTTGCGCCACCATTCTCCCTTAAGTCCGCCGGCGAAGATCATGACGCCGAGAGTCCAGAGGGCGATTTCGACGCCGACGTTGTGGACGTGGAGGACGCCTATCATGGCGGAGTCCGGGAAGAGCGAATCGATCAAAGGGATCGCCATGTAGCCGTAGTTCTGCAGTCCGGTGGAGACGGTGAAGGTGCGGAGCTTGCGGGGGTCGCGGAATTCCGGCAAGGGACAGAGCTTCGAAGCCGCCAGCCAGCACAAGCCGAAGCTGATCGCGAGAATCGCAAAGCCGATCGCCGGGATGAAAATGGCGCTGTGCCAGTCCATCAGCGTCTTGTTGCCCGTCACCTTGGAGAAGATGAAGCAAGGGAAGAGGACGTTGATCACCAGTTTCATCAGGCTGGCGTCGGCCTCGCCGGTGAGAATTCCTTGACGGCGGGCGATGGCGCCCGCCGCGAGGACGGCGGCGATGGCGATGATGGCGCTGAGGAGGAGCGGATTCAATGGAGGTTCCCGTGGGCCGCGTTTGCCGGCGCCAGAACTTAACGCCAAGTCGCCGCCTTGGGCAGGGCTGCGGCGTCGGGAAGCTCAATATCCGACCAGCCGCGGCAGCAGTTCCTTGAGCTGGCCGGCGAGTTCGCGGAAGGCGGCGAGGATGAGCGGCACGGCGGCGGAGAGCACCGCGAGGCCGGCGGCGATGCGGATCGGGAAGGAGATCATCAGGACCTGGAAATCCTCGGCGAAGCGCGAGATCAGGCCGAGAGCGAGGTTGATCAGGAGCATCGTCGCCAGCACCGGCAGGGCCAGGCGCAGGCCGAAGTCGAAGGCGAGCTGGCCGAGCTGCTGCACCGCTTCGTGATGGTCGGGATGCAGGGCGAAGGCGCCTGGAGGCAGTGAGGAGAAGGAGTCGACCGCGACGGCGATGAAGTCGAGATGGCCGTTGCACGACAGGAAGACGTTGAGAAAGCAGAGGTTGAGGAGGACGGCGATCTCGGTCTGAGGCTGTTCCGTCGAGGGGTCGAACTGGCCGGCGGCGTTGTAGCCCATCTCGTTGGCGAGGATGGTGGCGCCGATGTTCACCGCCTCGAAGATCAGCATCGTCCCGATCGACACGGTGAGTCCGAGCAACAGGTCGGAGCCGAGCAGAAGCAGCAGCGAGGGCAGGTCGAGGACGCCGCTGAAGCCGCCCGCAGCCCAGGCCGGGGGCAGCACCGGCAGCACCATCACCGACAAGGCCAGCAGGCAGCCCGCCTTGACCCGCATCGGCACTAGGCTGTTGCTGAAGAAGGGCAGGCCGATCAAAAGGCCGCCGAGGCGTGACATCACCGCCATGAACTGGATCGCCTGGAGGTCGAAGGTGAGTTCCATGAGCGCCTGAAGGTTTGAAGTTTGAACTTTGAGCTCAGGGTCCGCGGTCGGGCTGCATCAGGGCGTAGATATACTTGAAGTAGGCTTCGAACTCGCGGACGTACCAGGGGGCGAGGACGACGAACATGATGCCGATGGCGATGGCCTTGGGGATGAAGGCGAGGGACTGGTCCTTCAGCTGCGTCACCGTCTGAAGCACCTGGATGATCAGGCCCAGGACGACGATCACCAGGAGCGGCGGCGCGCAGAGGAGGCCGATGATCCACAAGGTGTGCTTCATCACTTCCAGGAGCAGGGCTTCGGTCATCTGGCGCCTCGCTAGTTGAAGCTGTTGACGATGCCGCTGACCAGCAGGGTCCAGCCGTCGACGAGGATGAAGAGAAGGAGCTTCATCGGCAGCGACACCATCGCCGGCGGCAGCATCATCATGCCGAGGGACATCAGGACGGTGGAGACCACCATGTCGATGACCAGGAAGGGGAGGAAGACGAGAAAGCCCATCTGGAAGGCGATCTTGAGTTCCGACAGGATGAAGGCCGGGATGATGATCCGCATCGGCAGCTCACGGGGGTCTTCGACCTCGGGGTGCTTGGCCAGGTCCATGAAGAGCAGCAGCTCGTCCTCTCGTTCTCCCTTGAGCATCTGGCCGAGCATGAAGTCCTTCACCGGCACGACGGCGCGATCGATCGCCTGCTGCTGGCTGATCTTCTTCTCGGTGTAGGGCTGGATCGCTTCGTCGTGGATGCGCTGCCAGGTCGGCTGCATGATGAAGAGGGTGAGGAAGAGAGCCAGGCCGTTGATGATCCGGCCGGAAGGGATCTGCTGCGCCCCGAGCGCCTGGCGGAAGAAGGAGAGGACGATGACGATGCGGGTGAAAGAGGTCATCAGGATGATGATCCCCGGCGCCAGAGACAGGAGGGTCAGCATCAGGAAGACGTTCACCGCCTTGCTGAAACTCTCTCCTTCCAGGCCGAGTTTCACCGTCACTTCGCCGGGCTTCGCCTGAAGTTCCTGGGCGCCGAGCGCCGGAGCCAGGATCAGCATCAGCAGCAGGATGAATTTCAGCGGGCGCATTTCATAAATCCTTGTCGGATTTTTCCGACGATCCGGGACCGTCGACAGGCAGTCGCTGACGCTGGGCGTCGCCGATGCTGGGGAGGTCGTTTTCATGGTCGATCAAGGCGTAGCGAGCGAGGGAGGTCGTGCCGTTGGGGCCGACGGCGAGGAGCAGCTCCTCCTCGTGGACCCTCACCAGGACGAGGGAGTTCTTGGCGTCGAGGGTGATCCGTCCGTTGATCCGCATCTCTCCTTGGCCGGGAGCGACGCCGAGGCGGCGGCCCCAGCGCCGCAGGGCCCAGGCCATCGCGGCGATCAGCCCGAGGATGAAGGCGAGGCCGAGGAAGGTCTTGCCCAAGGCCTGCGACGGGCTCACTGCGGCGGCTTCCTTGTCGAGCCGCTTCTCCTTGAGGGTCGCCGACCAGCCTTTTTTGGCGGGCTCCGCAGCTGGCGGCGTCGCGGCGGGTTCCGCGGCCGGAGAGGTGACCGCAGACGGCACCGGGCTGGAGGGCGCCGCGTCCTGGGCGGGGAGGCTGGCGGCGAGGGCCAGAAGCAGGGTGAGTGTGGTTTTGGTAAGCATGCTTCGAGTCGGAAGCAGAAAGCGTGCCAGGGGGAAGTCGGGCTCAAGCGGATCGCCGTCACTCCGGAAGGCCATCCCACGCCAGCCAGCGGGCCAGGACGCCGTAAGTGAAGCCCCAGAGAAGGGTGTCGCGCACCGGGACGCAGGGATGCTGGCGTCCGGGGATGAAGGTGTGCAGGCGGTGGCGGCTCAGGTCGGAGAGTTCGTCGAGCGGGATCCATTCGGCCCAGGCGACTTCTTCGGGGTCGGGCCGGGTCGGAGGGAGCCGGTCAAGGCGGAAAAGGAAGGGCTGGACCAGCATCGGGCGCCTTCCGGCGCTGGCTGGCGGCAGAGGGCCGAGGCAGTGGGAGGGGTCGAGGACGATGCCGGTCTCCTCGAAGGTCTCGCGGCGGGCGGCGTCGACCAGGCTTTCGCCGCTTTCGAGGCGGCCTCCGGGCAGGGCGATGTGGCCGGACCAGGGGTCGAGGGGGTTGTGCGCCCGCCGCAGGAGCAGCAGGTGTCTTTCCGAGTGGATCACGGCCACCGCGGCGGCGATGTCGCCGGATTCCATCAGAAGGACCAGTCGAGATCGACGGCTTTTTTCTGCAGCAGGAATTCCGCCCAGTCGAGGTCGAGGCGGGTGTCGATGTCGACCGAATTCGCCGCCGGCATGGTGCGGGCGAGAAGGCGGCGCGCCTGGTTCATCCAGCCGCGTTCGAGCAGTTCGCGGCTGAAGAGGTAGAGGGCGCCGTTGAACTCGAAGACCGGAGGCAGCGACTGGCGGTCCCAGGCGGAGTGCTCGGCGAGGCGCTGCAAGGTGCCGTCGTCGCGCCGCAGCCAGCCGACCTGGAGGGGGTTGTGGGCGGGTTCGCGCAGGGTGACGGCGAGATCGGCGCCATCGAACTGGTGCAGTCGCAGGAGCTCGGCGAAGTCGCTGCGGCGGCGGAAGGGCGAGGTCGGCTGCAGCAGGACGACGCCAGCGTAGCGGCAGCCGCGCAGCTTCTCCATTTCCTCGAGAGCGTGGCGCAGGACGCCTTCGCTGCCGGCGCTGTCGCTGGCGAGCTCGGCGGGGCGGCGGAAAGGCACTGCCAGCCCGGCTGCGGCGGCGCAGGCCATGATCTCGTCGTCGTCAGTGCTCAAGCAGATGTCCTCGTCCCGGGCGAAGAGGCGGGCGTAGGCGATCGACCAATGCAGCAAGGGCTTGCAGCCAAGGGGGAGTACGTTTTTGCGAGGCAGGCCTTTCGAGCCGCCGCGGGCGGTGATGAGGAAAAGAAGCTTCATGAACCGCGCTCCAAGACCCGGGCTTCCTCCAGACGGAGGCGGTGGCGGGTGCCGCTCTGGTAGAGATAGATGAAGAAGGGAATCATGATCACCCAGGTGAGGAAGGCGTAGATGATGTGAGTGCTTGGCATGATGGAGCTTGGCTCCCAAGCATTGAAGTTGTCGCCGACATGCACGGCGGCGTGGAAGGGGACGATCCAGATCGGACCTTCGTGGCGATTGTCCTGCATCGATTCGACGACGGAAGCGGTGAGCATATGCAGGCCTTGGAAGGCGACATACAGGGGCAGGAGCTGGCTCGGTTTGCAGAGCATGCGGAGCATCGCCAGCGGTGCGATCAGGGCAGGGATGGCGATGGCGAGGAAAAGTCCGGCTTCGAGGAATTCCCTCTCCGGGACAATGACCCATGAGACGAGGCTGGCAAAAAAGGTTGCCGTGAGCATCATGCTGACGATCCGAATATTGGGCAGGCGTCCGGCGATTTCGCCGATCAGGAAAAGCGCGACGATGGGAAGGCTGAAGAAGACTAAATATTCGATGGGGCTGGGTTCACTTCCGCCCGACTGGTACTTGTAGGACACCAGGGCCGCAAAAAGCACGGTGAAGATCGTCCCCAGGCTGAGGTGGAAGATCGCCGCCGACTGGAAGTTGGGCGCCAGGAAGAGCCTTTTCGAGGCGCCGAAGCGGCCTTTCCACAGGCATCGGAAGGCGGTGGCGTTGCCGCATTCGGGGGCGAAGGCGTCGACGACGAAGACGGTGAGCCAGATCAGGAAGGTGATCATGAACTGCACCGGCTTGTCGTTGAAGCTGAAGGCGAGGCAGCCGAGGAGGATGGAGGCGAAGATGCAGAGGCGGCGGACCCAGGCGTGGTTTTCCGATTCCGGCGCGATGCCGCTGGCGGCGAGGCTGAGCATCAGGACGACTACGGCGGGGGCTTGCAGGGCGACGGCGAGCACCATCATCAAAGTGTCGCTGGAGCCGAGAATGCGCTCTTCGAAGAGGAGGATGCTGGTCAGTGAGAAGAGCCCGATGGTGCCGCCGATGGCGCAGCCGAGCCCGAGGAGGCCGCGGAAGGCGCCGGCGAAGGGGATCTTCGGCAGGGCGCTGGAGATGCACAGGGTGATGGCGGAGAGCACCGTCGCCGCCGCGGCGAGGGCGCTCATCACCATCAGGTCGTTGAGGAAGTTGCCGCGGGAGATGAAGTAGCGGGCGACGACATAGGGGAGGGAGGAGCTGAAGAAGAGGAAGATCAAGACGATCGAGCCGACCCATTTGCCCCAGACGATGCGCCAGGCGTCGAGGCGGCTGAGGTAGAGCATCTCCATGGTCTTGCCGCGGATCTCCGAGTTCAGCGCGTCGCCGGCGCGCACCGCCGGGATGAAGATCATCGGGAAGGCGGCGGCAAAGAGCAGGATGACGCTGCTCTTCGCGTTGCCGTCGAAGCTGCCGTAGGTGAGCAGGATGGCGAGCATCAGCACGTGGTAGCCGGCGAAGCTCAAGGTGAAGGCGCGGGTCCGAAGACTCTGGCGGATTTCTTTGACCAGAAGGGGGCTGAGACGGTCGGGGATTTCGTCTCGGGGGAGGACGGCGCTGCTCATGCGGATTCCTGTGGGTTTTCTACGGCTATCCCCCCAATCTACGGGCGCTGCCAGCGAAATGCGAGATTTCCGGCAAAGAAAATCTCGTCGAGGATGTTTCTTCTCATCACAAAGCGGTGGACAGGATCTCCGCCTCGAGCTGTCTTCCATCGCGCCGCAAGGTGATTTTGAACTTGTGACCAGGAGCAAAGCGGCGGATCTTCTGGATCAGATCGCCGCTGCTGACGATGGTGTCGCCGTCGACGGCGGTGATGACGTCGTTGACCTGGATTTGATCCCGGCACGGGCTGGATTTCTGCAGGCTGCGGACGACGGCCCCATCAAGGGCATCCCCGGCGATCTTGCGGCGTTCAGCGGGCGAGGATTCGTAGAGCGAATCAACGATCAGTCCGAGATCTCCGATGGAGGTCGAAACAGGCTTGGCGACGAGGCTTCTGATGGCGTCGAGGGGGGCTGCGTGGCTGAGGCCGACCGAGGATTGGCTCATCAGGATGATCGCAGACTGGACGCCGCAGACTTCTCCATCACCATTGACCCAGGGCCCGCCGGAAAATCCGGGGACGGCCGCTCCCGTAACCGGGCGGAGTTCGGCGAAGAGCTTCTGATCCGGCAGGTAGATGCATTGCGGGGCGGTCATGCCCCAGCGGCCAGGGACGAGGTAGTCGCGGCGCATCATCGGGTTGCCGTAGAGCCAGGCCTCCTCCCCGGGGGCGGCTTCGCGGCGGGCGATGTCGAGGTGCGCGAGGGGCAGTTCGCTGCCGCTCAATTTCAGCAGGGCGAGATCATGCGCCGGGTCGAGGGCGACGATGTTCAATTCGCGATGGCCGAGAGACTCGGAAAACCAGGAGATCCGGCCGTCGCGTCCGCGGACGACATGGGCGGCGCTGAGCACGAGGCCCTCCGCCGAGACGATTGCGGCCGAACCTTGCTGCTGCCCGTCGATGAGGACGACGCCGCAGCATTGCTGCAGGGATTCGGCGGGGGCGGGACGGCTGAGGCAGCCGCAAAGCAGGAGGACGAGGAGGAGGAGAGTGCGCATGTTCAGGGCTTCCTCGGTTGCAGGTCTTGGCCGTTTGCATCCAGATTTTCAACAGAGCAGGTCTCAAAATCTCGGTAATAGGTGATGCGAGAGCCTTTGACGGTGCTTCTTTTGTGCTTGAGAATGGGATTTCCGGTGAGGACGATCTTGCCTTCCTCGAAGAAATATTCCGCCCGTTCTGCGGTGGCTCGCTGATCTCCTTTGCGGATGACGACGTTTTTTTCGCAGACGACGCGGTGGAGCGCTTTCCCCGAGGCCGGCTCGGTGTATTTGACTTTTCCTGCCGATGGCGCGTCAGGTTTCTGGTCAATGAAGTAGGCGGTCATCCGATCGCAGTCGAGACTCATGGTGCCGTCATCGACATGGACTGATCCTGCGAACTCCGTTGCGCCGCTTTTAGCGTCGTACCTCCCGTTGACGGCCTTGATATTGACGGGGATGACCTCGGGTTCTGAGGGTGCGAGGGGGGCGCTAGGCGGCTGTTGCGGCGAGATCTTGGGGCTCTTCAAGTTTTCCTGAGCTTGCTTCAGCTCGGTCTGGGTTTTTTTCAGCTTGGCTTCGATTTCGGCTTTAAGGGCTTCTTGATGTCGCAGGTCTTTTTCGATCTCGGCTCCGGCGCCTTTCGAGCTTTCCCAGAGCACTTGGTCGCCATCGAAGGCGGCGGCGAAGGACTGGCCCTCGCGGCTGAGGGTTTGTGCGCGGACCTTGCCCGTGGTGGCGCCTTTCCAGACTTCCTGGCCGTTGAAAGTGATGGTGGTCTGGCCGTTTTCGGTGCGGCTGCTGATGCTGGAGGAGCTGGACTGGGACTGGCTGGAGCTCTTGTTTGCGGCTTCTTGCGGTTTTGCGGCTTCCGCGGGGGCGGCGAAGTGGAGGAGCGCCGCGGCGAGGGGGATGGCGATGAGCGTGGTCATGAGGATTTTCCTTGGCTGGTTTCGGGACTGAGCTCGGGGCTCAACCAGACTTGCCGGGGAAAGCGGCGGATTTACAGGTTTTTCCGGATTTTTGCAAAATTCTTCGGCGAGCTCGGCGGCGGCGGGTCGCGAGGCGGGGTCTTTGGCCAGGCAGGCTTCGAGGCGCTCGGCGAAGCGAGGCGGGTAGCGCGGCTCGAGCAGGGGGCGCGGGTCGGCGGGGTTTTCGGTGAGGATGCGCGAGGCCATTTCCCAGGAGGTACCTCCGGCGAAGGGGTGGCGGCCGGTGGCGGCCTGGTAGAGGATGACGCCGAGGGAGAAGACGTCGCTGGCGGGGCTCAAGTCCTGGCCTCGCGCCTGTTCCGGCGACATGCTGACCAGGCTCATGTGGCCGGGGCCGGCGTGCGACAGGGTCGAGCTCTGGCCGGGAGCCGCGACGCGGCGGGCGCCGCCGAGATCGGCGAGGCAGGGGCGGCCCGATTCGTCCAAAAGGATGTTGGAAGCCTTCAGGTCGCCGTGGACGATGCCCAGTTCGGCGAGGACGGCGAGGCTGCGGCTGAGACCGGCGGCGACCCCAAGCACCAGCTCGGCGTCGACGCGGCCTTCCTGAAGCAGGCGGCCGAGGGTGCCGCGGGGGAAATAGGGCGTGACGATGAAAGCCGGCAGATGATCGAGGCGGGCATCGACCAGGGGGACGACGCCAGGTACTCCGGCGGCGGCGCAGCGCTGCAGCATTTTGACTTCGTTGCCGAAGGAGTCGAGGAGCGAGCTGTCGCGGCAGACCTTGACCGCGACGGCGCGGCCCTCGGGATCGCGTCCGCGGTAGACGCGCGACATGGCGCCGCAGGCGATTTCGCGGCAGCCGCTGTAGGGGCCGAAGGCGAGGCCGTCGTCGACTTCGGCGGCGGGGGCGGGCGGCAGGAACTCCTCGACCAGGGCGTTGGCCTCGCGGAAGTTTTGCAGCGCCGCGCCGCAGGCCGGGCAGCGCGCCAGGTGAGCGGCTTCCGCCGGCTCGGGCTCGAGGCCCTCGGCGAGGAGGATGAGGCGCTCTTCGTCAAGGCAGTTCATTCCGGCGCCTCCATCTGCTGGCGGAGCTTCTGCAGCATGCGGTGCTTGATGACGTGGCAGTTGCCGGGCGTCAGCTCCAGGGTGGCGGCGATCTCGTCGACCGGTCGCCCTTGCAGGACGCGGGTGAGGACGCCGAGCTGCACCGCCGGGATCTTCGGGTCCTCGCAGAGCGCGGCGAGGGCCCGGCCGAGCTGCGCTTCGCGCTCGTCCTCGAAGGCTTCGGTATCTTCGTCGAAGACCGGCGGGGCGTGCAGCTCGTCGAAGGGGACTCCCAGCTCCTGGCGCCGCTGCTCGCGCCGGATCTCGCGGATCTTGAATTCGGCGACCTTCAGGATCAGATTGCGGAAACGTCCGCGGTCGCGGTCGTATTCCCAGTCAGACTTGGCGAAATGCAGCATCACCGCCTGGATGACGAGGTCGACGGCGCCGGCCTCATTGAGGCTGCGGCGGGCGCAAAGCCAGATGACCAGGGGACGATACTGCTGATAGAAAAGCAGCCAGCCGCCTTCGTCGCGATCCTTGACGCGGCGCAGCAGCGAGGGACGGGTCTGGTAGGGATCGGGAGCTTTCATGATCAGGCCTTTCTCCAAACATGGCGCGAAACCGGCAGGATTTACAGACCTCGAAAAAATATTTCGGCCTCTCTCAATCAAGGTTTTTGCGGGATTCCCGCCTCTTCAGTGTCACCGACCTGCCATTTCCCGCGACTCAAGCTAGATTCCCGAGCTTCTAAATAACCCTAGATTTTTCGAGGACACCGAAGATGAGCGATAAACTCCACACCCACCGTTCCCACACCTGCGGCCAGCTCCGCCCCGAGCACGCCGGCCAGACCGTCCGCCTCGGCGGCTGGGTCCACCGCGTCCGCGACTTCGGCGGCATCGTCTTCATCGACCTGCGCGACCACTACGGCATCACCCAGGTCGTCGTCCACCCCTCGAAAGGCTTCAGCGCCGACGTCCACCACTGGAAGCTCGAATCGGTCATCGGCGTCACCGGCAAGTGCGTCCTTCGCGCCGCCGACACCGTCAACCCGAAGATCGCCACCGGCGAAGTCGAGCTCGAGGCCGACGACATCGTCTTCCACTCGAAGGTGCAGGAGCTGCCCTTCTCGGTCGCCGCCGAGACCGAGATGCCCGAGCACATGCGCCTCAAGTACCGCTACCTCGACCTGCGCACCAGCAAGATGCACCACAACATCGTCGTCCGCTCGAAGGTCATCGCGTCGCTGCGCCGCCGCATGACCGATCTCGGCTTCAACGAGTTCCAGACGCCGATCCTGACCGCCTCCTCGCCCGAAGGCGCCCGCGACTTCCTCGTCCCCTCGCGCATCCACCCCGGCCAGTTCTACGCCCTGCCCCAGGCGCCGCAGCAGTTCAAGCAGCTCCTCATGGTCTCCGGCTTCGACCGCTACTTCCAGATCGCCCCCTGCTTCCGCGACGAAGACGCCCGCGCCGACCGCTCGCCCGGCGAGTTCTATCAGCTCGACCTGGAGATGAGCTTCGCCACCCAGGACGACGTCTTCGCCGTGGTCGAGAACGTCGTCGGCGGCACCTTCGAGGAATTCACCTCGTGGAAGAAGCCCGCCGGCCAGTTCCCCCACATCGCCTACAAGGATTCGCTCCGCCTCTTCGGCACCGACAAGCCCGACCTGCGCAACCCGCTGCGCATCGCCGACGTCACCGCCGCCTTCAAGGGCTCGGAGTTCAAGGCCTTCGCCTCGGTGATCGACAAGGGCGGCGTGGTCCGCGCCCTCAAGGCCCCCGGCGCCGCCTCGCAGTCCCGCGGCTTCCACGACAAGATGGGCGAATTCGCCATCAGCCTCGGCGCCAAGGGCCTCGGCTACCTCGTCTTCGACACCGACGGCATCAAGTCGCCCTTCGCCAAATTCCTTACCGAACCGGTCCTCGCCCAGATCAAGCAGGCCACCGGCGCCGACACCGGCGACGTCGTCTACTTCGTCGCCGAACAGGAGAAGACCGCCAACGACTACGCCGGCAAGGTCCGCACCAAGCTCGGCGAAGAGCTCGGCCTGATCGACGCCAACGACTACCAGTTCGTCTGGATCGTCGACTTCCCCATGTACGAGCTCAACGACGAGACCAAGGCCGTCGACTTCTCGCACAACCCCTTCTCGATGCCCCAGGGCGGTCTCGAGGCCTTGAACAGCCAGGATCCCCTGACCATCAACGCCTACCAGTACGACCTGGTGTGCAACGGCATCGAGCTCAGCTCCGGCGCCATCCGCAACCACTCTCCCGAGATCATGTACCGCGCCTTCGAGATCGCCGGCTACGCTCGCGACACCGTCGACACCAAGTTCGCCGGCATGATCAATGCCTTCAAGCACGGCGCCCCGCCGCACGGCGGCATCGCTCCCGGCGTCGACCGGATGGTGATGCTCATCCTCGGCGAGAAGAACATCCGCGAGATCATCGCCTTCCCGCTCAACCAGCAGGCGCAGGACCTGCTGATGAACGCCCCCGCGGAAGTCAGCACCAAGCAGCTGCGCGAGCTGCGGATCAAGGTCGACCTGCCGCCTGGCCATCACGCCAAATAAGCGGCGCCGCAAGAATCCCCCGCAGGAAGCTGCGGGGGATTCGCCGTTTCTGCGAGCCTCCTCGCGCCCTTCCGCCAGTCGCGCCGTTCCGCATTTGCTGCGTATATTTGCCGCGAACCCGTGAGACTCATCATGACCAAGCCCCCCCGCCTCGATACCTCCTGCTCCCGTTTCCGCGGCCTTCGCGAACGCGGTTGCTACCTGATCGATAAATCGCTCTTCATCGAAGATCTCCTGTTGGCGGAGCAGTCTCTCGTCATTCCCCGTCCCCGCCGCTTCGGCAAGACCACCAATCTCGACATGGCGGCGGAGTTTTTCGATCTCAAGCACGCCGATCAGGCCCAGCTCTTCCAGGGGATGAAGATCCTCGAAAATCGAGAGCTCTGCGCCAAACACATGGGCAAGCACCCGGTGCTGACCCTGACGCTCAAGGACTGGCAGTCTGGCGATATCGAATCGCTCCATCGTCGTCTGGCGATGGAGATGAGCGGCTTGGTTGGGCAGCATCGTGCCGCCTGGGGCGCCCTTGACCAAGAAGGCCAAGAAATCATCCATCGCATCTCGAGCAACCAGGCAAGTTGCGAAGACCTGCAGAAGACCCTCGGACTTCTCTGCCAAGCTTTGACTCTGTTTCACAAGATCCAGCCGGTGGTCTTGATCGATGAATACGACGCGCCGATCCACGCCGCCTACGCCAAGGGCTACTACCCCGCCGCGATTGATCTTCTTCGGCCCTGGCTCTCCTCCATCTTCAAGGACAGTCCCTACGTCTTCAAGGCCTGCCTCACCGGGATCTTGCGGATCTCGCGGGAATCCCTCTTCTCCGGCCTCAACAACGTCGAGCCCTACACCATCATCAATCGCCGCCACAAGGGCTTCTTCCTCGACAAGTTCGGCTTCACCGAAGACGAGGTCAGGCAGATCCTGGTCGACTTCGGCAAGGAGGATTACCTGGAAGCCTGCCGCGCCTGGTACAACGGCTACAAATTCGGCCCCCACACCATCTACAACCCCTGGTCGATCACCCATTACGCCAGCTCGGACGAAGCCATCCCCGAAGCCTTCTGGGTCAATACCTCCAGCAACCTGATGATCTGGGAGCAACTCAAGCTTGCCGATGACGAAGACCGCAAGGACATGATGGAGATCGTCGCAGGCGGCAGCGTCCGCCGTGAAATTGTCGAAGCTACCTCATTGATCGACCTGCCCTCTTCCGACGCCCTCTGGTCCCTGATGCTCTTTGCCGGCTATCTCAAGGCGGACGAGAAGATCACCGACGACGAGGGCGTCACCACTTACAAGTTGGAAATCCCCAATCGGGAAGTCCAGACCACCTTCCGCACCTTTGTCCGCGACGCCTTTTCCAAGGCCAGGGTTGGCCCTAGCAAGCTTCCTTTCGTCATGCTCGCGGAGGACCGGATCGCGGATCTGCAGGAGTCGCTGGAAAGCTACTTCCTCGGCTGCGCCTCCTACTTCGATCTCGGCCAGGTGCCGGAGAACTTCATCCACGGCCTTTTCTTCGGCATCTGCTCTCACCTGCGCAAGGACTTCGTCATCCTCTCCAACCCCGAGACCGGCAAGGGCCGGGCCGACCTGCTGATGATCCCCCGCGATCCCGCCAAGAAGCTCAGCGCCAAGCTGATCGAGTTCAAGGTCGCGACCGAGGCGCAGACGATCGAACAGGCCCTCGTCGCCGCCTTCGAGCAGATCGTGAAACGCGACTACGCCGCCCGCTTGCGGGAAGCGCAATGCGAGCGGGTCCTGAAGATCGGCATCGCGGTGAAGGGCAAGGTCATCAAGATCGAGTGTCGCTGAAGATCGAGAGGCTTGGCGTCTATCACTCACTCAATTGTTTGTTCGACCCCGAAGCGGGTCGGCGATTTTAGCCCCAGGGTTGAGCCGCATCGGCGACACCCTGGGTAAGAAGAAGTTGTGATTTTCGACCCCGAAGGGAGTCGCGGAAAGCATGGAGCCGGAGGGGGCGGGTCCGCCTGATGTGCCGGCTTTCGTGCCTCCTTGACCCCTTCAGGGCCAGATTCTGCGGGCTGCTGACCCGGGGTGTCGCCGATGCGGCTCAACCCCGGGCTAAAATCTTCCACTCCCTTGGAGTGAAGCAACCCTGTCGCGACGAGCTTCTCAGGGCTCAGGCAGAGAATTCACCCACACACTTGCAGGAAGAACCGGATCTCGTCCTTCGTCTGATTCAGAAGCAAAAGCCCCTCAGGCCGGGCAGAACTTGCTGGCGTTGGCGCGGAGGCGGCGGAGGCTGCGTTCGCGGCCGATGACGACCAGGGTGGCGGTCAGGTCGGCACCGCCGCCGGCGGCGGTGGTGGCAAAACGAACCGCCTGGTTCAGCTTGCCGTGGCCGAGGCCGGCGGCGTCGCAGGCGGCGTGCAGCGCGGCTTCGATGCCGGCCACGCTCCATTCGCAGGTCTCGAGCTGCGTCGCGACCCCTTCCAGCTGGCCGCGAAGGCCGGGCTTGTTGAAGATCTTGTCGATGCTCTTCTCGTCGCTCGGAGTGGCGTCGTCGCCGAAGAAGTAGCCCCACTGCAGGGCGTGGATGCTGAGCTTGCAGCGGCTCTGCATCAAGGTCGCGACTTGCGCCAGGTAGGCTTCGTCGCCGTTGTACCAGGGCTCGGCCTCGACCAGGGGCTTGACCAGTTCGAGGAATTCCGCGGGAGGCATTTCGGCGAGGTACTGGCCGTTGAGGTCGAAGAGCTTGAGCAGGTCGACCTGGGCCGGGGTGGAACGCACCTTGGCGAGATCGAAGATCGCGGTGGCGTCGGCACGGCTGATCTTCTCACGTCCGTCGTTGGGGGCCCAGCCGAGGAGGAGGAGGTAGTTGAAGAGCGCCTCCGGCAGGTAGCCCTTGGTGCGGAAGTCGCCGACATAGGCGTCGCCGTCGCGCTTCGAATAGGGCTTGCCGTCCTTGTTGACGATCATCGGCAGGTGGGCGTAGACCGGGACTTTTTCGCCGAGGGCTGCGAAGATCAGGACGTGGCGGTAGGTGTTTTCGACGTGGTCGTCGCCGCGGACGATGTGAGTGATCTTCTGGGTGATGTCGTCGACGATGTTGGCGAGGTGGAAGATCGGGCTGTCATCGGAGCGGACGATGGTCAGGTCCTTGATCGTGTCGAGGGGCTTGGCGAGTTCGCCTTTGACCAGGTCGTTGAAGAAGACGGCGTGGCGCTTGAAGGTCATGCGGGCCGCCTTGATCTCGAAGACCTGGCCGGCGAGGGCGGCGGCGTGCGACTTCTCGAGGTCGAAGACTTCGGCGCCGGACTCGTCGTAGGCCTTGAGGCCGCGGAAGCCGGCGAGGCAGCCTTCGAGGGGGATGGGCATGCCTTTGGACGAAACTCCGGCGTAGGCGAGGGTGCTCTGATCGACCCGCAGGACGTGTTCGGGATGGAGCTTGACTTCCATGTCCT
The DNA here is from genome assembly GCA_039798785.1 of Verrucomicrobiota bacterium. Taxonomy (GTDB): domain Bacteria; phylum Verrucomicrobiota; class Lentisphaeria; order Lentisphaerales; family Lentisphaeraceae; genus CAMCSH01. The sequence goes on along the minus strand of JBDKFG010000033.1, from coordinate 18,670 downwards.
GGACGAAGCGGATGCAGGGGAAGTCCTCGACGTTCCAAGGGATGCGGAAGACGGTGATTTCGCCGGGGGATTCGACTTCGCCTTCTTTTGGCTTGGCCTTGGTCTTGTAGGCGTAGCCGAAGTCGAGGAGCTTCCTGGCCATGGCGAGGTGGTGATCGGCCTGGGCGGATTGATAGAAGACCTCTTCGTCGAAGTCGAGGCCGAGCCAGTTCATGCATTCGAGCAGGGTGTCGATCGCGGCCTTGGTGCTGCGCTCGCGGTCGGTGTCTTCGACCCGGAGGAGGAACTTGCCCTTGAAGTGGCGGGCGTAGAGCCAGTTGAAGATGGCGGCGCGGATGTTGCCGATGTGGACATTGCCGGTGGGGGAGGGGGCGAAACGAACGCGGACGCTGTCGGATTTGCTCATGGATGGACCTTTGGATTTTGCGGAGGGCGCGAATATAGCCGGGGAGGCGGAAGTGTGAAGGGCTAAAGCGGACTTCGTCCGCAACCTAACTGGGACACGGCTGGGACACAATTGGTGCTTCGCTCAAAACTCACCGCGTAGCGGTCGAAGCTGGCATAGCCGTGGGCATCGCCCACGGGTTTGAGCACGAGATCGATTCGCCTCGCGTAGCGAGCGCAGGGCTTTTGCGTTGTTCGCGAACTTTTGAGGGAGGCATTACACTGGGACACTGCGGAAGGAAGGGGCCAAGCCGATTTTCGCGCTGGCCGCAAGCGGCGCAGCGAAAGCCCCGCTTCGGAGGAAGCGGGGCTGGGGAAGAGGGATCGAGGGATCAGTATTTCTTCTTCGGCGAGTAGGCTTTTTTCGGCTTGGCTTCATCGAAGGGGGTGCCGGCGGCGTGGTCCTTGGTGAAGCTCTTGGGTTTGTAGGCCTTGGGGGCGGGGAAGCTGGGGCGGTCCTCGTAGTCGCCGCGGGGAGCGGCCTTGTAGGCGGGGCGATCGCCGTAGTCCTGGCGGGGAGCCTTGCTGTAGAAGGGGCGATCATTGAAGCCGCCTTCGCTTCGGGCGCTGCCGCCGACTTTCTTGACGTAGGGGCGGTCGCCTTTCGAGCGCTTCACCGATTCGAGGAAGTCCTCGGCGTCGTGGAAGGGCAGGGAGACGAAGGAGGCGCTGTCGGTGATTTCGATGTCGGAGATCTGCGCCGCCTCGACCTGGCAGTGCTCGAGGATGAAGGCGACCAGGCCGGCCTCGTCGGCGCCTTCGCGGGCGCCGCGGGAGAGGTAGACGCGGCAGGTGCCCTTCTGGTCGGGACCTTCGCGCTCGTCGGCGGACTTGCGGCGGACCGGCTCGGCCATCTCGGTGCCGACGGCGGCGACGAGCTTGCTGGCGTACTGGTGCGACAGGACCGAGGCGAGCACCGCGGCGGCGTCTTCGCTGCCTTCGAGAAGCTTGCGGGCGATGGCTACGAGGCGCTCGTCGGCGGCCTTTTCGAGCATCGGCTTGAGCTCTTCGTAGATCCGGGCGAGGCGGGCGTCGACGACCTGGCTGGCCTTGGGGACGACCTGGCGCTTGATGTCGGATTTCATCTCTTTGGTGAAGCGCTTGAGTTTGCTGAACTCGGCCGGGGTGATGAAGGTGATGGCGACGCCCTGGCGGCCGGCGCGGCCGGTGCGGCCGATGCGGTGAACGTAGGATTCGGCATCGGTGGGGAGGGAGTAGTTGATGACGTGGCTGAGGTCGCGGACGTCGATGCCGCGGGCGGCGACGTCGGTGGCGCAGAGGATCGAGCAGCGGCCCTTGCGGAGCTTGTCGAGGATCTTTTCGCGCTGCGGCTGCGAGATGTCGCCGTGGAGGGCTTCGGCCTCGTAGCCGCGCTCCTGCAGGTGGCGGCAGGTGTCATCGACTTCGATCTTGGTGCGGCAGAAGATGATGCCGTAGAAGCGGGCTTCGATGTCGATGATCCGGCAGAGGGCTTCGAACTTGTTTTCGCGGTGGACTTCGTAGTAGATCTGCTCGGTGTTCGAGGCGGTGATCGAGCTGCGGGGGGCCTGGAGGGTGACGTGGTCGCGCATCTGCTCCTTGGCGATCTGGGCGACGCGGGGGGCCATGGTGGCGGAGAAGAGCAGGGTGAGTTTTTCCTTGGGGGTGTCGACGAGGATCGACTGGACTTCGTCGAAGAAGCCCATGTCGAGCATTTCGTCGGCTTCGTCGAGGATGGCGTACTGGACCTGGTCGATCTTCAAGGTGCCGCGGTCGATGTGGTCCTTGATCCGGCCGGGGGTGCCGACGACGATGTCGACGCCGCGCTTGAGCTGGCGGATCTGGAGTTCATAGGACTGGCCGCCGTAGACCGGGACGATATTGAGGTCGCGCTGGCCCTTGAGGGAGTTGAGTTCTTCGGCGACCTGGACGGCGAGTTCGCGGGTCGGAGCGAGGACCAGGGCGCGGGGGTAGGTGGCGTGGCGGGCGAGTTTTTCGATCAGGGGGATGCCGAAGGCGGCGGTCTTGCCGGTGCCGGTCTGGGCCAGGCCGAGGATGTCCTTGCCGCCGGCGAGGAGGGCGGGGATGCACAGGGCCTGGATCGGGGTGGCCTCTTCGAAACCCTTGGCGTTGAGGGCGGCGAGAGTGGTCTCGGAGAGGCCGAGATCGGAAAATTTCACGGGGGTAGACATGGTCGAGGAATTCCTTTGCGGGAGCTTTTTTGTTATTCCCGCATTGGATCCACTTGCTAAGACCGGATCGGACGGGAGGGGCGGGAGATTAGGGTGGAAGCGGAGAATAGCAAGGCCTTTCGAAGAAAAACTTGCAATTTTGTGGAAATCGCTCGAAATCAGATGTCTTGAGACGGAAAAGCGGCGCGCGTCAGGCTGAATGGCCGCCGATTTCGCGGAGGTAGAAGATGATCAGCACCACCCAGGCGACGATCTGCATGTAGAGCTCCAGGACGGAGAGGATGAATCCCTGGGAAGGGATGCGCAGGATCAGGTCGCAGGCGAGGGAGCAGGCCAGGGCTGCCATGAAGAGCGAGGTGGCGCTGATCCGGTCCCAGGGGAGGATGCGGCGCGACGTGTCGCCGGCGAGGTGCAGGCGGTAGTTGCCGATGCACTGCGGGAAGCTGCGCAGCCAGCGCATCGCCGCCAGGCAGAAGACGATCATGGCGAAGAAGCCCAGGCCATCCTGGGTCTTGCCGCCGGGATAGACGATGAGGAAGTCGTAGAGTCCATGGGCGGCGACGGCGCCGAAGAAGACCCGTGGCGCCTCGTCGCCGCCGCGGCGGAAGGATTCGTGCAGGGCGAGGCCGCTGAGTCCGGTCAGGGCCATGTGGAGGACGCAGGCGGTGAGGAAGCGTCCGGAAAGGACCGGGCCGGCCTGGACGTACTGGTAGTTCTCGACCGTGGCGAAGCCGAGGCCGACGAGGGAAGCGAGGGTCAGGATGACGCGGCGGTCGCGGTGCCGGCGCAGTCCGAAGGCGAGAGGGAGGAAGCAGAGAAGCTTCAAACCTTCTTCGCGCAGGCCGACGCCGATGGTGAAGAAGGCGAGGACTTCGGCGTGGTTGCGCAGGGGCTGGCTGGAGTGGGGGTCGATTTGCGACTGCATCGGCAGGTGGCGTTCGGTGAAGCCGATGGCCAGGTCGGTGAGGTAGACGCTGAAGGCGCCGAGCAGCAGCGCCAGGATCGGAAGCGCGGCTCGGCCTTTCAGCTCCCATTCGCCGAAGCCGCCGAGGCGGAGCAGCAGCAGCAGCCAGCCGCAGCCGCAGGCGAGGCAGAGCCCGGCGACCAGCCCGGGAGAATTCGCCAGCGGCGAATCGCGCAAGGCCGCCCCCGCCAGCAGGGCCGGGATCAGCGCCGCGGCGAAGATCAGCACCCACTTGTGCCAGGCGGGACGGAGGTGGATGCCGGGACTCATCGGCGAGCTTCCGGCGCCTGCAGCTGGCGGGCGGCCTCGTAGCAGACCACCGCGGCGGCGGTGGCGACGTTGATCGAATTCTTCCTGCCGAAAGCGGGGAGGGCGACGAAGCGGCTGCAGAGTCCCAGGGCCTCATCGGAGATGCCCAGGGCTTCGTTGCCGAAGATCAGGGCGACGGGGGAGGGGAAACGCGCCGTCCACACCGATTCCGCCTCGGCGGCAGTCTCGACCCCGACGATCTCGTAGCCACGGCCACGGAGTTCCGCTGCGGCTTCGGCGGCGCTGGCGGCATGGCGCAGGAGAAGGGCCGATTCCGCCCCCATCGAGGCCTTTTCCAGCTTCGCATGCGGCGGGAAGGGAGTGTAGCCGCAGCAGATCACTTCCTCGGCGGCGACGGCGTCGGCGAGGCGGAGGATGTTGCCGGTGTTCATCGCCGAGCGCAGCCGGTCGAGGACGATGACCAGGGGCAGGCGGCGGGACGGGGTCTCGTCGCGGTCGCCGCGCCGGACCAGGACGGCGGCTTTCTCGGGCTCGGGTTCCATCGCGTTCTCCTTGGCTTCTTTTGCGTCGTCCGCAAGCCTGCGCCGGCGCCGGGCTTTGTCAAGTCCGCAGTCCTTATCATCCAGCCGGCTCCGAGCCCCTGCGGCTTTCGCGGAATCCGGGCTAAAATGGATACCTTCACATTCAGCCAGGAATACACCATGAAGCTACGACTCGCCGTTTTCGATCTGGACGGCACTCTCGTCGACAGCCGGGACGATCTCGCTGCCGCCGTCGCCGCCATGCGACGTCATTTCCAGCTGCCGCCCCTGGGCGGCGAAGCGGTGCAGGCTGCCATCGGCGACGGTGCCTACGAGCTCGCCCGCCGCACCTTGGCAGACGCGCCCGAGATCCCCGTGGAAGAAGGCCTTTCGCGACTGCTTTCGGCCTATCGCGAGGCGATCTGCGTCCATACACGGCCTTATCCCGGAGTGACTGAGCTTCTGAGGGGCTGGCGCGACTCCGGCCTGAGACTGGCATTGCTCACTAATAAGCCGCAGGAGATGAGCGATGCGCTGCTGCGGGCCCTGGGCATGCAGGACTTCTTCGCCGTCGCCTGGGGCCCGGAAGGAGCCGGTTGCCGCAAGCCCGATCCCGCCGGACTTCGACGTCTCATGGCTATCCAGCGGGTCTCGGCGCAGGAGACCGTCCTAGTCGGTGATCACCACACTGATTCGCGCTGCGCCAGGGGCGCCGGCGTCTCCTATCTGCATTTCAGCGGAGGCCTCGGACGTCTCGAGCCTGAGGATCCCGTTGCTGACTTCGTCTTCTCACGACATCTCGATCTGCTGGACTGGCGGCGGATCAGAGATAGCGTCCGTCGCGGCTAGCCCTTTCATACATCTCGGTGAAGGGGCGGATGCCGACTCCTTTAAGGATCAGCATCAGCTCGAGGCGTCGCCCGTTGGCGTGCAGGGTCGTGGCGATCAGGAACTGGGTGTTTTCGCTGTGTTTCGCGGGTTGCGCCACCGGACAGGCGTCGTGGAAGGAGAAGTTAGAGCCTTTGAAGCTGACGCCGACGCCGAGGAGGTTCATCACCGCGCCGATGAGGGTGGTGTTGAGGATTGAACCCATCTCGGTGAAGATGGCGATCTTCTTGTCGCTCTCCTTCGGGGCGTAGTCGCCGAGCAGGGCCCGGAGCCAGGCGGCCGGATTGCTCTTGAAGACGCAGAGGCCTTCGCCAGTGATCGGGCCGGTGAACTCCTGCGAGACGCAGCAATACCAGTCGGGTGAGACCTGTTGCAAAACTTCGTGCATTTCCCGCTGGAAAACGACCTGCAGAGGGCGGGTCTCGACTTCGACCTTCTGCTCGATCAAGAGGCTCATCGCCTCCGCCGCCTTGCCGACGGCAATGTTCATCGATTCGCTCAGGATGTCGATCTCCAGCTCGGTAAGGCCGCCGCCCCGGCCGGTGTTAAGCTTGCGCAGCAGCTCGGAGATGGCGCGGAGGTCGGAGATCTTGCTGAGAAAGGCGGTGCAGCAGAGCGATTCCGCCTGGTCCTTGACCTTGGGTTGGGTGTTGGAGGTGACCATGATCACCGGCCTCTCGGCGTCGAAGGCGCGCAGCTCCTCGAGGGTCTTCAATCCGTCCATGCCGGGCATGATGCAGTCGAGAAAGATGGCGTCATAGGGCCGTCCCGCGGCGATGGCTTCGCGGGCCATCTCCAAGCCGCTGTTCGCCTGCTCAATCAAGGAGCCCGGACAGGCCTCCGAGATGTTGCGGCTGAGAACCATCCGGCTCATCAGGGAGTCATCGACGACGAGTATGCGCATGGTATCATCCCGAAGTTTTGTGTCTGCTGCAATTCTAAGCTGGCAGGCCCCGTAATTGCAAATTTCTTTTTTACTCCTACGCAAGCTTGATGCCTGAATTTCGCTGCTTGGCTTTGCTCACAAGTGTCCCGATTTCGTTTTTTTTTTCATCGCCCCCTTGCTTAATTAACCGGTTAATGTATCCTCATCCCAGAGCGTCAAGAAGCCAAACCTAGCCCCATGGAGAGCCGCATGAGCCAGCCGTCCGAACAAGATGATGTCGCGATGATCAAAGCCCTGGGCCAAGCCCATCATGCCGTGCTCGGCGAGATGGCCAAGGTGATCCACGGCCAGCAGGATGTCATCGAGAAATTGATGATCGCCATCTTCGCCCGCGGCCACGCCCTGCTGATGGGCGTCCCCGGCCTCGCCAAGACCCTGATGGTCCAGTCGCTGTCGAAGACCATGCACCTCGACTTCAGCCGCATCCAGTTCACCCCGGACCTGATGCCCTCGGACATCACCGGCACCGACATCCTGCAGGAGTCGCTCGAGCATCCCGGCCGCCGCGAATTCCACTTCATCAAGGGCCCGATCTTCGCCAACATCGTCCTCGCCGACGAAATCAACCGCACCTCGGCCAAGACCCAGGCGGCCCTGCTCGAAGCGATGCAGGAGCACAAGGTCACGGTGGTCGGCCGCACTTACACCCTGCCGCCGCCCTTCTTCGTTCTCGCCACTCAGAACCCGATCGAGCAGGAAGGCACCTACCCGCTCCCCGAGGCCCAGCTCGACCGCTTCATGTTCTTCATCGAAGTCGGCTACCCCAGCCGCGCCGACGAGCTCGCCGTCGCCCGCCGCACCACCGGCTCGGAAAAACCCAAGCTCGAAGCCGTGCTCAGCGGCGACGACATCCTGCGCTATCAGGAGCTGGTCCGCCGCCTCCCCGTCCCCGATCACATCTACGACTATGTTGTCGATCTGGTCCGCGCCACCCGCCCCAACGAGGCCGGCGCCAAGGAATGGGTGAAGTCGATGATCTCCTGGGGTGCCGGTCCTCGCGCCATCCAGAACATCGTCCTCGCCGCCAAGGCCCGCGCCGCCCTGCACGGCAGCTTCATGGTTCGTATGGATGACATCGATGCCGTCACCGAGTCGGTCCTGGTGCACCGCATCCAGCTCACCTTCCAGGCCGAGAGCGAAGGCCTCAGCGCCCGCGAACTGGTCCGGCGCCTCCTCAAGGAATCCTCCAGCAAAAGCTGAGGCCACACATGCAAGCCCACCGAGACTTCGTCGATCCCAAGCTCAACGCCCGTCTGGGACGCCTCACCCTCGAGGCTCGTTCCCTGATGGTCGGCAGCTTCACCGGACGGCACAAAAGCCCCCACCGCGGCAGCTCGGTGGACTTCTCGCAGTACCGCAAGTACGTGCCGGGAGATGAGATCCGCCACATCGACTGGCGCGTCTACGGCCGCAGCGAACGTTTCTACGTCAAGGAATTCGAGGCCGATACCAACCTCCGCTGCCACCTCGTCCTCGACTGCAGCGCCTCGATGCGCTTCCAGGGTCAAAACGGCCGCAAGATCGACTTCGCCCGCCGCCTCGCCGCCGCCCTCGCCCACGTGCTGCTCAACCAGGGCGACGGCGTCGGCCTCGCCGCCTTCAACGACAAGCTGCTGCATGACATCCCCGCCCGCACCTCGCCGCGCCACCTCAACGCCTTGCTGGAAGTGCTCGGCAAGATCGAGCCGCAGGGCAAGACCGATCTGGTCAAGCAGCTCGACGATCTCGCCGGACGGGTTCGCAATCGCGCCTTGATCATCATCATCTCGGATCTCTTCCACAATGTCGAGGAGCTCGGCAAGACCTTCTCGCATTTCTCTTTCCGCAAGCACGATCTGGCGGTCTTCCACATCGTTGACCGGGCCGAGATCGATTTCCCCTTCGACAAGCCGACGCGCTTCGTCGGGATCGAGGGCGGCGATTCGGTCGACGCCGATCCCGAGGCGATCCGCCAGGACTACCTGCGCGAGTTCGGCCAGTACCTGCAGGACATCCGCGCCACCTCGCTGCGCAACAAAGCCGACTACCGCCTTGCCGTCACCGACCAGGATCTCGAAAGCCTGATCTCCAACTTCCTCCTCGACCGCATGAACCGAAGAGGCTGAAACCATGACCTTTCTCACCCCCAATCTGCTGTGGATGATCCTGCCCTTCATCGGGCTGCCGATCCTCATCCACCTCGTCAACCGGATGCGCTACACCCAGGTCGACTGGGCCGCGATGGACTTCATCACCCGCGCCCGCAGCAGCTCGACCTCGATGGCGAAGCTGCGCGAGATCTTGATTCTGGCCCTGCGCGCCCTGCTCATCCTCGCTCTCGCCCTCGCCCTCGGCCGCCCCCTCGCCGGCGGCTGGCTCGGCTGGGCCGGAAGCGGTTCACCCGACACCCTCGTCATCATCCTCGACCGCTCCGCCTCGATGAACGGTCGCGGCGACGGCTGGAAAAACACGAAGCGCGAAGAGGCGGCGGATTCGCTCGCCAGCGCCGCGGCCCAGCTCTCGCCCCGCCGCATCGTCCTGATCGACAGCGCCACCCAGCAGAGCCGGACCCTGAGCAAGCCGGAAGAGCTGCGCAGCGCCGTCCTCTACGGCGACACCGACAGCTCCTGCGACATGCCCCGCCTGGTCGAAAAGGCCCGCGGCCTCCTCGCCGAGGGTGGCTCCGGCCGCAGCGAATTGTGGATCGCCTCCGACCTGCAGGCGAGCAGCTGGGCCCCCCGTTCTGAAGAATGGAGCCGCCTCAGCGCCGGACTCAAGGCCTTGCCCGGAGCTCCCGCCGTGCGCCTGCTTGCGCTCACCGCACAAGTTCCCGGCAACGGCCGGATCAGCCTCCTCGGCGCCGCCGAAATCCGCAATCGCGGCCAGCGCGAAATCGAACTCGAGCTCTTCATTCGCCGCGCCGACAAGGCCGGCACCCCGGTCAACCTGATCCTGATCCTCGACGGCCAGCAGCGCAGCCTCGCCGTCGACCTGAAGGGCCAGGAAGGCCGGATCCGCCAGAGCCTCCGCCTCCCCAAGGACAGCCCCGGCGGCTGGGGCTCGCTGAGCCTGCCGGTGGATGGCAACCCCGCCGACAACACGGTGTATTTCGCCTATGGTCCGGCCCAGGCCGACAGCGTCGCGGTGGCCAGCGCCGAGCCGCGCGCCGGCAAGCTTCTCGGCCTTCTCGCCGCCCCGGCGCCGGATCTGCTCGGAGTCAAAGCGGTCGAGGTGAACCCCGCCGATCCCGCCGCCTCGATTCTCAGCCGCAGCTCGCTGCTGATCTGGAACGCCCCGGTGCCGGGCAAAGCCGTCGCCGCCCGCATCCGCAGCTTCGTCGAAGCCGGCGGCAGCCTCATCGTCCTGCCCACCGGCGCCTCCTCCTCCTGGCCTGGCCTCTTCGACTGGAAGGCGCCCGAGGGCGGCCAGGATCTAGCCATCCATTCCTGGGAAGAAAGCCGCGGCCTGCTGGCGAAATCCGCCTCCGGCAAAAGCCTGGCCCTCGACCGCCTCGTCGTCCGCCAACGCCAGATCCCCTCCGGCGAAGGCGTGCCGCTCGCCCGCTTCGCCGACGGCCAGCCCTTCCTCCTCCGCCGCAGCCTCGGCAAAGGGCTGGTCTGCACCCTCGCCGCCGGCATCTCGCCGAGCTCGTCGGAACTACGCCAGGGGACCATCCTGATCCCGCTGCTCCGCCGCTTGCAGCTGGAAGGTTCGCGCCGCAACTCCGGCGTCACTTGGATGAACTGCGGCGGCGACACCGGCGGTCTCTCCCTGCAGAAGCTCTCCGCCAACCGCGACTCGGTGCCAGCCACCAGCAGCGCCGGCGTGTGGAAGCATGACGCCGGCTTCCTCGTCGCCTCCCGTCCCGACGGCGAGGACGAAGCGGCCCTGCTCCCCGCCAAGGAAGCCGGCGAGCTCTTCCGCGGCCTCGATGTCAATCTGCTCGAAGCGGGCGGCAGCCACGGCGGCAGCGGCGACTTCGAGCTCTGGCGACTGGTCTTCGGCCTCCTCCTCGCCCTGATGGTGGTGGAAGGCTTCCTCACCCTCCGCCGTCCCCTCAGCAAATGAACCGGGTTGAAAGGTTGAAAGGTTGAAAGGAGAAACACATGAACACCAACATCAAACAATCTCCAGCGGGCCTCCTGCAGCTTGCGCCCCAGCGGGGCGGCCGGCAGATAGCCCAGGGTGTAGCGATGAGGCACGAGTCGCAAACCCTGGGTACGAGAGGAATGGAATTGAGCCCCGAAGGGGCGTCCAGAATGGTTTTGCGCCCAGCCCCGCGAGGATTCTGGACGCCCCGCTGGGGCTCGGAACAATGGGGACAGAACCCAGGGTTTGACCTCGTTCCTCGGTCTACACCCTGGGCTATCTGCCGGCTGCCCTCCGGGGCAAGAGATCTCAACCTACCAACCTCTTAACGGTGATCACCCCATGAGCCACTTCACCACCAACTTGCCGACGAGCTACCTCGTCCTCGGCCTGGTCCTCATCGCCCTCCTCGTCGGCATGGCCTGGCGCAACATCCGGCTCGCGCCGGTGAAGCGCAATCAGATCCTGCTCGAGCTGCTGCGCCTGAGCGCCGCCCTGATGGTCTTGATCTCGATCGCCGACCCGGTCCGGGTCAGCGTCGTCGCCAAGAGCGGCGAGCCGGTGATCCTCGTCCTCAAGGACGCCTCGCGCAGCATGAGCACCGAAGACATGCTGGCCGACGCCCGTCCCCTGTCGCGCGGCGGCGCCGCTTCCCGCCTGCTCGAGCCCGCCGCCTTGAAGAGCCTGGAGAAGGGCCGCAAGGTGGTGGTCGAGGAGTTCGGCGGCAAGGATTCGCGCGGCAGCGACCTCGCCACCGCCCTGAGCGAGGGTCTGAAGCGCCACCCCGATCTCGCCGCCATCCTCCTCGTCTCCGACGGCGACTGGAATCTCGGCGGCGACCCCGCCAGCGCCGCCGCCCTCGCCCAAAGCCGCGGCGTGCCGGTCTTCACCGCCACCTGCGGCCAGGAGAAATACCTGCCCGACCTGATCCTCGAGAAGGTCGAAGTCCCGGCCTTCGGCCTGGTGAAGGAGAAGGTCCTCATCCCCTTCCGCGTCCGCAACCTCTCGGGCCGGGAATACCGCGGCCGGATCAGCCTGCGCTCGCGCACTGGCGGGGTCAGCCTCAGCCGCGACCTGGTGATCGCCGACGGCGCCAGCTCGGCCCAGAGCTTCATCTGGCAGCCGGCCGAGGAAGGCCGCTTCGACTTCCGCATGGAACTGACCGGAGTCGATAAGGAGTTTCGCCTCGACAACAACTCCAGCGACTTCAGCGTCCCGGTGCGCCGCGAAGTCATCCGCGTCCTCATCGTCGAAACCCTGCCGCGCTGGGAATACCGCTTCCTCCGCAACGCCCTGATGCGCGACCCCGGGGTCCAGCTCAGCACCCTCCTGATGCACCAGAAAGGCATGCAGAGCGGCGGCGGCGAGGGTTATCTCGAGCGTTTCCCCCGCACCCGCGAAGAGCTGTCGCAGTACGACGTGGTCTTCCTCGGCGACATCGGCGCCGGCCAGGGCGGGCTCGGCGAGGAGCAGCTTGCGTCGCTGCGCGGCTTGGTCGAGAACATGGGCAGCGGCCTGGTCTTCATGCCCGGCCGCGGCGGCCGCCAGGCCAACCTCGAAAGCAGCCCCCTCGGTGAACTCCTGCCGGTCGTCTACGACCCGAAGAAACCCAGCGGCACGAGCTGGACCACCCCGGCCCAGATGCTCCTCACCCCGCTCGGCCAGGACCACCTCTTGACCGCGCTCTCCGACGGCGAAGGCAGCAGCGCCGAGCTGTGGAAACGCCTCTCCGGCTTCTACTGGAACGCCGGCGTCACCAAGGCCAAGCTCGGCGCGCAGGTCCTGGCGGTGCAGGCCACCGACCGCAGCCCCCTGCTGGTCACCCGCTCCATCGGCAACGGCCATGTCCTCTTCCTCGGCAGCGACTCGGCCTGGCGCTGGCGCCGCGGCGTCGAAGACCTCTACCACTACCGCTTCTGGGGCCAGGTGGTGCGCTGGATGGCCTCGCGCCGCCACGCCGCCGCCACCGACAAGTCCCGCCTCTTCGTCAACCCCGCCCGGCCCAACCAGGGCGAACTGGTCGAGCTGCAGGCCAGCCTCTTCGACCAGGGAAAGCCGATCAACGGCGCCGAAGTCCAGCTCCGTCTCACCAGTCCCAACGGGGTCGAATCGGTCCAGCCCCTGCGCGAAAGCGGCGGCGGCTGGGGTCTCTACCGCAGCAGCTTCACGGCTGATCAGGCCGGGGTCTGGAAGGTCCAGGTGCGTTGTGACGCCAAGCTGATCAGCCAGGAGCTCCGCCTCGAGGTCGCCGGCAGCGAGATCGAGAAGATCGGCGTCCCGGCCCGCCCCGACGTCCTGCGGGAGATCGCCCGGGTCAGCGGCGGCGAAGCCCTCTCCTTGGCCAGCGGACCCGCCGCGCTGAGCCGCCTCGCGTCACTGCCGCCGCCGCGGCCCGACGAAGTCTACTGGCGCCTGATCTCGCAGTTCTGGTGGGGCCTGGGCATCCTCGCCCTCTTCGCCGCCTACTGGCTCCTCCGCAAACGCCTCGGCCTCATCTAAGGAGACCCCCGCACATGAAAGCAAAATTCGCCCGCCTGCCGCCGAACCTGGCCCTCAAGCTGAGCCAGGCCGAAGACCGCGCCCTCGGCCTCCTCGGCCTCAGCTCGCTCCTCGTCGGCCTCGGCATCTTCCTCGGCCTGGTCATCGTCGCCTGGCTCTCCGATCGCCTCTGGGATACCCCGCGCCACCTGCGCCTGGCCTTCTCCCTCGGCGCCCTCGCCCTCCTCGCCTGGACTACATGCTCCTTCGTCCGCCGCCGCCTCCGCCTCGTCGGCGGCGCTACCGAAATCATCCGCATCGTCCAAAACCACTACCCCAGACTCGGCGACAGCCTGCAGGGAGCCGCCGAACTTGCGGACCCCGCGAAACGCCCCGAATCCGTCTCCGCCTCGCTCTGCAAGGCCGCGGTCGAACAGGTCGCCGCCAGCTGCCAGACGCTCGACTTCGATGCCGCGGTGTCGCAGGACGAACGCAACCGGATCCGCCGCCGCGTCCTCGCCGCCGCCGCCCTCACCGCCATCTTCCTTCTCGCCGATCCGCGCTCGGTCCTGAATTCGCTCCAGCGCAGTGTCATGCCTTACTCCGAGGTCGAACGCCAGACCTTCGCCCGCTTCCTCGACGCGCCCAGCGAAATCTTCGTCCCCGCCGGCGAAGACTTCAGCTTCGAAATCCGCGTCGACCCCGCCGCCCGGGTCCAGCCCGAACGCGTCGATTTCGCCTTCGACGGCGAAGCGACCCAGAGCGCCCCGGTGGCCAAGGGCCTCGCCCGGATCAGCCTGAAGGGACGCACCCGCGACGCCGAACTCCAGCTCGGCGCCTTCGACGCCCGGACCCGCATCCTCGTCCGCCAGGTCGAGCGCCCGGTCCTCGCCGGCCTCGACGCGGAAGTCAAATTGCCGGCCTATCTCGGCGACAAGAAGGCCCGCACCCTGGCGCTCAGCGGTGGCGGACTGCAAGTGGTCGAAGGGGCCTCCTTCACCCTCCACGGACGCGCCACCACCAAGCTCGAATCGGCGCAGATCAGCGGCCCTCTCAGCCAGAAATTGAAGGTCGAGGGCAGCAGCTTCCGCAGCGCCGAAATCGTCCAGCCCAAGGAATCCGCCAGCCTCGCCTTCCTGCTTAAGTGGAGCGCCGAACACGGCATCGCCAGCCGCGACGGCCAGCCGGTCGACATCTCCTGGACTCCCGACGCCGCCCCGACGGTCCAGATCACCGACCTGCCCGCCAGCCTCCAGATCCTCGAGTCGGACTCGGTCAAACTGCCGCTCCTCGCCAGCGACGACAACGGCCTCAAGTCGATCGGTCTCGAGCTCGGGGTCCAGAGCACCGATGAGGCCGCCGGCGACGCGATCAAGACCCGCCGCGTCCAGGTCGCCGCCGGCGCTCCCGAGAAAACCGATTTCAGCCAGGATTACGTCTTCTCGCCGCGCCTTCTCAAGATCGCCCCGGGCCATCGCGTCGCCGTCCTTGCCACCGCCCTCGACTACCGTCCCGGCCGCCAAGCCAGCCGTTCGGAGCGGGTGATCATCCAGATCCTCAGCCACGCCGAGCACGCCGCCTGGCTGCAGCAGCAGCTCGAGGCCTTGCAGTCGCGTCTCGAAGGGCTCGCCAAGGAGGAGTTGGCCGGCGCCGATCTCAGCCAGGACCTCGCCGCCGCCGGAGCGAAAGGCCTCGAAGGCGAAAGCCAGGCAGCCGAAGCTGCCGAGTCCGAGGAGCAGCGCCGCCAGAAAATCGAACTCGAACTCAAGGCGCTCGCCGCCCTGCTCACCGAAGCCCTGAAAAACCAGGAATTTCCCCAGCTCGACCTGGTCTCCTGGAAAGGCGCCTACAACCTCCTCGCCAAAGCCGCCGCCGAACCGATGAACCAGGCGCAGCAGCAGCTCGCCGGCGCCGCCCCCCTCTGCCGCGACTCGGGCGCCAAGGCCGCCGTGAAAAAAGGCCTCGAGTCCGCCGCCCTGGCCCAGGAGAAAGCCGCCGAGATGATTGCGGAAGCCGCGAAAAAAGCCGAAGAGGCCCGCAAGAAGGCCGAGCTCGCCAACATGTCGAAACGCCTCCACAAGCTCGCCTCGGCCCAGCAGGAAATCGCCGCCCTCCTCGGCGCTGGCGGCACCATCCCCAGCAAAGCGCAGCGCCAGGCCCTGAGCCTCCAGACTCCCCTCGCCACCGAATCCACCCGCCTCGGCGAAGACATCCGCCGCTTCTTCACCCTCACCCAGACCGCCAAATACGGCGAAGTCGCCGACGAGCTGGAACGCCGCAAGACGAGCGCGGCGATGAGCGGCATCCTCGCCCAGATCCAGGCGCGCAGCTACCCCGCCGCCGCCGCCGAGGCGCGCCAGTGGGCCCCGGTCTTTGCGGCCTGGGCAAAAAAACTCGAACCCAGCCCGAAGGAACAGGCGGCAGGCGGCGGCGCCAGCGACGGCGGCGGCGACAAGCAGCCCGATGAATTGATGATCGGGATGATCAAAACCCTCGCCGTCCAGCAGCAGATCTACAACGACAGCCGCTACATCCACGACCACCAGACCAAGCTCGACCACGACGCCGAGGCGGAGGAGATCGCCCAGACCCAGGCGCAGCTCGCCGACGACTTCGACAAGATCGTCGCCCTCGCCAAGGAAGCCGAAATGCTCGAGGCGCTCGACGCCGCCCTGGTGCAGATGCGGGTCGCGACCAAGGAGCTCCGCGCCCATCAAAGCCTCAAGTCCCTGCCGCCCCAAGCCGCGGTCATCGAAATCCTCACCGCCCTGCTGCAACCGCCGCCGCCGCCCCCGCCCAGCGCCAGCCAGAATCAGAACAAGGATCAGAAGAAGGAGCAGGACGAGGCGATGAAGGCGATGATGCAGCAGATGCAGAAGCAGGCTCCGCCCAGCTCGACGCCGCCGAAAGGCGGCGAGAAGAGCGCCGAAGCCAGCGGCCAGGGCGGCTCCGGCGGCCAGGGAGTCACCGGCGCCGGCGCCAGCGGCCCCGCCTCCAGCGCCAGCACCGGCAGCGGACGCAAAGCCAGCGGCCAGGGCAGCGGCGCCCTCGCCGACGAAGTCCCGGCCGAATACCGCGAAGCCTTTGAGAACTTCTACAAAAAAGCGGAGACCACCATCGATGAAACTCCCTAAGCTCTGCGGCCTGGGCGCCGCCCTCCTTCTCGCCCTCTCGGGTCTCGAAATCCAAGCTCAAGCGCCGGTGCCGCCCCGTTCCACCGGGGTCCGCGGCGACCCGGTGCCGGCGGAAGTCGAAGCCCTCTACGCCCGCGGCGTCCGCTGGCTGGTCAGCCACCAGATGCCCGACGGCTCCTGGGAAGGCGGCCAGCAGGGCGCCGGCGTCACCGGCCTCTGCGTCCTCTCCATCCTCGCCCTCGGCGACGACCCCAACTGCGGCCCCTACGCCGCCACCGTCCGCAAAGGCATCGATTCGATCCTGAAGAAGCAGGATCCCAAGACCGGCTTCCTCGGCGGCACCATGTACCACCACGGCTTCGGCACCCTCGCCCTCGCCGAAGCCTACGGCAGCCTCGAAGATCCACGCCTCGGCCCGGCCCTCGAAAAGGCGGTCGACCTGATCCTTGCCTCGCAGGCCAAGAACCCCACCGGCGCCTGGCGCTACGACCCCGCCGGACAAGACGCCGACACCACCGCCTCGGGCTGCTGCCTGATGGCTCTCTACGCAGCCCGCAACGCCGGTATCAAGGTGCCGCAGGCCGCCATCGACCGCGCCCTCGCCTACTACGGCACTTGCCAGTCCGAAGACGGCGGCTTCGGCTACACCGCCCCCGGCGATTCCAACAACCCGCGCTGCGCCATCGGCGTCCTCGTCCTCGCCATCGGCCGCCAGAAGGACAGCGACGTCTACCGCAAAGCCCTCAGCTACCTGAAGGCGAACAGCAGCAAACCCGAGCAGCACTACTCGAACTACTACATGCCCCAGGCCCTCTTCCAGACCGATTATCCCGCCTGGAAGGAATGGAACCTCAAGCACATCGACACGATCCGCCAGCAGCAAGCCGCCGACGGCTCCTGGACCAGCCCCGAGGGCGCCCCCTTCGCCACCGCCACCAGCCTCCTTTCTGTCGCCCTCAACTACCGCTACCTGCCGATCTACGAACGGTGAAGGGTGAATGTTGCCGTCGCGAAGCGACAGGATGATTATAGCCGGGGGTTTCAACCCCCGGACAATTCAGAACGGGAACCGCCGTCGCGAAGCGACAGGATGACATTGCTCCCAGCCCGCCACGTCACCGCGTCGCTTCGCGACGCCAAACTCATTTTTGCTCTGACCGGGGGTTGAAACCCCCGGCTACATTCATTCCGTCGCTTCGCGACGAGCGCAAACCCCATCCGGTTCAAGAATCTCAATGCATCCCCTTCGTTTCACCCTGTCGCCCAAGCCTGGTCACCTCCGCCAAACCGCCTTCTGGTCCACCTGGGACGGCGTCTTCTACCAGATGTTTTTCGCCCTCTCGGCGGTCGGCACCCCCTTCTTCACCGCCTACTGCCTGTCGCTGGGGATGAACGACGCCGAGCTCAGCGTCATCGCCGCGGTCAATCAGCTCAGCCTGATGCTGCAACTCGTCGGTTTGCGGGTCCTGCAAAAGAGCCGCGGAATGTCGCGCCGGAGCCTGGTGATGATCCTCGCCGGACTCGCCCGCTTCACCGTCGTCATCCTCGCCCTGCTGCCCTTCCTCCTGCCGCCCGAGTGGAACTGCCCGGCCGTCCTGATCCTGATCTTCCTCTCCGGCGTCGGCCAGTCCCTCGCCGGCAACATCTGGACCGAGTGGATGTCCGACAGCGTCCCCAAGAGCATCCGCGGACGCTTCTTCGCACGCCGCAGCATTCCCGTCTGCCTCGCCGGCGTCGCCATCGGTTTCGGCGCCGGACTGCTGCTCGATTGCTACGACCGCCATCCCGGCACCCTCGGCGGCTGGCTCGCGAGCCAGGGCGGCGACGGACTTCACACCCTGATCCCCTCCCGCGACTGGCTCTTCTGCGGCTTCTTCGTCACCGCCGCCGTTTTCAGTTGCCTGTCGGTGCTGATGCTGTCGCGCCAGCCCGAGCGGCGCCGGCCTCAAAACCCCCTGCCCGGCGAGGAATACGGCATCGACCCCTTCGCCCTGGCCCTGCGTCACCCCGGCTTCCGCCGCCTTCTCCTGCTCGGCGGCGGCTGGTCCTTCGCCATCGGCATCGGCAACCAGTTCTGGTCGCCCTACATGCAGCGCGAGCTCCATTTGAGCCTGATGGAACAGCAGCTCTACGCCCTGATCTCGCTCGTCGGCACCCTCGGCACCCTCGCCTTCTGGGGACGCGCGATCGACCGCTTCGGCAACCGCCCGACCATGACCCTGGCCTGCAGCTTCGCCATTCTCAACCCCCTGTGCTGGATCTTCGTCAGCCCGTCCTCCTACCAGCTGATCTTCTTCGAGGCTTTCAGCGCCGGTTTTGCCGCCGCCTGCATCAACCTCTGCCAGTTCAACTTCGTCCTCAGCCTCACTGGCCCGCGCGAACGCCAGGCCGCCGCCGGCATCTACGCCGCCTTCTGCGGCTTCTGCCTGATGCTCGGCATCCTGATCTCCGGCAAGCTCCTGCCCGAGCACGGCCTCTGCCTCTTCGGCCTGGCCATCGACCGCTACCAGATCCTCTTCCTCGCCAGCGCCCTCTGCCGCGGCCTCGCCCTTTGTCTCCTGCTCCGCATCCCCGAAGCCGGCGCCCGGCCGCTGCGGGAATTCCTCGGGAGCCTGGGCTCGCGCCAACGCGCCCCGAAAACCCCCGAGTGAGGAGCAAGGCCCAGCCGCTCGACCAGCTTTATTTCGCGACCTGTGTCACTCCATTTGAGCTCGGCCACAAAAGACACAAAGAACACAAAGAACAGAGTTTTGCCGTGTCAGCTCGCCGAGTGTCAGTCGCCCATT
>JBDKFG010000032.1:0-49788 GCA_039798785.1 Verrucomicrobiota bacterium | reverse complement strand
CCGGCGGTCCTCGACGGCAAGCTGCCTCCCGCCGTCTACGTCTCGCTCGCCTCGATCGGCGTCTTCGGCGGCCTCTTCGCCATCCCCCTGAAGACCTGGCTGCAGGAGGAGCTGCCCGAGTCCATCCGCGGCGGCGCCATGGCCGCGACCAACCTGATCGGCTTCGTCGGCATGCTCGCCGCCTCGCTCGGCCTCTACTTCGCCCAAAGCCTGGGCAATTTCGATTCGGTCAAGGTCCTTTTCGCCTCCGCCGCCCTCACCGCCGTCGCCTGCGCCATCGCCTTCTACATGCTGCCGCAATTCATCATCCGCTTCGTCGTCGTCACCATCGCCCGCACCATCTACCGGATGCGCTGCCAAGGGGTCGAAAACGTCCCGACCAGCGGCGCGGTGCTGCTGCTGCCCAACCACGTCACCTGGGCCGACGGCATGATCATCTCGGCTGCGGTGCCGCGCCCGGTCCGTTTCATGATCGGCGAGACCTATTACAACAAGCCCGGCCTGAAGCAGCTCTTCAAGTGGATGGACTTCATCCCGGTGCCGGAGAAGGGCGCCAAGGCGACGATCGCGGCCCTCGAAGCGGGCCGCAGCGTCCTCTCCGCCGGCGAAGTCCTGTGCATCTTCCCGGAGGGCCGCCTGACCCGCTCTGGCCGGATGAATGAATTCCGCGCCGGCTTCACCCGGATGATCCCCGAAGGAACAAAAGTGGTCAAGCTGCCGCTCCTCCTCGGCAACCTCTGGGGCGCCATGCTCTCGATGCGCCGCGGCGAAGGCCTGCGCCTCCACTACACCGGCAGCTTCCCCTGGCCCGCCGACATCCGCATCGGCGCCCCCCTCGCCGACGACGCCGGCCCGCAAGAGGCCCAGGCGGCCGTCGCCGACCTCGAACTCGCCGCCGAAAAGGACCGCGCCGCCCACCTCCGCAGCATCCCCTCGCAGGCCTTCCGCACCCTCCGCGCCGCCCCCTTCGGCAAGATCTTCGCGGAAGGAGCCAATGAGGCCGTCGGCAACGCCCAGTTCCTGATCAAGTCGCTCGCCCTCCGCCGCCTCTTCCTCCGCCGCTGTGCCGGTGACGCCAATGTCGGCATGCTCCTGCCCAACTGCGTTCCCGCCGCGGCCTCCGCCCTCGCCGCATGGACCTGCGGCAAGAATCCGGTCTTCCTCAACGCCACCATGCCGCCCGCCGCCCTGGCCGAATGCCTCAGCAAGGCCGGCATCCGCCGCATCGTCAGCTCGAAGCTGTTCATCGCCAAGCTCAAGATCCAGATCCCCGAAGGCATCGAGGTCCTCCTCCTCGAGGAAGTCGCCAAGGAGATCAGCGGCCTCGACAAGGTCCTCGCCGTCGCTCAGGCCCTCCTCCCCGCCTGGATCGCCGAACGCACCCTCTGGTCCGGCGTCAAAGCCACCGATTGTGCCACCATCCTCTTCTCCTCCGGCTCGACCGGCTCGCCCAAGGGGGTCATGCTCAGCCACCGCAACCTGCTCTCCAACGTCGACGGCATCGCCCGCATCATCGGCCTGGAGAAGAGCGACGCCCTCCTCGGCTCGATGCCCTACTTCCACAGCTTCGGCTTCGTCTCCGCCCTGGTCCTGCCCCTGGCTTGCGGCACCCGCACGCCGCTCCTGCCCAACCCGCTCGACGCCGCCGCCGTCGGCGAAACCGTCGCCAAGCACAAATGCTCGCTCCTCTTCGGCACCCCGACCTTCTTCGGCACCTACATCCGCCGCTGCAGCAAGGAGCAGTTCGCCAGCATCCGCATCGTCCTCTCCGGCGCCGAGAAACTCCGCCCCGCCGTCGCCGAATCCTTCCACGCCACCTTCGGCGTCTGGCCAATCGAAGCCTTCGGCGCCACCGAACTCTCCCCCGGCGTCAGCGTCAACGTCCCGCCCCGCATCTGGGAGCTCGGCAAGGTCCGCGGCAAGGAGAATTCGGTCGGCCAGCCGATCCCCGGGGTCCGGGTCAAGATCGTCGACCCGGATGACTCCTCGATCGAAAGACCGGTCGGCAGCGAAGGCCGCCTCCTGGTCAGTGGCAACGGCGTCATGCTCGGCTACATCAACGAACCCGAGCGGACGGCCAAGGTCCTCAAGGACGGCTGGTACGACACCGGCGACATCGCCAAGGTCGACGCCGAAGGCTCGATCTTCATCGTCGGCCGCCTCGCCCGCTTCTCCAAGATCGGCGGCGAAATGGTGCCGCACGGCGCCGTCGAAGACGTCCTGCACGAGATCCTGGGCGCCTCCAGCCCGATGCTGATCGTCACCGGCCGCCCCGACCCCGCCAAGGGCGAACGCCTCGCCGTCATCCACGCCGCCCTGCCCGAAGGGATGGGGCCCGCCGAACTGTGCAAGAAGCTGCAGGAGCGCGAACTGCCCAACCTGTGGATCCCCAAACCCGCCGACTTCATCGCAGTGGAAATCCTGCCGATGCTCGGTTCCGGCAAGGCCGACCTCGGCAAGGCCAAGGAATTGGCGGCGGCGAGGGAGTGAAGCCGATGCGCGCCGCCCTCGCCAGCCTGGCCACCCTCGCCCTCGCCTCCTGCGCCCAGCTGCCGCCCGGCCCGGCGCAAAACCGCGGCGCGGATCTCACCGAGGCGCTGCATCTGTCGGCGGGATTCCCCACCATCGGACTGCTCGTCGACCTCGGGCCCCTCACCTTCGGCCTCGGCGGCGAAGGCGGCCTTTGCGGCGGCAGCAAATACGCCCTCGGCCTCGGCGGCGCGGTCGAGCGACTCCCCTACTCCTACGCGCTCGGTCTCGGGAGCCACTCCGAACAATCCGCCCGGCCCCGCAACACCCGCTACGGCTATCACGAGTCCCCCGCCTGGGGACGCTTCGCCATCAGCGGCGGCCTCTTCTTCGGCGTCGGCTTCTGTTTCGACCTCTGCGAATCCTACGACGCCCTCGCCGGACTCTGGGGCGGCGACCCCCTCGGCGATGACGCGCATCCTGAGGAGAAAACCCCGATTCCGGTCGAGAAAGCGGCGGCACCAAAGGATTGAAGCCCCCTCGACTTCAATCATTGGCTTCGACTACGGTCGACTGTCCTCAATCAATTGTCGCCTCGATTTCCCACCCCGCCTTCTTCCTGCGCCCCCTTTGCAAGCGGCCAAGCTGGGGTACAATTGTCGGCGCAATCCCGGATCAAATGAGTCGTATACATGAAGGCCGCCGCCGAGCCCGCTTCTTTGGAGCTCTATCACAAGCTGATTCTCGAACATGGACGCCAGCCGCGCCATCTTCGCCGCCTCGACGCGCCCAGCCATCGCGGCTGCGGCCACAACCGCTCTTGTGGCGACCGCATCGACCTTGAGCTCCTGCTCAACTCTGGCCGGGTCTACGACTGCGCCTTCGAAGGTTCGGGCTGCGCCGTCTGCCTCGCCTCCGCCTCGGTCCTCTGCGGGCACGTGGTCGGACTCGAGGAAGCCCAGCTCCGCCAGGCCGCGGCCGACTTCGATGCCATGCTCAGCGGCGGCGCCGCCATGCCGAAGGAGATCGGCGCCTTCGCCGCCCTCGCCGCCCACCCCGCCCGCCGCAAATGCGCCAGCCTCGCCTGGCACGCCTTGCTCAACGCCCTCAATCACCACAACGCCCCCGCCCAAACCGAGTGACCATGGACCTGAAATACTTCACCCAGCCGACCCCGAATCCCAACGCCGTCAAATTCATCCTCAACCGCGATGTCAAGACCAGCGGCAAGATCTCCTACACATCCCCCGGCCAATGTTACAACAACCCCCTGGCCGAAGCCCTCTTCGGCATCCCGGAAGTGACCCAGATCCACTTCTTCGAAAACGTCATCACCGTCACCCAGAACGGCGAAGCAGCCTGGGAGGACATGGAGCACGAAGTCATCGACCTGGTGCGCGGCCGCATCGCTGCCCATGACCCCGATTTCAAGACCGGAATCGACGAAAGCGAGCGCCGCGCCAATCTTCCCGCAGTGGTCCAGAAGATCGAGAAGATCCTTGATGAAACCATCCGCCCCGGCCTGCAAGGAGATGGCGGCGACTTGCTCATCCTCGAATATGTCGAAGAAAAGAAGCTCCTCCGCGTCCAGTACCAGGGAGCCTGCACCACCTGCCCGAGCTCCTCGCTCGGCACACTCTCCGCCATCAAAGGCATCCTCAAGGAACAGTTCGATCCTGAGATCAATGTCGTGGCAGAGTAATTACGAATTACGAATTACGAATTAAGCTTCACTGCCTTGCTCTGGCCTCAGCCTCAAACTTTAAACTGTAAACTTTAAACTTTAAACTTTTAAAAAACGGAGACTTCCCCCATGTCCCTGGTCGAACTGACGCCTGCGGCACAAGAAAAAGTCCGCGAACTGATTCAGAAAGAAGAAGCCGGCAAAGGCCTTCGCCTCGCCGTGAAAGGCGGCGGCTGCTCCGGCCTCTCCTACGCCCAGAATTTTGACCTGGCCAAGGAACGGGACAACATCATAGAATTCCAGGGCTTCTCGATTCTCATAGACCCGAAAAGCGCCATTTACCTCAAAGGCCTCACCCTGGACTACGACGGCAGCCTCAACGGCCGCGGCTTCGTCTACCGCAATCCCAACGCCTCGAACACCTGCGGCTGCGGCGAATCCTTCTCCGTCTGAGCCGCCTCGACCGCTTCTGCGCCCCCCGCAATATCACCGCGGGGGGCGCATTCGTTCCACCACAAGATTGCGCTTGACTTGCTTTTCCCAGTGCTTTGAAATTACAATGTCTGCATGCCCACCCGCTCCCCACTCACCGCCCTCTTCCTCGGCCAAGCCCTCGGCGATTCGCTCGGCCTGCCGGCGGAAGGCCTCAGCCGCGAGCGCATCGCCCGCCTCGGCTGGGCCGGGCACTGGAGGCAACGCCTCTTCTTCGGCAAGGGCTTCGTCAGCGATGACACCGAGCACCTCGTCCTCGTCGCCCAGGCGCTGCTGGAGTCGAGCGATGCCGATTCCTTCCAGCGACGCCTCGCCGCCGGCCTGCGCTGCTGGTTCCTTAGGCTCCCCGCCGGCATCGGCTTCGCCACCCTCAAAGCCTGCCTCAAGCTCTGCCTTGGCGTTCCGGCCGCACGCGCCGGCGTCCGCTCCCAAGGCAACGGCCCCGCCATGCGCGCCACCCTCCTCGGCGCCGTCTTTGCGGACGACGCCGCCAAACGCCGCGACTACACCCTCGCCTCAACCCGCCTCACCCACCTCGATCCCGCCGCCGACACCGGAGCCCTGGCCATCGCCGAAGCCGCCGCCGCCCTGGTCAAAGGGGATTCCGAAGAAGCCCTGCTTCTGCGCCTGGCGCAACTCGGCCCCGATGACCGCATCTGGCAGGAGCGTCTCGCCCTCATCAAGCAAGGCCGGACCGAAGGCTGGGACCTGCAGGGCTATTGCCGCGCCATCAGCTGCGAAAACGGCGTCAGCGGCTGGATTCACGCCACCGTTCCCGTCGCCCTCTACGGCCTGCTTAGCGCCCGCGACTTCAAAAGCGGCCTGAGCGCCGTCCTCGACTGTGGCGGCGACACCGACACCGTCGGCGCCATCGCCGGCGCCCTCCTCGCCCTGCGTTTCGGCGAAGCCTCCCTGCCCGCCGAAGACTTGAAGGCCTTGATCGAGTTCCCCGCCGGAGAAGCCCATCTCCGCGCCCTCGCCGCCGCTCTTGCGGGCGAAGGCCCCGCCCCCCGGCTAGGCCTGAAGGCGCTGCTCTACCTGCCGCGACAGCTCCTCTTCACCGCCATCGTCCTGACGCATGGGCTGATGCGGCCGATTCTGGCCCTGACAGCGAAAGCCAGGACTCAGCCATGAAAAACACCAGCCCAAGAGCCCATCGATATCTGTCGATATCTGCCGACGCCTTCGATAGCTATCGTGATATCGATAGATATCGACAGATATCGACTGGTCAAACCCTCTCGATCGGGACGATCGAGTCACACCCCTGAAACTCAGAAGCCACCATGCTCACCAATCGTTTCGATTCACCGCGCAAAGGGATTCAGCAAAAGGACGCCCGTGCGCTCGACATCCTTGGTGTTTCTGGTCACCAGGATCAAGCCGAATTCCAGCGCTGTTGCCGCCAGGAGTCCGTCGATGACTGGCAAGGGATCGCGACTGTTCAATTGGCCCCAGCGCGCCGCGACCGACTCATTCACCGGCAAGATTCGATCTTGCATCTGCTCTCGAAGACGCCCCATGCGGGACTCAAGCACCGAGGCCTGTGCCGGATCACGCACTTGCAAGCGAGAAATCCCGCACTGCAATTCCCCGATCACCAACACCGAAAGATACAGTTCATCGGCGGAAACCGAAGCAAACCAGGCTTTGACGCCGCCATCCGCCCTCTCGCCCTTCTGCAGCTCGGACAAGACATTGGTGTCGATCAGAAAGCTCATTCCCGCTCCAGACGCCCCAGATCGCGCGGACGATGCAGATCCTCTTCATTCAATCCCTCGGCGATGCCGCTCAGCAAGGACTTCAATCCTCCTGTCGAGGGCAAACTCAAGGGAGAAGCAGAGAGAAGCAGCACCCGAAAAGGCACGCCGTCCGGCACGCCGTCCGGAACCCGGATCACATGCTGGTGCGCCGTCGCCTCAAATTCAATCGCATGCATGTTTTAAATCTCCTCTAGTTCCCAAGCCAACGATACCCTGAATTGACGCTTTCAGCAAATTCCTGAGCTACATTCAGGTAAAAGAGCTGCCGTCCCATCTCGAACGGGACGATCGAGTCACATCCAACTCACAACTCAAAGACATCCCATGAAAAAGCACCTCATCAGCTCCAGTAAATTCCTCTCCCTCGTGCTGCGCCACGACCCCGCCGCCATCGGCCTCACCCTCGACGCCCAGGGCTGGGCCGAGATCCCCGAACTGCTGAGCAAGATGGCGGCCGCCGGACACCCCCTCAGCCCCGAAGAGCTCGAGGAAATCGTCGCCACCAACGAGAAGAAACGCTTCGCCATCGAGGCCGGACGCATCCGCGCCCAGCAAGGCCACTCGATCGACATCGAACTGGGCCTCAGCCCGGTCGCGCCGCCGGAAGAACTCTTCCACGGCAGCGCCGAGCAGAACCGCGAATCCATCCTCAAGAACGGCCTTCACCCCGCCGCGCGTCAACACGTCCACCTCTCCCACGAGATCGCCACCGCCCGCCAAGTCGGCACCCGCCACGGCCGCCCGGTGATCTTCACCATCGCCAGCGGCGCCATGCACCGCGCCGGCCACAACTTCTACCTCTCCGGCAACGGCGTCTGGCTCTGTGATGCGGTGCCGGCGGAGTTTATTCGGGGGGAGGAGTGAAAGCAACACAAAGGAGGACAGGCGTCCCGCCTGTCGCAGCCCCAAAGGGGCGACCCGACCTTAGCCCGGGGTGGAGCCGAGGAACGAGGCGCAACCCCGGGTCAACCCGATTAAAACCAAGCCCTGTAAGGGCGACCTGAACACCTCCGGAGATCCCCCATGCCCCAATCCTTGAAACCATCCCAAAGGCAGCCCCAACGGGGCGACCTGACCTTAGCCCGGGGTGGAGCCGAGGAACGAGGCGCAACCCCGGGTCAACCCGATAAAAAACCAAGCCCTGTAAGAGCGACCTGAACACCTCCGGAGATCCCCCATGCCCCAATCCCTCTCTCAAATCCTCGTCCACCTCGTCTTCAGCACCAAGGATCGCCGCCCTTTGCTGACCCCGCAAATCCAGCCACAAATCTTCGCGATCCTCGCCCAAGCCCTGATCCAATTAGGCGCCCATCCCCTCAAGGTCGGAGGCCATCTCGACCATGTCCACCTTTTCTTCAATCTGGGGAAGCAGTCCTCCATCAGTAATCTGGTGCGTGACTTGAAGACAGATTCCAACAAGTGGATGAAGGGCCAAGGGCAGCTCGATTTCGCCTGGCAGACCGGCTACGCCGCTTTCTCCGTTGCCATGCAGGATAAGGACAAGGTTGTGCGCTACATCGCCACTCAAGCGGAGCATCACGGCACGCATGATTTCAAAACCGAGCTCAAGGCTTTCCTCGAACGGGCCCAGATCCCCTACGACGAGCGGTATCTATGGGATTAACCGTTTTCAGATCGCCCCTTCAGGGCTCGAATTCTTTCTTCACCTACCCGGGGTTCCGCCTCGTTCCTCGGCTCCACCCCGGGCTAAGGTCAGGCTGCCCCGGTGGGGCACAGAACAGAACATCAATCCCGGCTAATCAACGCCAATACTAACACAGCCGGCGGGACGCCAGCGATCCCGAGACGGAACGGCCAAACAATCTCGATCGGGACGATCGAACCACATCTTGAAACTTTAAACCTTAAACTTTAAACCTCCGAAGGAGCCCCCGATGTCCCCTCTCCTCACTGACCTCTACCAGCTCACCATGGCCTACGGCTATTGGAAAAACGGCACGGCCGAAGACGAAGCGGTGTTCCATGGCTTCTTCCGCAAGCTGCCCTTCGGCGGCGGCTTTGCGGTCGCCGCAGGCCTCGGGCCCATCCTCGAATGGCTGCGCGACTGGTCCTTCAGCGCCGAAGATCGCGACTACCTCGCCGGACTCACCGGACGCGACGGCAAGCCGCTGTTCGAAAAAGGCTTCCTCGATTACCTCGGCAAGCTGCGGCTGAGCGTCGACATCGACGCCATTCCCGAGGGCACGCTGGCCTTCCCGCATGAACCGCTGATCCGCGTCCGGGGTCCGGTGCTGCAGGGACAATTGCTCGAGACCGCCATTCTCAACCTGATGAACTTCAACACCCTGATCGCCACCAAGGCGGCCCGCGTCTGCCTCGCCGCCGGCGGCGATCCGGTGCTGGAATTCGGTTTGCGGCGAGCGCAAGGAGCCGATGGCGCCATGGCCGCCAGCCGCGCCGCCTTCCTCGGCGGTTGCGCCGCCACCTCCAATGTCCTCGCCGGACAACACTTCGGCATCCCGGTGAAAGGCACCCACGCCCACAGCTGGGTGATGGGTTTCGACTCCGAGCTAGAGGCCTTCCGCGCCTACGCCGCCGCCATGCCCAACAACTGCGTCTTCCTGGTCGACACCTACGACACCCTGCAAGGCGTCCGCAATGCCGTCACCGTCGGCCGCGAACTGCGTCAGCAGGGGCATGAGATGGTCGGCATCCGCCTCGACTCCGGCGACCTCGCCTGGCTGTCGATCGAGGCCCGCAAGATCCTCGACGAAGGCGGCTTCCCGCAAGCGAAAATCGTCGCCTCCAACGACCTCGACGAGAAGCTGATCGAGAGCCTCAAGCACCAGGGAGCGAAGATCGACCTCTGGGGCATCGGCACCAAGCTGGTCACCGCCTACGACCAACCCGCCCTCGGCGGCGTCTACAAACTCGGCGCCATCCGTCAAAACGGCGTCTGGACCCCGCGCATCAAGCTCAGCGAACAGCGCATCAAGGTCAGCAATCCCGGCATCCAGCAGGTGCGCCGCTTCTCCAAAGACGGCCTCTTCGTCGCCGACGCCATCTACGACAGCGAGCTCGGCTTGGCCTCGCCCTGCCGCATCATCGACCCCCTCGACCCCGACCGCTGCCGCAAGCTCGAGGGCCTCGACTCCGAGGACCTGCTCGTTCCGGTGCTGCGTCGCGGCCAGAGCGTCTACCAGCTCCCCTCCCTGCGCGACAGCCGCAGCCACTGCCTCGCCCAGCTCGCCCGCCTCAGCCCGGAAAGCAAACGCATCGACAACCCGCACACCTACCCCGTCGGCCTCGAGTCGCACTTGCATGAGCGCAAAGAGTCCTTGATCCGCAAGGCTAGAAATTTCTGACCCCCGGAAGACTTAACCATCCCGATCGAGAGTCTTCCGCTAGCTTTAGGGGCATCGGCCATTGCGCGTGACTACCGCTTATGCGGCTTGAAGCGGTTCGAAAAATCCCGGGGTCCGGCTAAGGTGGGCGCCGCAAACTTGGCGGCGGGAAAAAACATGAAAGAGCAGCAGCAGATCAGCAGGCTTTGGCCGCTGGCCCTCGGGCTGGCGGCGGTTTTGATGCTGTTGCCGCAGCTCAAGCTGCCACCCTTGAGCGGCAACGAGGCGCAAGCCGGCCTGGTTGCGCGCGGAATAGTGGAAGCCGGCGAATCCTGGCTGCAATGCGCCGTTGCCGGTGAAAGGGTGGAAGTCCCCTTCCTTCTTGTCTGGTCGGCGGCTCTGGCCTCCCTCCCCTTTGGCGAAGTCAACGAGTTCACACTGCGCCTTCCCTCGGTGCTGTCCTTGTTTTTCGCGGTTTTCGCGGCGACGATGATGGCGCGACGCTACGGCGGCAATGTTTGCGGGCTGATCAGCGGCGCCTGCGTCCTGAGCAGCATCGGCGCGGTGCAATGGGCGGCGCGGGCCGACGGCCAGGTGATGGCGGCGGCGCTGCTTGGGGCGGCCTGGCTGCTCTGGTTCGAGCTTTCCCGCAGCGGCTCCCGCTGGCTCTACGCCTGGGTCGGCGGCCTCGGCCTGTCCTGTCTCGCGGCCAGCATCAGCGGCTTGCACTGCGTCGCCTTCTTCTACCTGCCGCTGATCTTCGTCCGCCGCCCCACCGACGTCCGCAAGCGCCTGCTGCAATTGCCGCACCTTGTCGCTCTGGCGCTGGTCGCCCTCGCCTCGCTGCTCTTGCAATGGCGTCTTTCCGGCGGCGGAGCGCAGTCCTTCACCTTGCTGCCGCCGCTGTTTCCGGATGTCAACAGCGAACTCGGCCCCTACCTTGCCCACCTTCTCAGCTTCCCCTTCAAAGTGGCGCTCTACCTGATGCCCTGGACCCTGCTGGCCTGGCCAGCCTTCTGCGAATCCTTCCGGACCCTGGAGCGCCACCCTCTGCTCTTCACCTGGCTGCGGACCGCCTGTCTCGCCCCCTTCCTCGCCACCTGGCTGATCCCCGACGCCAAGGCCGAAACCCTGCTGCCCCTGCTGATACCGCTTTCGGTGATGGCCGGCCTGCATTATCCGATGCTGATGCGCCGACACGAAGCGACACTGCGCAAGTGCTTCCTCTTCATCCTTCTCGGGGTGCTGCTGGTAGCTGGGGCCCTGGCCGCCCTGCACCTCAGCCAGATCCTCGATTGGAGGCACCCTGCCTTCACCTTCTCGCGGGAACGCTCCCGCGTCATCCTGCCGATGAGCCTTGTCGCGGCGGCCTTGTCGCTCTATCTCCTGGCTTCGCGCCACCAGGCTTCTGCCGCCTCCCCCTTCCGCCTGCTGGCTCTTTTGATCGCCCTACATCTGAGCATCCCGGGATTGCGACTGCTTCTGCGTCCGGCAGTCTTGAGCCAGGAGGAATTCGCCGCCGAGCTTGCAACCCGGATACCGAAGGAGGGAGCGGTCGTCAACGCCGTGTTCAAGGACAGCGGCAAGCCGCTCAACCTGTGGGGGGAGCTCTTCCATCTGCAGCGCCAGGTCCTGCCTGGGCGAGGCCAGCTGCAGCAAGAGTTGCTGCCGAAGGAGATCTATGCCATCGGCCGATCCTCGCCTCCCTTGACGCAGCGGCTTCGCGACCCTTCCTGGTTCACCTGGGAGCTGGTCGAAAGCCTGCCGGCCTACAACGGCATCAGCGACCTGAAGTTGTGGCGCGGCATCCACAAATCTCCGTCGCCATGAGCCCGCGGGTCCAGCTCCTTCCCGGAATGGGTGCAGACTCGAGCCTTTTCCGTCTCGGCTGGAACTCGCTGCCGGCGCATTTTCCGGACTGGCCCCGCTGGCGGGGCGAGCGCAGTCTCGAAGCTCTGGCCAGAAGACTCCTCGAATCCGGCGCCGTCTCTCCGGCCATCCCTCTCGGCGGCTGCTCCTTCGGCGGCATGGTGGCCCAGGAGATCGCCGCTCTCTGCGGCCAGGACCGGGTCTACCTGATCGGCAGCGCCGCCCATCGCGGCGAAATCAACCGTTTCCTGCAAAGGCTGCTGCCGCTCGCCAGCCTGGCGCCTCTTCCTCTGTCGACCCGCCTCGCCTCCTTCTCTCCCGGCGCCGCGCCAGGCATGCTGCATCGCGCCGATCCGGACTTCCTCAAGGCAATGCTGCTCGCCTTGCGCGACTGGAATCCGCCGCGGCGGCAAATCCATTTCGAACGCCTGCACGGCAGCGCCGACCTGATCATCCCGCCGCCACGGGGAGCACATCTGATCCCCGGCGCCGGACACCTCCTCGCCCTCAGCCATGGGCCCCTGTGCGCCTCCTGGCTTGCCGCCAGACTCTAAGAAGAAGCGCACGACCAAGTGGACTTCGTTCGCATCGCTCCCATCCCATTCGCCCATTACCGATCGCCCCGCCGTGGCAGCAAGGCTATGGACGACAGCTCCGACGCCGCCCTGCTCAGCGACTGAATGATCCGCCATCACGATGAACGCCATATCGAGACGAAACTCGCCACTCTGCCGCCAGCGTCGCGGCATGGTCGATGACAGGGTTCGCCTCGCCAACCGCCTGCGAGCCGTCTTGAGAGAGGCTTTCCCTGGCCTGGATGCGCTCTTCGACAAGGCTAACTCGCTTTGCCTTCTCAAGCTGATCGAGCTCGCCCCCGTCCTCCAAGACTTCAAGAAGCGGCGCTTCCGCCCCTTGATCGACAAGCTCGGCCGGATCGGCGCCGCCACGGTCGACAAGCTCGAACAAATGCATAAGAACGGCAAGACCTTCATCCTGACCTGTTCAACGCTAGCGGATCATCCGGCAGTGAGTGATCAATGATCAATGAGGCGGCTTGGCTTCGGGCCTGTCCTCGAGTCCAAGTCCCAGAATGGCTTCGAGGCGGTTGAGCCTCTCCATCACTTCCACTTCATCGGCTACAAGCGCAAGGCGGCTCTGGCGAGCGCTGCGTTCGACTTCGAGTTGGCGTAGCAGGTCGATGCGTCCCGCCTCGCGGTTTTGGCGGGCGTCTTCGAGGTTGCGGCGGCTTTGCGGCAGAGCTTGACGGGCGAGCTCAAGCGAGGCGCGGGCGGCGCGTTGGCAGCGGGCCTGGGTTTCGGCCTCGTTGAGCAGCTCCGCCAGGCGGCTCTCGTAGTCGCGGCGAAGGCGGTTGCGCTGCCCTTCGGCGACGGCAATACCTTGCTGATTGCGATCGAAGATCGGCAGATCGAGACCGAGGCTGAGGCCGAAGTCGGCCTTGTGCTCGCCGGCCATGCCTTCGACGCTGGTGCCGAGGCGCAGGTCGGGATATTGGAGGGCGACTTCGAGGCGGAGCTGGCGTTCCGCCACTTCATATTCGGCGCGGAGGATCGCCAGTTCGGGGTTATGGGTCGCGATCCGCTCCGGCCATTGTTCGCGCGGCGGCAGGGCGGCGGGCGGCGGCATCTCCGGCGCGGCGCGATCAAGAGCGGCCAAAGGCAGGCCGGTGAGGACGGCGAGCTGTCCGGCAACTTCCGCGGCGGCGATCTCGGCGGCGGCGGCTTCACGCTGCAGATTGAGAGCTTCGATGGCGTTGATCCCGCTGTCGAGACGGGAACCGATCCCGGCCTCATTGGCGCGGCGCTCGGCGGCGAGGGCGGCCCGGGCGGATTCGGCGAGTTCGCGTTTCAGCGTTGCCGCCTGGCGGCTGAGGGCGTGGACGCGCCAGAGACGGCGCAATTCGAGGCCGAGACGGCGCTGACTCGCCACTGCCTTGACCCGCAGGGCCTCGGCTTCGGCGGCGTTGACTTCGTCCTGCAGGCCGAGTCGGCCGTTGAGGGGAAGGGTGAACATCAGGCTGCCGAGGGCGCCAATGCGGCCGCGCGGGCCGGGCTTGTCGGCGCCGGAGCCGTAGGAGATCGAGGGGGCGAGTTCGAGCTCGGGATTGGGCCAGGGGGTTTTGATCCCGGCGAGCTTGGCCGCGGCTTCGTACTCAGCTTGCGCCCGCCGCAATTCCGGCGCGTTGATCGCGGCGAAACGGAGCGCCTCGTCGAAGTCGAGAATCTTCTCCTTCAAGAGCGGCGCCTGGCGTTTCTGATTCGCCTCCAGCAGCTCCTGATTGACCAGAGGAGCCGCTTCGTAGCTGGCACAAGAGGCGAGAAGAAGCAAAGCGAGGGGGGCTGGGTTTTTCATGGGAATTTCTCGTTAGAAATTGAGCACTCAAGATCAGTCCGATCCGACGGATCGGACCGATCTTATTCGGAGCTTACTTCGCTGCCGCCTTGGTTTTGCAGTCGCTGCAATTGGGGTCGCTGCAATCCGAGGCGGCCGGTTTTGCGGCAGGCGCAGCGGTGGCGGGAGCGTTCACTGCGGCGGGGGCGGCCGCCTTGCCGCCGAGTGCGGCGCGCTGCGCCGGCTGGCCCTCAAGCTGAACTTCGATCCAGAGGGCGTCGCCGGCCTGAGCCGGGCTGGCGATCTCGACGTCGAGATGCTGCTCGCCCGCCGCGAGAGTTCCAGCAGTCTTCACCGAACGCGAGGCTTTTTCATCGCCATGCCAGATCCGCAGGACCCCGGCAGGTGCGCCGGCCGCAACGCTCACATGGGCGTGGAAAGAGCCGCTCGCCGGCATCTTCTCCGGACCTTCGACTTCGACCTTGACGCCGCCGATGTCGACAGTGCCGAGGCTGACGCCTTCGTCATGGCCGCCATGGTCATGACCGTCGCCGTCATGGTGTTCGGCAGCGGCGGGAGTTTTACCTTCCTTGCCGTGGTCGTGGCCGTCGCCGTCATGGTGCTCGGCAGCGGCTGCGGCTTGCGGCTTGGCTTCATCCTTGCAGGAGCAGAAGATCAGGGCGAGGGCGGCGGGGAGGATGAGGAATTTCATGGAGTGTCCTTGGTTTTGTTGGGGGATGGTTTTTGGTTTCTGCGGGTGGAAATTTCGTTGGCAGATCGGTCCAATCCGACCGATCGGTCCGATCATGCTTTTTGCTCAAGCGCCAGAGGATCTTTCCCGTTCTTCCGCGCCGGCGCATTTTGCGGGCGGCGCGAATACAGGAGGTGGTAGGCGGCGGGGACGACGTAGCAGTTGAGCAGGGTCGAGGAGATCAGGCCGCCGATGACGACGACGGCGAGGGGGGCGAGCAGTTCGGCGCCGGGCTGGCCGAGGCGCAGCGCCAGGGGGATGAGGCCGAGGATGGCGGTGATCGCGGTCATCAGGATCGGCACCAGGCGTTCGGCGGAGCCGCGGCGCACCACTTCCTCGAAGGGGCGCCCCTCGGAATTCAGGGTGGCGTAGTGGTTGGCGAGGAGGATGCCGTTGCGCACCGCGATGCCGAAGAGGGAGACGAAGCCGACCATCGAGGAGATCGACAGGATTGGCGCCTCGTACACCGCTTGGCCAAGGAGCCCCGTCAGGTTGCCCCAGAGGCCTTGCCCCTGGACGCAGAAGACCGCCAGGACCCCGCCGATCAGGGCGAGCGGCAGGTTGACCATGACGATCAAAGCGACCGGCAGCGAATCAAGCGCCGTGGCGAGGAGCAGCAGGACGCCGAGGGTGGTGATCGCGCCGAGGACCAGCAGGGTGCGGCGGGCCGACTGCTGCGCCTCGAACTGGCCGCCGAGCTCGACGCTCAACTTGTGCTTGGCCGCGATCGGCTCGACCACCTGGCGCACCGCCGCGACCAGGTGCTCGAGGTTGGCGCCGTCGGCGACGTTCACCGAGACTACCGCCTTGCGACGACCACCCTGGCGCTGGATCGCCATCGGCACCGCGTCGAGCTGAACTTCCGCCACCTCGTCGAGACGGGCCTCGAGACGGCGGCCCGGCTCGACCTCGGCGCCGTGCAGCGGCAGGGACCGCAAGGCCTCGATGTCGCGGCGCTCCACTTCCGGCAGACGCAGGGTCATCTGATAGGTGCGCGGGCCCTCGGTGACCTCGGCGAGATTGCGTCCGGCAAAGGCCGCCTGCACCTGTTCGGCGACGTGGCCGCGCGGGATGCCGAGGCGGCTGGCGATGGCATCGGCCTGGTAGTCGATCCGGATCGAGCGCAGCAGCAGCTCGCGTTCGCCGAGGACATCGCGGCTGCCGGGCACCGCCTTGATCGCGGTTTCCGCCTCGCTCACCGCAGCGCGCAAGGCCGTCAGGTCCTCGCCGTAAAAATTCACCGCGATGTCGGCGCGGGCGCCGGAGAGGATTTCCGAGAGCTGGTGGCCGATCGGCGCGCCGATGTTGGTGCGCAGGCCCGGCGCGTCGGCCAGGACCTTGTCGATCTCGTGCTTGATCTTGCGCGGATCGGTGCCGGGCTTAAGGGCAAGGATGAACTCCGAGGTATCGATGCCGTGGGCGTGGACATCGCGTTCGGATCTGCCGGTGCGGCGGACGCAAGTCTTGACTCCTTCGATCTGGGCGAGGCTCTCACCGAGCCCGCGAACCAGTCGCTGAGATTCGGGAAGAGAGGTGCCGGGAGGCGCAAAGGCGAAGACCATCAAGGTGCCCTCGTTGAAGGCCGGCAGGAAGTTGGCGCCGAAGCTCCGGGCGAGGAGGACGGCGGCGACCATCGCCAGCAAGGAGGCTCCGATGACGCTCTTGCGCCAGCGCAAGGCCCAGTCGAGGCTCGGGCCGTAGAGCGCCAGCAGCCAGCGGACCAGGAAGGTCTTCTTCTCGCCTTCGCCGTGGCCCTTGCCGGGGCGGGTCATCCACAGGCGGGCGAGGGCCGGGACGACGGTGACCGCGACCACCAGCGAGGCGAAGGTGGCGACGATGTAGGTCAGGCCCATCGGCACGAAGAAGCGCCCTTCCAGACCGGAGAGGAAGAGAAGCGGCACGAAGACGAGACAGATGATCAAGGTGGCGAAGAAGACCGACGAGCGCACCTCGTTGGAGGCGTCGAAGACCACCTTCCAGGGATGCTTGCGCTCCGCCTCCGGCAGACTCGCATTCTCCCCCAGCCGTCGATGGATGTTCTCGACGTCGATGATCGCGTCGTCGACCAGGGCGCCGACCGCGATGGCGATGCCGCCGAGGGTCATGACGTTGATCGACAGGCCGAGGAAATCCATCACCAGCAGGGTGAAGGCGATCGACAGGGGCAGGGCGGTGAGGGTGATCAGGGTGGTGCGCAGGTCGAGGAGGAAGAGGACGAGGATGGCGACCACCAGGATGACCGCGTCGCGCAACACATGGCGGACGTTGTCGAGCGAGGCCTTGATGAAGTCGGCCTGGCGGAAAAGACCGCTTTCGAGGCGGGTGCCGGCGGGCAGCGAAGCCTTGACCTGCTCCAGGGCCTTTTCGAGATTTGCGGTGACCGCGAGGGTGTTGGTGCCGGGCGATTTCTTCACCGCCAGGATCACCGCTGCCTGCGAGCCGATGGCGGCGGCGCCGCGGCTGGGAGCGGCGCCCAATTGGACATCCGCGACGTCGCCGACCCGGATCGGCAGGCCCTTGTCCCAACGGATCACCGAAGCGGCGATGTCGGCGGGGGAGCGCACCTGGGCGTGCTGGGTGATCGACAGCTCTTCGCTGCGGACTTCCGGCAGATAGCCGGCGGGAGCGTTCGACTGCGCCAAGGCGGCGGCGGCGGCCAGGTCGTCGAGATTGACCCCGAGACGGCGCATGTCGGCGAGGCGCGGCAGCACTTGGTATTCCGGCAGCTCGCCGCCGATGGCGACCACTTGAGCAACGCCGGGGACGGCGAGAAGCTGGCGGCGGAGTTCGAATTCGGCGAAGCCGCGCATCGTTCGAGGGTCAGGATTGGCCTTGGCGTCGGCGGGCAGCAGCGCCAACATCTGGATCTCGCCGATCAAGCCGGCGATCGGCGCCAGCTCGACATGGGCTTCCGGCGGCAATTCGGCGCGAGCCGTCGCCAAGGCCTCGGAAACCACCTGGCGGGCCCGGTAGATGTCCTGCCCCCAGTCGAATTCGATGTAGACCAGCGACAGCGATAGGCTTGAGGAAGAGCGGACGCGGCGGACCCCGGGCAGGGCCGAGCAGGCCGCCTCAATCGGGCGCGAAATGCGCTGCTCCACCGCGACGGCGTTCATACCGCCGGCCTCGGTGAGGATGATCACCTGCGGCGCGTTGAGATCCGGGAAGACATCGACCTTGTGATCCGGCAGGCGGATCAGCGACAGGCCGAGCAGCAGCAGGGCGAGAGCGATGACGATCGGGGCGCGCCGGATCGAGAAGGCAATGATGGCTTGCAGCATTTCAATGCCCCCCCTTTTCCGCTTCGTCGGAGTGGAGCGAGCCGTCGGCGTGGTAGTGGAAGCCGGGCGGCGCCTGGTTCTTGTTGGCGGCGGCGGAGAGGTTCACCGCGTAGGCTCCCTTGGTGACGATGGCATCTCCGGGGCGGATGCCGGACTTGATTTCGACGAAACCGGCGGCGCTCTTGCCGGGATCGGCGACGACGCGGCGGATGCGGGCGGGGTTGGCGGGATCGCGGCGGAAGAAGACCAGCTCGTTGCCGTCGCGCACCAGGGCGCTGTCGGGGATCGCGAGGACTTCTTCGGACGGGGCCAAGCCCTTGACCACCAGGTTGGCGGGGCTGCCGGGGATGAGGTGGGCGGGCAGGGCGGTATCGGGCAGGCAGACCAGGCTGCGTGCACCGGTGAGCGGGTCGGCGGCGGGATCGAGGCGGAGCTTGCCGGCGAAGGAATGGCCGTCGTGGCAGCGGATCTCCCCCGGCGATTCCAAGTCGAGGCCGCTGATCTGGTCGGGACGGGCGCTGACCCGCAGTTGCAGCTTGCGTTCGTTATTGACGAAGGCGAGGCTCTGACCTTCGGTGACGAAGAGGCCGACGCCGTCGCCGGCGCAATCGGGGCAGGCGCAGCTGGCGGCGGCGGCGCCGGCGGCATCGGCGCCGCTGAGCAGGCCGGAGTTGGGCGCGGCCATCAGGAGGACGCCGTCGGCCTGGATCCGGTCGCGGCGTCCGGCGAGGCTGAGGACTTCGTTTTCGACCGCCTGGAGCTTCTGGGCCAGGGCTTGCGCCTCGGTCCGGGCGCCTTCGGCCTCGGTCTTGAGTCGGGGCAGCGCGAGCTTGCCCTCGGCGATCTGGATTTCGATCTCGGCCCGCTCGGCGCCGAGGCGGCGGAGCTGCTCGAGACGCTTCTGCCGCAGCTCCTGCAGGGCCTGGGCCTCGGTGAGCTGGGCCGCAGTGAGCTTCACCTTGGCCTCGGCCTGGAGGCTTTGAGCCCGGATATCGCCTTCCTCAGTGAGCAGCGCGGTGAGCTGCGGCGACCGCAAAAGGGCGATGCTCTCGCCGCTTTTCACCTGGGAGAAGGGCTTTACCAGCCAGCGGAGATAGCCGGACGCGGGAGCGCGGATCTCGACCCTTCCGCCCGGGGCGGGATCGAAGCGGCCGGGCAAGGCGACGACATGCTGGAGGACGCGGCGTTCGACGCTGGCGAACTCGATGCCGAGGGTTTTCAGGGCGGCGGGGCTGAGCTCGACGGTGCCGGGCGGCAAGGCGGCGGCTTTTTTCTCGGCAGGCCCGCTTTCCGGAGCAGAAGTCTGGGCGGGTTTACAGCCGGCGAGGATCAAGGCGACGAGAAGGGTCTGGCGGATCATGGTGGGCATTCCTGCAATGATTAAAAATCGGGGCGAGGCCAAAGTCCGGAGGACTTGGCTCAAGAGCCCGATTCAGATCAATTGCTGAAGGCTGAGGAGGAATTCCAGATGAGCAGGTGGCGGATCGGCGCAACCGAGATGGCAGCGTTTTTCGTCGAGGCAGATGAAGGCCTCGGGAAGGATGAAGGCGGCGGCGGCAGGGAGAAAGTGCACATGGCCGAGGTTGATGGAGTGATGGCCGGGAGCATACTCTTCCGCAGCGATCAATTCGTCTTCGCAGCCCGGAGGGCAGGCGTCTTCGGTCTCGTGGGAATGGCTCT
Organism: Verrucomicrobiota bacterium; assembly: GCA_039798785.1. Classification (GTDB taxonomy): domain Bacteria; phylum Verrucomicrobiota; class Lentisphaeria; order Lentisphaerales; family Lentisphaeraceae; genus CAMCSH01. Next base: position 30,145 of record JBDKFG010000032.1, on the reverse strand, counting down.
GGCTTTCATGAGATGGTTCGCAGCAGCAGCAGCTGTCCTTGTCGGCGTGCACTTCCGAGGTGCCCAGCCAGCTGAGATGCTGGTAGCCGTCTTCATGAGTGCAGCTGGTCCAAGACATCGACGCGACGAAGACCAGTGCGGCCAGGAGGAGGCGCAAGGGCGTCAAGCGTGATGGTGAATCGGATTGCATGAGCACAAAACTCGGGCGTTTTTGATTTTTGGCAAGGCGTTATCCGTCAATATCCTCAGTTAAGCCGGTTTTCCTCAGCTGGGCGGGACTGAAATTCTTTGGAAAACTCCAGATTTCCGGCTTGATCTTTTCGTTGGCTCCGGTATTTTCTTTGCCCGTTCGGAATATAGCGCAGCCTGGTAGCGCGTCTGCTTCGGGAGCAGAAGGCCGAGAGTTCGAATCTCTCTATTCCGACCATCAATCTCCCTGAAAATCAAAAACTTGCGCCACTTGAGAGAGTAGCGCAAGTTTTTACTTGCTACGGCTTTCGCCCAGTAATTTGGCCTTGGGAGCCGGGGGCTGCGGACTCTTCGCCGCCAAGTCGCTCAATGCCCAGCCCCGCTTCAGATGACTTCTTCGCACCGCCATTTCCAAGCGCAGAAACGCAATCGTTCATGCGCCCGGCTCCAAAGGCAGTCGGATTTGTGCGCGTCATCATTTTGCAAATTCAACCCTAAAAACCGCAGTTGAAAGGTTGAAAGGTTGAAAGGTAGAGCTGCAACAAGAAGGCATTATGACGGATTTCAGAAAAGCTCTCTGGCCATGAATTGGCTTAGCACTGGATGAAGGTTTCTTTCGCCTTGAGCTGGCGTCTTGTTGTCGCTCATGGGCTTGCGTTCAACCTTTCAACTTTTCAACCCGGTCCAGTTCCTCTGCTGCGGTTTTTAGGTTCAACGATCCCGGATCAGCCGCGATATGCCGGCGCCAGCTTCCCGGAAAAAACGGTCGCGGATGGCTCTGGCTTCCTCGATCGAGGAAGTGCCCAATGACACTCGGATGCGCTGCTTCGTCGTCGGAGTCGGATGCATCGTGTAGTTGAGATTCCAAATGCCGTTGTTGTTCCAAAGATGGTGGTTCTCGTTGCTGCGTTCAAGAGTGCGGATGGAAATCTGACCTTGCTTCTTGAGGAGGGGAGTCATGGGGGCGCCTTTGTTTAGCTGCGCCCGATTAAGAATGTCGGCCGGATGAAAAGTTTCTCACCACCCGAGATTTATGACACTTGATTCCTGTATATGGTATTTTTTGATTCTTCCGAGAAATTTGTGGGTGAATCCCCTCACTCGGTGCGGCCGAGTGGTTGAATACCCAGATAACTCAGGCCGCACTTGTGCCCACCGCATCGCGGTCGAAGCTGGCTTAGCCCAGGGCAAGGCCCTGGGCTGGATGCCATTGCTGGTTTTCGCCTCGCGTAGCGAGCGCAGGATCCCGCCGTCACCTGCGCAGGCCCTGCTCTCGCTACGCGAGGCGAGGTCCTAAAAACCGCAGTTGAAAGGTTGGATGGTTGAAAGGTTGGAAGGATTAGCTGCAACAGCAATAGCTTAGCTTATTCGATGATCCATCGGAATGACCTCTAATGGGAAAGCTCTCCTGTCCGCTTCAAATAGTCGCTGACTTTTGTTATTCAATGCCTTGCGCTTCAACCTTTCAACCCGGTTCTGTTGCTCAGCAGCGGTTTTGGTTAACCCACAAAAATCCCGGAAGCCCCGAAAAAAACTCCCGCCTCTTGCGAGACGGGAGTTTTTCCTTGGCCCTGCGGCCGAAGCTCGAACCGGGATTAGCGGATGAAGAGCATTTCGGCGTAGGTGGGCAGGGGCCAGAGGTCGTCGGCGACCACGCCTTCGAGAGCGTCGGAGGCCTTGCGGACTTCGAGCATCTGGGGCAGGACGACGTCCTTGAAGTAGCGGGCTTCGACGATCGGGTCGTCATCGTGGGGGATGGCGGCGAGCTTCTCGCTGAGGGCCTTGTTGGCCATGCCGAGAGTGGTGAGCTGCTCGGTGACTTTCTTCAGGCAGCAGGTGGAGCCTTCGACACCGGCGGCCTTGAGGGCGGCGGCGTTCTGGGCCAGCTCGGTCTGGTAGCGGATGACGGCGGGGATGACGCGGGTGCTGACCATCTCGCTGACGATCTTGGCTTCGAGCTTGACGCGGAGGTTGTACTGCTCGCAGTAGATGTTGTAGCGCGAACGGGTCTCGGTCTCGTTGAGGACGCCGAACTTGGCGAACATGGCGATCGAGGCGGGCGAGACGATCTCGGGCAGGGCGTCGGGGGTGGTGTCGAGCTTCTTCAGGCCGCGGCGGACAGCTTCTTCGTGCCATTCCTTGGAGTAGCCGTTGCCGTTGAAGATGACGGCGCCGTGCTTGTTGGCGACTTCGGTGAGGATGTCGGCGACCTTGCGGCCGGCTTCGAGCTGGTCGGCGATCCAGCTGAGAGAGTCAGCCATGATGGTGTTGAGGACGACGAGGGGGCCGGCGATGGTCTGGCCGGAGCCGACGGCGCGGAACTCGAAGCGGTTGCCGCAGAAGGCGAAGGGCGAGGTGCGGTTGCGGTCGCCGGGGTCTTTCTGCAGAGCGGGGAGCTGGGGAACGCCGACTTCCATGGTGCCGCCGACTTTCGAGGACTTGGCGGCGCCCTTCTTGAGCTGCTCGAAGACGTCGAAGAGCTGGTCGCCGAGGTAGACCGACATGATGGCCGGGGGGGCTTCGTTGGCGCCGAGGCGGTGGTCGTTGGAGGCCGAGGCGATGGCGGCGCGCATCAGGCCGCCGTGGACGTGGACGGCGCGGACGATGGCGGCGCAGAAGACGAGGAACTGCTCGTTCTCGTGCGGGGTGGCGCCGGGGTCCATCAGGTTGCCGTGCGAGGCGTTGCCGATCGACCAGTTGACGTGCTTACCGGAGCCGTTGACGCCGGCAAAGGGCTTCTCGTGGAAGATGGCGGTCATGCCGTACTTGGCGGCGAGGCGCTTCATCACGACCATGGTCATCTGCTGGTGGTCGGTGGCGACGTTGGCGGTCTCGAAGATGGGGGCGAATTCGAACTGGGCGGGGGCCACTTCGTTGTGGCGGGTCTTCATCGGGATGCCGAGCTTGTAGAGCTCACGCTCGACTTCGAGCATGTAGGCGAGGACGCGCTCGGGGATGGCGCCGAAGTAGTGGTCTTCGAACTGCTGGCCCTTGGCGGAGAACTTGCCGAGGAGGGCGCGCTCGCAGAACTGCAGGTCGGGGCGCTCGGCGACGAGGTTGGAGTCGACGAGGAAGAATTCCTGCTCGGGACCGGCGTTGGCGCTGACGCGCGAGGGGGTCTTGGAGGGGTCGAGGAGCTTGAGGACGCGGCGGGCCTGGGCGTCGACGGCGTTCATCGAGCGGAGGACCGGTGTCTTCTTGTCGAGGGCTTCACCCTTCCACGAGACGAAGCAGGTGGGGATGCAGAGGGTGGTGCCGTTGGGGTTCTCGAGGATGTAGGCGGGCGAGGTGACGTCCCAGATGGTGTAGCCGCGGGCTTCGAAGGTGACGCGCAGGCCGCCGGAGGGGAAGGAGGAGCCGTCGGGTTCGCCCTGGATGAGGAACTTGCCGGAGAACTCGGTGATGCAGGAGCTGCCTTCGGGGACGATGAAGGAGTCGTGCTTCTCGGCGGTGGCGCCGGTGAGGGGGTAGAAGACGTGCGAATAGTGGGTGGCACCCTTCTCGATCGCCCAGTCCTTCATGGCGGAAGCGACGATGTCGGCGCAGGCGGCGTCGAGCTTGGCGCCTTCTTCGATGACCTTGCGGATCTGGCGGTAGACGGTCTTGGGCAGGCGGGCCTTCATCACGGCGTCGGAGAAGACGTTGCAGCCGAAGAGCTCGGTGGCGGGCTCGGACTTGAAGTTGAGGGGCTTGGCGGGGCTGCGGTAGGTGGCAGCGGCTTTGACGGCGGCTTGACGGGCGGCGGTGCGGCTCATGCTGGGTGTCCTTGCTTGGGGTTTGGGGGACTTATTCACAGGGTTTTTACAAATTTGTAACAACTCTGATGATTCGTGACGCAATTGTAAAATGATTAGATAAAAATGCAAGGGCTAGTGAGAAAAATTAATGTCACACGAGGAATTTCCGGAACTCGTGATTTAAGCGTCATCGATGGAGTGGGCGGATGAAGAGGAGGGGTTAATCTGCGTGGCATCAACTGAGGAAGCCCGATGACTCCCTGCCGAATCTGTCTTGTCACCGCCGACAGCGCCACTTGGTTGCCGCTCTTAGAGGGGCGGCTTCCAGCCAGCGTCATCTTGGTCGATTCACCGGCCGAGGCGGAGATCCTGATCGGGCGTCCGGTCGAGCTTGCGGCGGTTTTGGATCAGAGTCCGAATTTGCGTTGGGCGCAATCGACCTTTGCTGGCGTCGACGCCCTGATGAAGGCGGGGCAGCGCCGTGACTACCGTCTTAGCCGGGTCACCGGGATCTTCGGTCCTGCAATGGCAGAGTGGGCTTTCGCTCAGATCATCTCCCGGGAGCGCGGCTTCTCCTCCCTCGCATCGGCCCAGGCGGGCAAGCGTTGGGAGCCGCGGCCCTACCGGCTGCTCTCGACCCTGCATCTTGGGCTGGCAGGACTGGGCGAGATCGGTGCCCACCTCGCCGCCACCGCTCGCCATTTCGGCATGAGAGTCAGCGGCTATTCCCGCAGCGGCCAGGGTCCGGAGGGGATCCCCTGCTTCGGTGCGGAGGATTTCGACGCCTTCCTCGCGGAGCCGGACTACTTCCTCTTCACCCTTCCCGACACCCCGTCGACACGCGGCCTGATCAACTCCTTGTCCTTGGCCCGGATGAAGCCGGGAGCAGTGCTGATCAACGCCGGACGCGGCAGCCTGATCGACGAAGAGGCCTTGTCGACGGCTCTGCAATCCGGACATCTCGGCGGCGCCATTCTCGACGTCTTTGCCCGTGAACCGCTCAGCCCTGACAGCCCGCTTTGGCAGGCGCCCGGCTGCATTGTCAGCCCTCATTGCTCTGCCTTGAGCTACCCTTGGCAAGTGGCCGAGCTCTTCCTCGCCAATCTCGACGCCTATTTGAAGGGGGAGAAATTGCGCGGCGAGGTCGATTTCGCCAAAGGGTATTGATTCGCGTCAATCCCGAAGCCAGGCCCAAACCAGGCCGGCGCCTTCATACATCGCCCGCTCGCTGCAGCGCAAAGCGCCGGATCCCGGCAGAAGGTGGCGCCAGTTGCTTGGCCAAGGACCTTCTGCGGCATGGAAGTAGGCAGCGGAGTAGGACGCGTCGATGCCGAGACTGCGGCATAGGAGCCTTGCCCGCGGCAGGTGCGAAGCCGAGCTGACCACCAGCACCCGCCCGCCTCCGGCCAGCTCCTGCCGGCAACGCGACAGCTCCTCCCGGGTGTCGCGGGGTGAGCTGTCCCACACGATGGCCTTCTCGTCGACCCCGAGACTGATCGCCACCCGCCTCATGATCTCGGCGTTACCAGTGGCGTCGGCGCCGCCGTAGCCGGTGAGCAGCATTTTCGCCCCCGGGCACATACGCCACACTCGCACCCCTTCGGTCAAGCGCTTCAGCCCTTCCTCACCGAGCCGCACCGAGGCGGGAAAGTCCTCGCGGCTGGAATGACCTGACCCCAGGACGTGAACCAGTGTGACCCCCGGCACCGGCAAGCTCATCGGGCTCTCCTCTTTTTCCAGCTGCCAGATCGCCCAGCGCGGCAAGGGACCGCCGGAGGTGAGAAGCAGCCACAGAATGCCCGCGACGACCAGCATGCGGCCGAGGCGCTTCCGCCAGCCTCCCCAGTCGAGAATCAGTCCGATGGCGACCACCAGGAAGCAGATCGGCAAGGGAGAGAAGAAGTCTCCCAGGAGCTTTTTTAGCATGAACATTGCGTCACCTTGACAGTTTTTCGAGAAACATGTCTGCCCAGAAGCCGTCTGACAAGGCATGTTCAGAGTTGAACTTCGCCCGGTCCCCAAGAATACGCAACCAAGAAAAGGATGGAAAGTCATGATCAAATCGGCTCTCTCGCTCTTCGCCCTCTGCTCCTTTGCCCTCGGTGCCTCCGCCGTCGAAATCCGCGACGAAGATCGCCAGGGCGGCTTCGCCGTCGGCGCTCAGGCCTGGTCCTTCAACCGCTTCTCTTGCTATGAAGCGATCGAAAAGAACGCCAAGTGCGGCGGCAAGGTGATCGAGATCTTCCCCGGCCAGCAGATTTCCCGTGAAGACAAAGGCAAGATCGGCCCTGGCATGAGCGATGATCAGATCGCCGCCCTGAAAGCCCATCTCTCCAAGCACAAGGTCCGCGCCGTCAATCTCGGCGTCATCGGCATCCCCAACAACGAAACCGAGGCTCGCAAGATCTTCGAGTTCGCCAAGAAGATGGAGCTGTATTGCATCACCACCGAATCCGATGAGTCGATCGACGTGATCGAGAAACTGGTGAAGGAATTCGACATCTGCGTCGCCTACCATGGCCACCCGCGCCGCGAAAAACAGCCCGGCTACAAGGTCTGGGACCCGAACTACATCGCGGCTCTGGTGAAAGACCGCGACCCGCGCATCGGAGCTTGCGCTGATCTCGGCCACTGGGCCACGTCTGGAATCAAACCCATCGACGGCCTGAAGATCCTTGAAGGCCGCGTCCTCTCTTCTCATGTCAAGGACCGCAGCGCCATCGGCCATGAAACCCCTTGCATTCCCTTCGGCACCGGCGTCTCAGACATCGCCGGCTGCCTCGCCGAGCTGAAGCGCCAAGGTTTCAAGGGCAACCTCTCGGTCGAGTTCGAAGCCCTGTGGAACGACAACGCCGCCGAGATCGGTCAGTGCATCGGCTTCGTCCGCGCCACCGGCCTGGCTCTCGAAAAGAAGCCTTGATTCTCTATTCCTGCATGGTTTAAGACCGGCGAGGCACCTGCCTCGCCGGTCATTTTCGTCCGCCGCTAGGGTTCCTGAGCTTTCTGGGCATTTGGCCTTTTGCCTCTTTCGAGCTTAGATTGGGCTCATCCCATCGCCCAAGGAATCGTCGCATGCCCCAGCTCCAGCTCTCCCTTCACGCCGCTCCGCTCTTCTCCTGGTCCTTCGAAACCGCCGGCCTCGCCCTGGTCGACGGCTTCACGCTCGACAACGGCGGCGGCGAGGCGCTCTCCGGCCTGACGCTCCGCCTCGAGTCGACACCGCCGCGCACCGCTCCCTGGGAGATCCAGCTCGACTCCCTCGCCGCCGGCGAGAAACGCCGCTTCGACGCCACGGGCTTCCGCCTCGCCGCCGCCTCCCTCGCCGCGCAACGCGAACGCGAGTTCATCGACCTCAAGCTCAGCGTCCTTTGCGGCGGACGCGAAATCGCCAGCAGCTCGAGCCGCTGCGAACTGCTCGCCGCCGGCCAGTGGTCGGGCAGCGACCACATCGCCGAATCCCTCGCCTGCTTCGTCACCCCCAACCACCCGGCCCTCGCGGAAGTGCTCAAATCGGCCTCGACCGCCCTCGACAAGGCGACCGGATCCGGCGCCCTCGACGGCTACCTCTCCGGCCAGATCGAACGCCCCCTCGCCATCGCCGCCGCGATCCACGCCGCCCTCGCCGCCCGCCAGCTCAGCTACGCCGTGCCGCCGGCCTCCTTCGAGGCGCAGGGACAGAAGATCCGCCTGCCCCACGAAACCCTCGCCGACAAGATCGGCTGCTGCCTCGACACCACGGTGCTCTGGGCCGCCCTCCTCGAACAGGCCGGCCTCGCCCCGCTGATCCTCCTCGACCAGAACCACGCCTGGCTCGGCTTCTGGCTCGGTCAGCGCCGCCTCGGAGAAACCCTCGTCGCCGACCCCGAGCGCCTGCGCAATCTCTTCCGCCTCGGCGAAATCGCCCTGCTCGAAACCACCAGCCACGGCGCCAGCTTCGACGAGGCCCGCCGCGCCGGCCTCAGCCGCCTCGAAAAACCGCAGGGCGAATTCCTCGCCATCGACCTCGCCTCGGCCCGCCTCTGCGGCTTCACGCCGCTGCCCATCGGCGCCGCCGCCCAGCCGGCCAGCGCCGCCGCGGACGCCGCAAAACTGGTCCTCCCCGCCGCCCCCGAACGCCCCGCACCCCTCGACCCGCGCGCCACCGAACCGAAAAACGCCCGCCTCGAACGCTGGAAGCGCCGCCTCCTCGACCTCTCGCTGCGCAACCGCATGCTCAACTTCCGCGACTCGAGCGGCACGCTCCGCCTCCTGCCGCCCAGCCTCGGCGAACTCGAAGATCTCCTCAGCGCCGAGAAAACGCTCTGCCTCCTGCCTCGCCCCGAGAGCAAGAAGAAGGGCGGCGGCGAACTGCCCGGCGCGGAGCAGATCAGCGAGGCCTTCTCGCGCGGCCGCTGCCTCAGCGCCTGCGACGAGGAGGAATTCGACAAGCGCGGCACCAAGATCTACCGCGAAGCCCGCTCGCTCGAAGAGGAGACCGGCTCGAACTCGCTCTACCTCGCCCTCGGCCTCCTCGCCTGGCGCGAAACGCCCAAGGCCGACAAGCCTCGCCTCGCGCCGCTCCTGCTCATCCCGGTCTACCTCAGCCGCCGCGCCCGCGGCGAAGGCTTCGAGCTCGAAATCGGCGACGACGAGCCGCGCATCAACTCCACCCTGGTCGAATTCCTCCGCCTCAACTACGGCATCGACCTCTCCGTCCTCACCGCCGACCTGCCCACCGATGACAAGGGCCTCGACGTCGCCCGCATCTTCGCCCACGCCCGCCAGGCGATCGCCGCCCAGGCCGGATGGGAACTGCGCGACGAAGCCTGGATCGGCTTCTTCTCCTTCCAGAAATACCTCCTCTGGGCCGACCTCAACCGCCCCGACCAGAAGGTGCTCTCCCACCCGGTCGTCCAGGGTCTCCTCAGCCGCGAGGCGCCGCAACACCTGATCGGCGACGAACTGCCCTCGCCCGCGGCGATGGACGCCGAGCTCGCCCGCCTCTGCGCGCCGCTGCCCGCCGACTCGTCGCAGCTCGCCGCCGTCGCCGCCGCCGGCGCCAAACGCAGCTTCGTCCTCGAAGGCCCTCCCGGCACCGGCAAGTCGCAGACCATCACCAACCTGATCACCCACGCCCTCTGCCTCGGCCAACGCGTCCTCTTCGTCGCCGAAAAGAACGCCGCGCTGGAAGTGGTGCAGCGCCGCCTCGCCGCCCAGGGCCTCGCCCCCTGGTGCCTCGAACTGCACGCCCGCAAGGCCGACAAAAAAGCCGTCGTCGCCCAGCTCAAGCTCGCCCTCGAAGCTGCGGAAGGAGCAAAAGCCGCTCCCGCCGATCCCCGCGCCGCCGCCCTGCCCAAACTCGAAGCCTCCCGCGCCGACCTGGTCAAGCTCGCCGAAGAACTGCACCAGCCGCGCCGTAACGGCCGCTCGCTCTACGCCCTCACCGAAGAACTCGCCCGCCTCGGCGACGGCCCGCTCTCCGGCGACACGCCCCCCGCCCAGCTCGACCCGGAAGCCTGGAAATCCCTCCTCGAACTGCTCGCCGAAACCGACTCCGCCTGGCCGGGACTGCCGCAGATCAAGGGACACCCGCTGGCGGCGCTGCGCTGCCAACAGATTCCGACCGACTTCTCCGCCATCGCCAAGCTGCAGGCGATGCAAAACGCCGTCACCGCCTTCGGCATCGCGGCGCCCTTGCCTTCGCTCGACCAGGTCCAGGCGCTCGCCGCCCTGGCGGCCCCGCTCGCCCGCCGCTTCCCCGCCGAACTGCTGCAAGGCCCGGGCATCAACCCGGCCTGCGAAGGCGCCTTCCGCGACTACGCCGCCCAACTCGACGAAATGAAGGGCCTCTTCGACCTCAAGATCCTGCAACAGGCCGATCTCGACAGCCGCCTGCAGGACTTGCGCAGCTCGCAAAGCTCCTGGTTCCTGCCCGCCTGGATGGGCCGCCGCGCCGCCCGCAAATTCCTCGCCGGTTTCGCCAAAGCCACCCTGCCCGACGACGGCCCGGCCCTCGTCGCCCTCATGGAGAAACTTTGCGCCACCCGCGACGCCGAAACGGCCCTCCGCCGCGCCCTCGCTTCGGCCAGCCTGCCCGCCACCCTCGTCGACTCCCTCCTCGCCGCCCCCGCTCAAGCCGCCGACTTCGTCGAGGCTGAAGTCGACGTGCGCGACCTCTGCGCCAAGCTCAAGCTCGACCCGGCCAGCCTCGTCGCCTTCATCGGCCAGGACCGCCGCAGCGCCGCCGCCACTTTGTTGGAAGCGCAAAACTCCGCCCGGGCCGCCCTCGAAACCGCCGATGCGGCCCTCGCCCCCGAAACCTCGCTGCTCGCCCCTTGTGTCGACTTCGCAAAAATCCGCATCACCCAGCTCGAAAGCTGGTTGGCCGCGACCTCGGAATTCGCCGGCTGGTGCGCCTGGAACCGCCTGCGTTCGCGCCTGCTCGACGCGGGTCTCGCCTCCCTCGTCGCCGCGATCGAGGCGGGACGCCTCAGCCCGGGCCAGTTCAAGGACGCGGCGCTGCGCTCGCTCCTCAGCCGCGAGGCGGAAGGAATCATCGCCGCCTCGCCCCGCCTCGCCAGCTTCTTCGGTCCCGAAGAAGAGCGCAAGCGCAACACCTACCGCCAGCTCCGCGAGGAACTGCAGAAGCTCTGCCGCGAGGCCGCCAACGCGGCCATCGCCAGCCGCGCCCGCGACGCCGCCGCCTCGACCGCGCTGCGCAAGGAGAAGGCGGTGCTTCTCAATGAGATCGGCAAACAGACCCGCCACAAGCCGGCGCGCCGCCTCTTCGAAGAAGCTCCCGCCCTGCTCGCCGCCCTCAAACCCTGCCTGCTGATGTCGCCGGCCTCGGTCGCCCAACACCTCTCGCCCGACATGACGCCCTTCGACCTCGTCGTCTTCGACGAAGCCTCGCAGATCCCGCCCTGGGACGCGGTCGGCGTCCTCGCCCGCGGCGACGCGGCGATCGTCGTCGGCGACTCGAAGCAGTTGCCGCCGACCTCCTTCTTCGCCCGCCAGGAGGATGCCGACGAAGCGCCCTCGATCGACGCCGAGGACTACGAGGACCTCGAATCGGTGCTCGACGAGATGCACGCCGCCGGCTTCCGCTCCTCGCGCCTGCTCTGGCACTACCGTTCGAAGAGCGAAGACCTCATCGCCTTCTCCAACGCCCGTTACTACGAAGGCAAGCTCTTCACCTTCCCCGCCGCCGCCTCCAGCCCGGCGCTCACCCTGCGCCGCTGCGCCGGCGTCTACGACCGCGCCGGCACCCGCGCCAACCGCGTCGAAGCGCAAGCGGTCGTCGCCGACGCCATCGCGCGCCTCAAGAAGGCCGGCTCGCCCGACAAGGCCTCGCTCGGCATCGTCACCTTCTCGCAAGCGCAGCAGGAACTCGTTCTCGACCTGCTCGACGCCGCCTACAAGGACGATCCCGAACTGGAAGCCTACTCCGATGCCGCCCTGCCCGAGCCCTTCTTCGTCAAGAATCTCGAAAGCGTCCAAGGCGACGAACGCGACGTCATCCTCTTCTCGATCGGCTACGGCCCCGACAAAGACGGCAAGGTGGCGATGAACTTCGGCCCCCTCAACCGCCTCGGCGGCGAACGCCGTCTCAACGTCGCCATCACCCGCGCCCGCCGCGAGATCTCCGTCCACTGCTCGCTGCGCCCCGATCAGATCGACCCCTCGCGCACCAAGGCCCGCGGCGTCCGCGACCTGCGCGACTTCCTCGCCTACGCCGAGGCCCGCAGCGCCGCTGCGCTGACCGCAAACCGCGGCGACGCCTTGGAGGAAGCCCTCGCCGGCCATCTCGAAGCCAAGGGCTGGAAACTCACCCGCCACTTCGGCCAAGGCGGTTGGCGCATGCCGCTCGCCCTCCATCACCCGCAAGACCCCGGACGCTTCCTCCTCGGCATCGACACCGACGGCCCCGCCTCTCACCTCGCCCCCACCCTCGCCGACCGCGAATGCGTCCGTCCCGCCGCCCTGAGCAGCCTCGGCTGGCAGGTTCACCGCGTCTCCTGTCTGGATCTACGGAAAAACCCCGCGGCGCTGGCGCAGAGCATTCATGACAAGGCGAAGGGGATGAAGTGAGGATGAAGATTTCACCCGGACATGGCCTTGCTGAAATTAAGTCCGAGCTGAGGTGGGGCGCAGCTAACTTTTGGGCGAAAAATTTGTATCTCGCCCTCTCATGGCTTATCTTGAAGGAAACCGGGAGTCGAGTATGCCTTATCAACCCATAAAGATTCTTCTCATCGCTTTGATTTTGTCCGCTTGCCAAAGCACAGCTTCAGCTCCAGCACCATCGTCCATGGCTGGGGTTAAATTCTCGGCATGCCCCGCGACTGATCTGGACTACATCCCCGATCAAAGTGTCGACAAGATTGAAAACAATCTCAAGGGCATCCTTATCAGTAAAGATGATGACCTGGGGACACAGATCTTTAGCCCCCAATTTCCTTACGACCAGAAAAATCTCTATTACATCACGAATGCTTCTTGTGCCCCTCAATGCAAACTCTCCATCAGCGATTGGATTAAATTCCCAGAAGAAAGGAAATCCAAGCGCTATTATCGAGTCAGCAGAAATTGCGATTTGACAATCGCTATCATCCCCAAGGATCAACTCGACAAAAACCCTCAAACCCCATTACAGTCACTGATCGAAAAGCATCTCTATCAAAAACATTTCACGACCCTATTCTACCACCAATATTATCCTGAAAGCCAACGCGATTGGTAGATCTCTACACCCAAATAGGATTCATCATGAACTGGCAAGAAATCATCGACCAACTCCGTGGCACCACCTATCAATTCGGCGTGATCGGAACTGATTCTCCGGTTCATCGAGTTCAGTTCGAGACGGGGTTGTCGGATGCTGAAGTTGCCGTCGTGGAAAACCGTTTCGGGTTCCACTTTCCTCCGGATCTTCGCGCCTTTCTTCAAACCGCGTTACCGACAGGGCCTCGATTCCCCCATTGGCGTTCGGGAGACGAGTCCTCTTTGCGGGAGTGGCTGGATGCCCCACGGCAAGGAGTGCTTTTTGACATTGAGCATAACGGGTTTTGGCTCAAAGATTGGGGGCCTCGTCCGGCTGATCTGCGCGAAGTATGCCGGCGCAGTACACACTCGTCCGTCAGCGTCGTACTTGATGGTCAAGATTCCACGCCCAACAAGTGAAAGCTGCGCTTGTCGCCGACAAAATCCTTCAAATCGCGCACATCTATGATTCTTCCTGATTGACTGGCGAGCACCTGCTCATGCGTCATCCCGACTAGGATCTTTGCCATTCATTAGGTGTGCCGGGCAAGATGAAATAAACTGCGACAATCCCGCTGATGAACACTCCCGCAAGAGTCAACACAGGTAAAATCACCTTTCTCATCCCGGTCATCACCTTGTCATTTAGGCATGCCCAGCGATTCTCATGAGGAAACTACATCTAGAACATTCATCCTCAAAGTGTCGGAATATGAACTGGCAAGAAACCAGCGACCAAATTGATTCTCCTTTGCATTTCCGTTGGAGTCGCCTCGCATGAAAACTTCCCTCGTCATTGTCCTGCCCGCCCTGAGCGTTTTTCTTCTCGGCCTGATTACCGAGTCTCACTGGGCCCATGCCGTCAAACCTCTTCTTCCTTTCGCCTTGCTCGGCAGTCTCGCGGCAGGTCTTTGCCGGCGCTGGAGCGATCTTGGGCTCAGCTTGATGTTGATTCTTGGCGGCTTCACCTTGTTCTCCTGCCGGACGTTGCCGCAAGCGGAAAGAGCCTGCGGCGAAGGGCGCTCCCTGTCGGTCTTCGCCGCCAATCTCTACATCGGCAACACCGACATGGAGGCTCTGCTCGAGCATCTGCGGCAGACACGGCCCACTCTGATCGTCCTGACCGAGTTCGGCTTCGATCAGCAGGAGGCTCTGGCAGAGCTCAATCAAAGCCATCCCTACGGGTTCCAGGAGCCCCGCAACAATCCCTTCGGCATCGCCGTATTCAGCCGTTTGCCCGGCCGCTTCCAGCTTCTCCCCGATGCTGAAATCCATCCCAGCATATACGGCGAAATCCAGGATGGCGCCCACTCCCTGCGTCTGCTTGCGACCCACCCGTTTCCGCCCTTGGGAGAATCCGGACGCCGAGCGCGCGACCGCCAGCTTGAGCGCCTGGCCGAAAGCCTCGGTCGTTCAGCGACCGGCTCGCTCCCTCCGCTGATCGTCGCTGGCGACTTGAACTGCGTCCCTTGGAACGCTCCATTGACCGACTTTGCCGGGAAACTTGATCTCAGGGGCACTTCCGGGCGTTATTTCCACGGCGGCAGCTTCCCCTCCTGGGCCGGCCCCTTCGGCCTCACCCTCGACCACATCCTGGTCGCTCCGGCTTTCCGTCTGAAGGACTTCCGTCGCGGCCCGAGGATCGGCTCCGACCATTTGCCGATTCAAGCCGAGTTGGAATGGTGAGCGCGGCACTCCTCGGATATCTTTTGCGACTAGGACGCCTCCGGCTTTTGTCGATCTTGATTTCAGCCTTACATTAGAGTTTTCAACCTCCAGCCCAGAACCGGAGCCGCCGTGAGCGACGTACGTCCCCTTCTCAGCCTTTCCTCCCAGCAGCGTCCTCGCTGCGCCGTCTTCCTCAGCGGCTCCGGCACCAACGCCGAAAAGCTCATCGAGCATCATCGCAATCTCGGCAACGAAGCCAGCTACGAAATCGCCTGCCTGGTGACCGACCGGCCGTCCCAAAGCCGGGCGGCCTTGATCGCCGCGGCCGCCGGCATCCCCCTGGTCGAACACGACATCGGCGCCTTCTACCTCGCCCGCGGCCTGAGCAGCACCTCGCTCGCCAGCGAAGCCGGCCGCAAGACGCGCGAGGAATGGACTGCCGAGCTGAAAAGCAGACTCCTCCCCTTCGCTCCCGACTTCGGCGTCTTCGCCGGTTTCGTCCCCCTCACCAACCTGACCGAATCCCTGCCCTGCCTGAACGTCCATCCCGGCGACCTCAGCGTCACCGATGAAAAGGGTGTCCGACTCTATGTCGGCCTGCACACCCTGCCGATCGAAATCGCCGTCCTGGCGGGCGAGACCAGCCTGCGCAGCTCGGTCATCCTCGCCTCGGCCTACGCGGCCACCGGCGCCGGCATGGACGAAGGCTTGATCCTGGGGCTTTCCCCGGAAGTCGAGATCGACCTGATGGGGCGAGACACCGCGGCCTGGCAGGCGCTTGCGGCGCAGCGTCCCGCCAAAAAGCCCAAAGGCGGCTGGGGCGACGAGCTGGAGAAGATGGCGGAAGTCAACCAGGATCGTCTCAAGCGCCAAGGCGACTGGCTCGTCCTGCCCCGCTGCGTCCAGGATTTCGCCGCCGGCCGTTTCGGCGTCGACGCCAACGGAGGTCTCCATCTGCGCGGCGGACCTGGCGGCTGGTTGCCGATCGAAACCATCGCCTACTCCCAGGACGCCCGCGAAATCCTCTTCCGCTCTTGAATCCGCCCAATCCCCAGGAAGCCCTCCTCGATGAACATTGCCAACCAAGTCACCTGCGCCCGCTTCGTCTTCACCATCGTCTTTCTCATCCTCGCCCAGTTCCAGGAGAACGATGCCGTACGCTGGACTGCCGTGGTCATCGGGATCCTCACCGGCTGCAGCGACTTCGTCGACGGCTGGCTGGCGCGGAAATACAACATCATCACCGACTTCGGCAAGCTGATGGACCCGATCACCGACAAGATCTTCGTCTGCTGCTGCTTCATCGTCCTGGTCGAGAACAAGCAGCTTGGAGCCTGGGCTCCGGTGCTCATCCTGTCGCGCGAGTTCGCCGTCTCCGGCCTGCGCCAGCTCGCCTCGCAGAAAGGCATCGTCATCGCCGCCGACACCGGCGGCAAGATCAAGACTATCCTGCAGTGCACCTGTCTCGCCGCTCTCGGCCTGCACTGGGGCTGGCGCGGCGCCGTCCCTCCTCCAGCTGACTGGATCGGCTACAGTTTGAATGCCTTGGTGATTGTCACCGTACTCTTCACGATTTATACTGGTTACCGCTACTTCAGCGCCAACCGCCAGCTCTTCATGGAAAGCAAGTAATCCCCCGGAGAAAAACCGATGAAGCTTTTCCTGCCTGCCCTGCTCGCCAGCCTCTTCCTCCTGAGTGCCGAGGCCGATGCCGCCACCTATCAAGGGATTGATCCCGCCTCGCGGATCCGCGGCGACCAGATCAAGCCCGAGGATCTTGCCGACAAAGTGGTCTTCTTCGAGTACTGGGGGATCAACTGCCCGCCCTGTCGCGAGAGCATGCCGCATCTGCAGAAACTGTACAAGGACTTCGGCAGAGACGGCCGATTCATCGTCATCGGCGCGCACAGCCAGAACCGCAGCGATGCCGAGATCAACCAGTTCCTCGACAGCCAGAAAGTCAGCTTCCCGATCTACCAGGGCGCCAGCGTCGTCGAGGCTCCCTGCACTCCGATGCTCCCCTTCGCCGCGCTCTTCGACCACAAGGGCCAACTGGTCAAGAGCGGCCTCCCCTGGGAGCTCTACGCCCTGGTGCCCAAGCTGGTCGAAGACTGCCCCGTTCCCACCGCCCAAGCCGAGATCGAAGCGGAAGTCAAGCGCCAGCTCGCCTTGATCACCCCGGAGACTTCCGCCGCCAAGCTCAACCTGCCCTGGCCCCTGAAATTCGATCCCGCCCTGACTCAGGAGAAGATACGAGCTTCCCTTCGCGCCGAGGCGGAGATCGAAGCGGCCAAGGCCTTCCCGCCCGCTGATCGCGAAGCCCTCACCCGCGAGGCTCGTGAAAAGTTCCGCCTGCGAAGGGTCGGCGAAAATGTCGACATCGTCCTTCGCGGCGGCCAGGGTTCGAATGCCCGCGCCACCGGCGAGTTCAAGGGAATCGACCGCCTCGGACGCATCCAGATCGGCGTTCAACGACTGGCGACCAGCGACTTCGACGAGGCCGCCCTGGCCACCTTCGATCCCGTCACTCATGAGAAATGCGTCGCCGACGCGGTCAAGAAGGGAATGGAGCTGCGCCAGCGCGAGAAGCTTAACCGCATCGAGGAGCTGGAGAGCGAGCGCCTTCCCGCCGCCTTGAGCGCCGCCGGCTACGTCAAGAGCGGCCGCAACTGGGTGTCGCAACCGGCTCTGGTCGAAGCCCAGCACAAGCGCGATCTCGCCGCCGCCCTTCCTGGCATCCGGGCCGCCGCCACCCAGCTGGTCACCAAGCAGCAGGCCGCCGCTCGCGCCGCCAAGGCGAAGGCCGAAGCCGATCTCGCCGCCGCTGCCGCCGCCAAGGCGAAGGCCGACGCCGAAGCCCTCTCCCTCGCCGCCTTAAAAGCCAAGGTCCCGGTCTACGACCCCGATTTCTGAGCGCAGAGCAAAATTGACTCAGTGACTTCAGACTCAGTGACTCAGCTGCGCTTCACCTTTCAACCTTCCAACCCTTCCAACCCCTCCAACCTGAGCTCACCCATGTCCAAACGCATTCTCATCACCGGCGCCTCCGGCCAGATCGGCACCAATCTCTGTTTCCGCCTCCGCGACATGGGCTACGATCTCTTCGGCGTCGACAAGCGCCCGAACGCCTGGACCCAGGAGTTTCCGATCCTGCTGCAGGATCTCTCCTCGACCTACCGCAATCACCTCGACGGCATCGGCAATTGCGATTACGGCAAGGTCGACCTGGTGGTCCACCTCGCCGCGAACGCCAAAGTCCATGAACTGGTCGAGCACCCGGAGCGCGCCCTCGACAACTTCCTGATGACCTTCAACGTCATCGAATATTGCCGCCAAAACAAGGTCCCCCTGGTCTTCTCCTCCACCCGCGAAGTCTACGGCGACGTCAAGCGCTACGTCACCACCGAGAAGGACGCCTGTTTCTCGACCACCGAATCGCCCTATTCCGCCTCGAAGATCTCCTCGGAAGCCTACATCTACGCCTACGCCAAGTGCTACGGCATGAAATACCTGGTCTTCCGCTTCTCCAACGTCTACGGCCGCTACGACGATGACATCGAGCGGATGGAGCGGGTCATCCCCCTCTTCTGGCGCAAGCTTTCCCGCGGCGAGCCGATCACCCTCTTCGGCAAGGACAAGGTCCTCGACTTCACCTACGTCGACGACTGCGTCGACGGCATTGCCCGCGGCGTCGACGCCCTCCTGAAAGGAGAAGTCAGCAACCAGACTTTCAACCTCGCCTACGGCCAGGGCAACCCCCTCACCACCGTGCCGGAAGTCTTCTCGGAAATCCTCGGCATCACCCCGAACATCACTTTCCTTCCTTCCCGCGTCGGCGAAGTCACCACCTACACCGCCGACATCAGCAACGCCCGCAAGCTCCTCGGCTACAATCCCCAGACGCCTCTGCGCGAAGGCCTCCGCAAAGCCGCCGCCTGGTATGCCCGGAAACCCTCATGAGCTACGATGCCGCCCTGATCAAAGCCGCTGAACGCGGCGAGCTCAGCAAGCTCCTCCACCGCCTCGACAACGGAGCCGACCCCAACGCCCGTGAAAACGAGACCGGCGACACCGCACTTCTCCGCGCCTGCTCCGGCGGCCACATCGACTGCGTCCAGGCTTTGCTCGAGCGCGGCGCCAAGCCGGATATCGCCGCAGCCGACGGCGAAACACCTCTCGTCGCCGCCATCGTCTTCGGTGATCTCGACCTGGTCAAGCTGCTCATCGCCAAAGGTGCGCCGATCACCCAACCCGGCGCCCACGGCACCACGCCCCTCCATGCCTGCTGCGAAAGCGACGCTGTCGACATCGCACGCCTCCTGCTCGACAAAGGCGCCCCCGTCGATCCGCTCGACGAAGAAGGTCTGAGCCCCCTCCACCACGCCGCCGAACGCGGCTGCCTCGACATCGCGCGACTGCTGCTCGACAAAGGAGCCGGAGCCGAAATCGCCAGCGACACCGGGCTCACTCCACTCCATTGTGCCAGCATGCACGGCCACAGCGCCCTCATCCAGCTGCTGCTCGAAGCCGACGCCTCCACCGGCGCCCGTTGCGACCTCGTCGTCGATCCCGAACAGGACGAAGAAGGCGAAGGTTATGAACTGCCCAACTACACGCCGCTCCACCTCGCCGCCTACTTCGGTCAGACCGAGGCGATCAAAACCCTTCTCGCCGGAGGCGCCTCTTGGCGCGATCTCGAAGGATCGGACTCCGGCGCAGCCGCCCTCCACCTCGCCGCCGAACTGGAAGACACTCTGGCCCTGGAAGCCCTCCTCGCCGCCGGCGTTCCACCCGAGTCCCGCGACCAATGGGGCGCCACCGCCCTTCATTACGCCGCCGGAGCCGGAAGCCAGCTCAATACCCTGCTTCTGCTCAAAAAAGGCCTCAAGGCCGATGAACGCGACGGCGAAGGCCAGTCGCCTCTGCTCGATGCCGTTCTCGCTGGCTTCTATGAAACTGCCGAGATCCTGCTCCGTCACGGCGCTCATCCCGACCCAGTCTCGAACACCGGACGCACCGCACTCGCCGAAGCAGTCCTCGCCGAGGATGTGGAATGCGCCGAGCTGCTCCTCAAACACGGCGCCCGCCGCGACTGCCGCGACGCCGAAGGCAAAAGCCTCCTCGAGCTCGCTTCTCCCAAGATGCGCAAATGGCTCAAAAACCAGGGAATCTCTTGACGCTCACGCGTTTCTGAACGCCCCTCCGGGGCTGAGGTCTTTTCCTCGAACCCAGGGGCTATCTGCCGGCTACTACTCCGGCGTATACTCCCCAACGAAAAAGCGCGAAGGTTTCCCTTCGCGCTCTTCGCGGCTTCGCGTGCGATTCGCCTCAGTTCTCCACCGCCACGCCCATGCCCGGGCGGCTCGCCAGAGGGAGGTAGGTTTTGCCTTCGGCATTGAAGACCACCTTCTCCGAGCGGGCGGCGGCTTCGAGCTGGCCGGGCTCGGTCTCGAGGACCTTGAGCAAATCGACGGGAGCCTGGACGTAGAGCACCTTGCAGGCGTCCTTGGCCTTCAGGTTGAAGGCTTTCTTGGCTTCGTTGATCAGCGGCTTGAGCTCGCTCACCACTTCGTTGCGGAGGAGAGCGGCTTTGTCCATTTCAATTGCCAAGGCGATGCGCTCGGTCTTTTCCGTGAAAGCAGGTGCAATTATATGATTATCAGTGAGTGCCACGACATTATCGATGCTTGAAGGTGCAGTTGTTGGATTTTCAGCTAAAACTGTGACATTGCCGATGCCTGCTGGCATCGTACCTGATATACGAATGAACTCAGTCTTTTTTACGCTGAAAATTAGCGCATTAGCCTTGCAGATACCAAGAACATCTTTTTCGACTAGCTTTAGATCAGTCAACACATCTTCATCTGCTTCAAGAGTGAGTTTGTCGATGGCGAGCTTCATCGAGTAGTTGTTGCGCGACTTGTAGCCGCGGACCAGGGTGACCACTTCGAGCAGGAGTTCGCCGGCTTTTGCGGCGTCCGCAGAGACCAGAGAGGACTCGACGACGGGGAACTTCGAGATGTGGATCGACTTGTCGCCTTCGAGCTCGGCGAAGAGGCCTTGGTAGATCTCCTCGGTGATGTGCGGCAGGTAGGGGGCGAAGAGCTTGAGCTGGCCGAGGGTGAGGAAGTAGAGGGTCCACTTGGCGGCGCGGGCGCGTTCGGCGTCGGCGGGGTCGGTGGAGTAGAGACGGTCCTTGACCAGCTCAATGTAGTTGTCGCAGTAGTCGCTCCAGAAGAACTGTTCGAGGCCGTTGCGGGCGGGGAAGAACTCGTGCTTGGCGAAGGCGGCGTGATAGTTCTTGATCACCGCATCGAACTTGGTCAGGGCCCAGAGGTCGACCGCTTCGAGCTTGGGACGGCCGGCCTTGGGGTCGAAGCCCTGAAGGAAGCCGGCGGCGAACTTGGCGGAGTTCCACAGCTTGGTCAGCAGCTTCGAGGAGCCCTCGATCTCGTCCTCGTCGAAGGCGATGTCGGAACCGAGGGTGCCGGAGGTGGCCCAGTAGCGGATCGCGTCGGCGCCGAATTCCTCGATCAGACGCAGGGGCGAGAACTTGTCGCCGTCTTTCGACTTGGAGATCTTCGACTTGCGCTCGAAGGCCTGGCCCTCGACCTTCTGGGTCTCGACCTTGACTTCCTTCTTGATGACGTGGCCGGAGATGACCGCGTCCTTCCAGGGGATGTCGCCGTGGTGGAACCAGGATTTGACGATCGTGTAGAAGGCCCAGGTGCGGATGATGTCGTGGGCTTGCGGGCGCATCGACATGGGGCGGAGCTGCGGCATCTCGTCCTTCTCGCCCCAGCGCCAGTTGAGCTCGGGAGTGATCGACGAGGTGGCCCAGGTGTCGAGGACGTCCTTCTCGGGAATCAGGGTGGCGGGGTCATAACCCTTGCAGTCGAGCGGCTTGTCGACGAGCGGGTTGACCGGGAGCTGCGAGTCGTCGGCGGGGATGATGGTGCCATCGGGGGCGTACCAGACCGGGATCGGCACGCCGAAGTAGCGCTGGCGGGAGATGGCCCAGTCCCAGCCGAGGTTGTCGACCCAGTCGCGGTAGCGCTTGCCCATGTAGGAGGGGAACCAGTTGACCTTTTCGCCCTGCTTGATCAGGTCTTCCTTGGCGTCGACGACCTTGATGAACCACTGCTTGGTGTCGAGGTATTCGACCGGGGTGCCGCAGCGTTCGTGGGTGTTGACGACGCGCTTCTCGGCCGAGATCTCCTCCTGCCTGAAGATCAGGCCCGCTTCGAGGAGCTTGGCGATGATGACCTTGCGGGCCTCTTCGATGCCGAGGCCGGCGAATTCCCCGGCGAGCTCGTTCATCTTGCCGTCGCGGGTGAAGGCGAGGCGGTTGGGGAGCTTGTGCTTGCGGAACCACTCGATGTCGGTGACGTCGCCGAAGGTGCAGCACATGACGATGCCGGTGCCTTTTTCGGGATCGGCCTTCTCGTCGGCGAGGATGGTGACCTGGTGACCGAAGAGCGGCACCACGGCCTTCTGGCCGATGAGGTGCTTGTACTTGGCGTTTTCGGGGTGGATGAACATCGCGACGCAGGCCGGCAGCAGCTCGGGGCGGGTGGTGGCGATGGGGATCAGCGTGCCGTCGGTGGTGCTGAAGTTCAGGTAGTTGAAGATGGTGCCCTTGTTGACGTCATCGACTTCAGCCTGGGCGAAGGAGGTCTGGCATTTGACGCACCAGAGAGTGGGCATGGAGCGGTAGTCGACCTTGTCCTTCTTGAGCAGGTCGAGGAAGGAGCGCTGCGAGATGCGCTGCGAGGACTTGGAGATGGTCGAGTAGACGTTGTCCCAGGCGCAGGAGAAGCCGAGGCTCATCCACAGGTCGCGGAACTGGGTGCGGTACTTGGCCGAGGTGGCTTCGCAGAGCTGGACGAACTCCTCGCGGGGCATTTCCGCGCCCTTCTTGCCGGTCTCCTTCTCGGTGAGGATCTCGGTGGGCAGGCCGTTGTCGTCGAAGCCGAAGGGGTAGAGGACGTTCTTGCCGAGCTGGCGCTGGTAGCGGGCGATGATCTCGGTCTGGGTGTAGGAGAAGACATGGCCGATGTGGAGCTTGCCGGAGACGGTGGGGGGCGGCGTGTCGATGGTGAAGGGCTCGGCCTTGGAAGCCGGGTCGAACTTGTAGATCTTGCTGTCGTCCCAGAATTTCTGCCATTTGGCTTCGGCGGCGGCGCGTTCGTAGTTGGCGGGGAGGTTCATCGGCGGGTCCTTTTTGGATTGAAAACCCGCGAAAATAACACGGCAAACGAAAATGTTAAGCTAAAAACCGGGTTGAGGAGAACAGTCGTCCGTCAATTTCGGAAGGCAGGTAGAATCCTCATTTCGAATCCGGGAATTCCCGTCATCGTCGTTGTTGAGCGATGGAGCAGGCAAGATCACATATCCAGGAGGAAGCTCATTTTTCCATTCAGGACCCCGAGAAGATGCACAAGGCGTGCCTCGCAACCGAGGATGGCTGCCATTTCGACTGGGGTTTTGTCGCGGTATTCTATCCAAAAGACTGAGGAGGTCTTGCTGCACATCACCTGGACTTCGCGCGCCAGTTCGCCGGGAACTGATTCCAGTTCATGGCGAATCCCTTGGAGCGATTGCGCCCAATGGCCGGTATCCGCGAGGGAGTCTTCAAGACAGACTTGCATCATCAGGGTGCGGTGAATGAAGTGCTCTCTGATCTGTCTGGCCCAACGGATTTGGGCCTCCGATCCTTGAAGGGGGCTGACATTGAGCTGCGCCATGCGACGCTTGACTTCCGGCTCGCAACGGAGCATGTGCTGGTGATGCACAGCTTCGTCGATCATCAATTCCATAAGGTACTCATGCGTGTGACGTCTGTGATGAAGCCACCAACGCGGCTCCCGTTTCGATTTCAGGAGCTGGAGCGCCTCGGCATGCTGGGGATGACGTCTGAGCTCGCCTTTGTATTGAGCCCACCAGTGAAAGAACTGCACTCGGCGCAGCTCGGCATCGAGGATTTCAGGCTCAGGCGCATCATGAAGGAGCGAGGGCAGGCCAAGCCTCTCCGCTTCGGCGGCGGCCTCCAGGCCTTCCTCGCGTTGCAGCTGCTGGCGACATCTCGGGCAGGGCGAATTCCTGAGCGCCCGCTTGCGACTGAGGCCAAGGCTGCCTGCCGGCAGTTCATGCTCGGCGGAATGTCCGCAC
Source organism: Verrucomicrobiota bacterium (assembly GCA_039798785.1). GTDB lineage: Bacteria > Verrucomicrobiota > Lentisphaeria > Lentisphaerales > Lentisphaeraceae > CAMCSH01. The sequence goes on along the minus strand of JBDKFG010000032.1, from coordinate 6,638 downwards.
GAATGCTCCAAGGAGACCTTCACCTCTCATCCTCCGTTCCCAAGACATCATAGCACTCTTCGCAAGGCTTGCGCAACTACTAGGCACCGGTGGAAGCGCGTGTATGGTGACTGCGCAGTCGCTGCCTCTATTGAGTTCAATCCCAGATTCCGCGGCGACTGGCTCCAACACTAACATCGAACTGCAAGGATCTCATCACATGCCTCGCTACGACAAAATGAGCTATCAACGCTGCGGCATCAGCGGCCTCCGTCTTCCTCGCGTCTCCCTCGGGTTCTGGCATAACTGGGGCGGCAACAACACTTACGAACAGGCCCGCGATCTCGCCTGTGCCGCACTCGATCGCGGCATCACGCACTTCGACCTCGCCAACACCTACGGAGCCCCTCCTGGTTCCGCCGAAGACAATTTCGGGCGAGTCCTCCAACAAGAGCTGAGAGGCGCTCGCGACGAAATGATCATTGCCGTCAAGGGCGGCCACAAGATCTGGGAAGGCCCCGACGGCGACTGGGGCTCCCGTAAATACATCGTCTCTTCCATCGACCAGTCGCTCAACCGGCTCAGGGTCCCCTACGTCGACATCTTCTACCACCATCGCCCGGACAACGAGACCCCGCTTGAAGAGACCATGGGTGCCTTGGATTTCATCGTCCGCTCCGGCCGGGCTCTTTATATTGGCCTTTCCGGCTATTCACCTGAATTGACCCGGGAGGCCATCAAGATTCTTGACGATCTCGGCACTCCCTGCATCGTCCATCAGCCGCGCTACAACATGTTGGAACGCCACCCCGAAAAACAGCTGTTCAAAACGGTCCATGATCTCGGACTGGGTTGCGTCGTCTACTCTCCCATGGCTCAAGGCCGTCTGACTGACAAATATCTGAACGGCGTACCGCCGCCGCCCCCAAACGCCAATCCGCGCTACATCACCAAGGTCCAGCAGTCGGTCAACGAAGACCTCATCATCCGGCTGAACAAGCTCAACGGCATCGCCCAGTCCCGAGGCCAGACCTTGTCCCAGATGGCAGTATCCTGGACTTTGCGAAATCCCGTCGTCACCTCAGCCTTGATCGGCGCTTCGCGCGCCTGGCAGCTCAATGATGTCTTGCGCTCGCTCGATAACATCGACTTTGCCCCGGACGAACTCCAGGCTATCGATGACATCGTCAATGCAGCGGAAGTCAGCCATGACCACAACCTTCCTGAAACCGACGACTGAGTATCGTTAACTCCCGTCCGCCGCTCCTTGCTCAGGCAAGGAGTTTTTTTATGGCTGCATTTCCCGCCGCTCTCCTTGCTAATGAACTTTGAATGATGGTATAATCAGAATGAACCAATGTCTTTAAAACTCGAGGTGAACCATGCCCCGCCAATCTCCATCCCTTGTCCTCGGCAACTTTTCGGTCACGGAAAACAGCTACCTAGCCATCACCGCCGCCGAGATCAACGCCAGCGATGCCGACACCAGCCAGGCCGCGCATCTGCTCTTCGAAATCAGCGATTTGAAAGGCGGACGATTCATCCTTAGCGGCCTCAAGGTGACGCAGTTCACACTTGCCGACATCCTCGCCGAACGCGTCGCCTTCAAGCATGACGGAAAAACTGTTAGCCCCAGCTTCTCCATTTCGGTGAGCGATGCCCACGGAAGCACGAGTCCATCCACCCCGGTCAATATCCTGATCGACCAGAGCAATGACAATCCCGTCATCGTCGCCAAGGCCACCAGCCTCGGGAGAGGGCGTGAGCTGGTCCTGACCTCGACCGTGTTGAAGATCACCGATGAAGAAAGCTCTCCCGCGGATTTGACGGTGAGTGTGCTTTCCGCTTCTCATCTCAGCGTCCTTCGGAAGCTGGCTGTCGGGGTCGAAGAGGTTGACAGCTTCACCGTCGAGGAGCTCAATTCCGGCAAGATCCTCGTCCGCCATGACAACAGCACCAATGCCCCGCGCCTTCTCATCCAAGTTGATGATCCTGATGGCGGCAGCAGCCGTAGCAGCCTGTCCTTCCGATTCACCGACACTGTGGGGATTGCCGGCAACACCGCCGCAGTCATCGACAGCGCCGAGATCAAGGTTCGCGATGGCCAGACCATCACGGTGACCGGCGACATGATCAGGGCTCATGACGACAACTCCGACTCGGGCGGACTCCTGCTCAACGTAGTCAACCTCAAAGGGGGCCAGTTCTACCTTTCCGGAGTCAAGGCGACCATCTTTTCAATGGGCGACATCGAAGCCGGGCTTGTCACCTTCAAGCATTACGTCAACCAGGCAGTTCCTGATTTCCAGCTCAACATCCGTGATTCGCATGGGAAGATCTCAGCCACTCCCTTTGCTGCACGAGTCCAAGTGGAATCGGTCAACGAAGCCCCGGGCCTGTGGATCCGGCCTGTCGTCATGAATGAAGGCGGCACGGTCGTTTTCAATGACAAGATCCTCCTGGTCATCGACGGCGACAGCCCGGATGTGAGCCTGCAATTCCAAGCGGCCGACATCAGTCACGGACGCCTTCTTGTCAATGACCTCGAGGCCAGCACCTTCACTCTTGCAGAGGTCCGCGCGGGCAAGGTGAAATTCGTCCATGACGGCAGCGAAGAAGCCCCCACCCTGGCCTTCTCACTCAAGGACGAAGCTTCCTACTCGCTGCTGATCAACGTCCCCTTCCAGTTCAAACACGTCAATGACCTGCCGCTGATCTATGGATCCGACCTGATCTGCTCGCCTCAACAAACCATCAGCCTGAACACCGACATCCTGGGAGCGAGCGACATCGAAACCCGCGATCCGGCGGAACTCGTATTCAAAGTCGCCAGCATCAGCCGCGGCCAGTTCCTCGTCGGCGAGCTCGCCAGCAGCAGCTTCACCCTGGCCGACTTGCAGACCGAGGGTCGGGTCAAATTCAAGCACACCGGCGGCCAGGGCAGCAAAGCCGGCTTCAGCCTCCAGCTCAACGATGAAGACGGCGGCATCGCCTCCCTCAGCCTGGTCACCATTGATGACTTGAGCTCGAACGAATTCACTCCGGTCTTGTCACTCTCCCCCCTGGCCATCAACGAAGGCGCCGCGGTCAATCTCAAGACCCTGATTGAAGTCTCTGACGGCGACCCCGGCACCCGGCCTGAATCGCTGCGCTTCGAGATCGAATCGATCAGCCAGGGCAAGATCCTCAGAGGTCTTGCCGAAGTTCAGTCCTTCACCCTCAAGGATCTCCAGAACGACCTCATCCGCTTCGTCCATGACGGCAGTGAGACCGCGCCCCAGCTCATCCTCAGCGTCGGCGACGGCAAGTTCCGCAGCCTGCCCATGCAGATGCCGATCAGCTTCAGCAATGTCAACGACGCGCCCACCGCGATCGCGCTTGACCAGGCCACGGTCGCCGAGAATCTCGCCGGCGCCCGCATCGGCTCCCTGACAGTCAGCGACGCCGATCTTGCAGACAGTCACAGCTTCACCGTCTCCGACAGCCGCTTTGAAGTCGTCGGCGGAGATCTCAAGCTCAAGGACGGCATCAGCCTCAATTACGAACAGGCGAGCGCCATCAACCTGCTCATCACGGCCACCGACTTGGGCGGCAGATCGACCAGGGAGTTCTTCTCCTTGACCGTGACCAATCTCAATGATGCACCGGGCGACATCCGCATCTCCAATCTGAGCATCCACGAGAACATCAGCGGCGCCGTCATCGGGACGATCTACGTCAAGGACGAGGATGCCGACGACAGCTTCACCTTCAGCGTCGATGATTCGCGCTTTGAAGTCCTCTTCGGACAGCTCAAGCTCAAGGACGGCGCCTCACTCAGCTATGGCAGCAATCCTGTGATCCAGATCACGGCGCAGGATCAGGGCGGCGCGAGCATCAGCCGCAGCTTCACCGTCGCCGTCAAGGACAGCTCCGAGGTGATCAACTTCACGCTGAGCTCCACCTCGGTCAGCGAGAATCTTCCCGGCGGGATCGTCGGCCAGCTCGTCTTCCCGGGAAATGACGGCGGCAGCGTCACAAGCTACACAGTCTCCGACTCCCGCTTCGAAATCGTCTCCGGGCAGGTCAGGCTGAAGGCGGGTGTGGCGCTCAACGCCGAACTCGGCGACAGCCTGAACCTCAGCATCACCGCCAAGACCGCGAATGGCTTCGTTCGCTCGAAAAACTTCAACATCAGCGTCTTGAACGTCAACGAAAGCCCCAGCGACATCAGGATCTCCAATCTCATCATCGACGACAGTCCAGGCGCTCTCATCGGCAAGCTGCAAGTGATCGATCCCGACCTCGTGGACACTCACAGCTACATCCTTTCCGACTCCCGCTTTGAAGTCGTCAACGGGACTCTGAAGGTCAAAGACGGACAGAGCATTCTCAGCGGTCCGGTGACTCTTTCAATCACCGCCACCGACAGCGGCAGCTTGAGCACGAGCAAGAGTTTCACATTCAGCGTCAGGAACCTCAATGACGCGCCCACTGCCATCCAACTCAGCCACACCAGCGTCAACGAGAACCAGCCAGGCGCCGGCATCGGCAAGGTCACCGTCATCGACCCCAACAGCAAAGACGTTTTCAGCTTCGTCCTCAGTGACAGCCGATTCGAAATCGTCAACGGCGATCTGCGCTTGAAAGCAGGCGTCAGCTTGAATTTCGAAAATGAAGCCGCGATTCCGCTGGTCATCACCGCCACCGACCGCGGCGGCTTGAGCGTCAGCCAGTCCTTCAATCTCAGCGTCAACAATGTCAACGAAGCGCCGAACGGACTGAGCCTGTCGGCAGCGTCGCTCGCCGAAAATACTGCCGGAGCGGTCATCGGCAGCCTTTCCCCCTCCGACCCCGAAGGAGGCCCCTTCACTTACCTGGTCAACGACCCTCGCTTCGAAGTCGTAGGTGGCCTGCTGAAGCTGAAGGCGGCGAGCTCGCTCGACTTCGAAACCAGCGGCGGCAGTGTCAGCGTCGGCATCCGCGTGACCGATGGCGGCGGCTTGAGTTTTGACAAGAGTTTCCTGATTGCCGTGACTGATCTCAACGATGCTCCCAGCGGCCAGCTTTTCGCCACGGGCATCCTGCGCCAGGGAGAAACCCTCTCCGTCATCAACCAGATTCAAGATCAGGATGGCCTCGGGACTTTCACTTACGAGTGGTTCGACGCTCTTTCCAACCGCCTCGGCAGCGGTGAAACTCTGATTTTGACCGAAGCTGAAGTCGGCAAGCGAATCCGCGTCGTCGCCAATTACACCGATGGCCACTCACACTCGGAAAGCGTCCTCTCTCCGCTGAGCTCGCCAGTCGCCAACGTCAACGATGCTCCCAGCCTGGCCAGTGCCATCCCCGATCAGACAGCGACGGAAGACTCCCCTTTCTCCTACGTCTTGCCGTCCGCTGCCTTTGCCGACGTCGACGCCGGCGACTCCTTGACTTACTCCGCCAAGCTTGAGGGTGGTTCGCCTTTGCCGCTTTGGCTGAACTTCAATGCCGGCACCCAAACATTCTCGGGAACCCCCCTCAATTTCCACGTCGGCAGCCTGAATATCGTTGTCACCGCCACCGACAACGGCGGGCTCAAAGTCAGCGATACCTTCACCTTGACAGTCAATAACAGCAACGACGCTCCCACGGTCGCTGCGCCTATCTCCGGCCAGAGTGCGACCGAAGACAGCGCCTTCAGCTTCACCATCCCACTCGGCACCTTTGCCGACGTCGATGCCAGCGACTCTCTCAGCTTCAGCGCCAGCCTCGCCAATGGCAATCCTCTGCCCTCGTGGTTGAACTTCAACGCAGCCACCAGAACCTTCTCCGGCACGCCGCTCAATGCCGATGTCGGCGTCATCGGGATCAAAGTCGTTGCCTCGGACATCTCAGGAGCCAGCGTCAGTAACAGCTTCCTTCTCAATGTCGCTGACACCAACGACGCCCCTATGTTGCTTAATCCGATCGCTGACCAGTCCGCAACACAGGACTCTCTGTTCACCTTCGTGCTCCCGCCCGACAGCTTCGCCGATATCGATGCAGGTGATGCTCTCTCCTTCAGCGCCACACTGCAGAATGGCTCCCCCCTCCCTAGCTGGCTCAACTTCAATCCCATCACCCGCAGCTTCTCAGGCACGCCGGCTAACGCCGATCTGGGACTGATCGATGTCACTGTCACGGCTAAAGACAGCTCCAATCTCAGCGTCTCGGACACTTTCTCCCTGAATGTCGCCAACATCAACGATGCGCCTACCCTTCTTAATGCCATCGCGAACCAGGCGGTAAATGAAGATTCCACCTTCAATTTCTCCATTCCGGATAACACTTTTAATGATGTTGACCTGGGGGAAAGCCTCACGCTCAGCGCCAAGCTGCAAAGCGGCAACCCGCTGCCTTCTTGGTTGAGCTTTAATGCCGCCACCAAAACCTTCTCCGGCACGCCGATCAACGCCGATGTCGGCAACTTGAGCATCGTCGTCACCGCCGAAGACAGCCAGGGAGCCAGCGTCACCGACACCTTCACCCTGAGCGTCGCCAACGTCAACGACGCTCCCACTGTCGCCAATCTCATCGCCGATCAATCGGCGACAGAGGACAGCGCCTTCAGCTTCGTCCTTCCTCTCAACACCTTCGCCGATGCCGACCTCGGCGATTCCCTGACGCTGAGCGCCACCCTCGCCAACGGCAATCCG
>JBDKFG010000031.1:0-52623 GCA_039798785.1 Verrucomicrobiota bacterium | reverse complement strand
CTTGCGGGTTCGAGTCCCGCCTTCGCTACCACATATTGAACGAGAAGGGCTTGCAGAGAAATCTGCAAGCCCTTCTTCATGCCCGGAAACACTATCTGTACGCAAAACGTGTATGCAAAACCCCCGTGGAGCTGTCTTCAATTCCTCATCGGCATGATGATGTGCGTCGCCTCGCCTTGGGTTCGACCAGTGTGGGGGGGGGGCTTGCGACAGCACCGTCGCCAAGGAGGCTGCCGTCGCGCAGGATCACTTGCACCTCGACCCCCTCACAAGGCCGCGAGAGTGGCCTGGAGGAAGGCCTGCAGACCGCCGGTGTCGATCTCGGCGCCGAGGCGGCGCAGGGCATCTTCGGCCCGCTGCCGATGCGGCGCGACGGCGGCGGCAAGGGCCGCGTCAAGTTGATGTCTCTGCGCCAAGGCGGCGACCTCCGGCTGGCCAAGACCGAGGGGACGGCCGGAGGCGAGGGCAGCGCCTAGCCAGGCTCGTTCGCCGGCGTCGGCTTGCTGCAGGAGAAGCAGCCAGGGCAGGGTAAGGAAACCGTTGGCGGCATCGACGCCGCGATCCTTCTCGTCCGCCTGACCAGCCTTGCGGAAGTCGGCGATATCGTCGGCGATCTGGAAGATCAGTCCCAGGCTGGTGGCAAAGGCGCGCAATTCGCCCTGGGCGGCAAGGGAGGCGCCGGCGCTGCGCCCGGCGGCGTAGGCGGCGAATTCGAGCAAGGCGGCGGTCTTGCGGCGGATCACCTCCTCGTAGCGGGAAACCGGGGTCGCGACCCGGCCGCGGCAGGCCTGCTGCAGGAGCTCGCCTTCGCAAAGAACCTTGATCGTCCTGGCCGCCTCGGCGCAGAGCCAGGACTCGCCCTGGCGGGCGGCGAGACTGAAGACGGCGGTGAAGAGGAGGTCGCCGAGCAGCAGGGCGCCGGCATCGCCGTGCAAGGAGTTCATCGTCGCCTGTCCGCGGCGCAGAGCGCAGCGGTCGATGATGTCGTCGTGCACCAGGCTGGCGCAATGGATGGATTCGGCCACGGCGCCGATCAGGCAGGCGTCCTGTTCGCGTCCGAAGACGCGCGAGATCTCAGCGACGAGAAGGGGCCGGATCTGCTTGCCGCGGCCGCGTTCCACCGCCTGGCGCAGGTCTTCGACCTGGGGAGCGTCGGAAGCGAGTTCGGCGCGGATGAGGGAATTGACCCGGTCGAGGGTGGCGGCATGGCGGCGGCGGAGCTCGTCGAGGGTCATTCCCGGGCCCGGAGTTGAAAGGTTGAAAAGTTGAAAGGCTGAAAGGTTGAACGGTGACAATCAAGATCTGAGACCGCCATCGCGGATCGACAAGAAGGCAGCCTGCCTTTTCGACGTTTGCCCTTCAATCGTTTGTCGCCATCGCGCATGAGCTTGCCTTTCAACTTTTGAACCTTTCAGCCGGTTCCATGCCGCTATTTCAATCGCGGGGGATGAGCAGGTCGCGGGCCGCGGCGGCTTCGCGCAGCTCATGCTTGGCAGCGGCGTGACGAAGACGAAGAGCGTCGCAGACTTCCGATTGGGCCTTGAGGTCGGCCCGGACCTTTTCGACGAAGGCAAGAGCCTCGAGGTGCTCGCCGCGGCGCTTCTCAAGCCGTTCCTGGCGCTTCGGGTTGCGCGCCTTGTCCTCCACGTCATCGCCGGCCTCGACCAGGGCGATGCGCTTCTCGCGCGAAGCGATCTCCATCTGCAGGCGCATCGCCTTGTCGGTGGCGCGGGTCAGACGCTTGAGGATGACGGTTTCTTTTTCCTGCGCTTCCGCCAACTCCTCGTCGAGGACTTCGAAGCAGGTCTGCCACTGGGCGACCTTGTTCTCAATGGTCTCAGGAACTTCGGCGACCCAAGCGCTGGCGAGAGCGGCTCGGTTCGGCAGCTCCTTCTGGGAATCGAGAATCGCTGTGGGCGACGCGCAGGAGTTGAAGAGCAGGGCGGTGCCGAGGCAGAGAAGCAGGCGCATGATGAGATCCATGGGGTTGAACGCTGCCCACATTAGCGCCTGCCGCGAAGCTGTCGACCGAAAGATCACGAGACTGGGTGACTGGAGATGGCCTCTGCCTCCGGCAGGTTTTTCTTTTCTTCTCCTTTCTGATTCCGAATCCAAGGCGATAATGGAAGCCTTGACGGGTTTCGACCGGGTATTGTCGCGTCACCATCCGTAATCATCACGATCAGCCAAGGAGAGACATCATGGGACTCTGGGACAACATCAAGAGCCAGTTCATCGACATCATCGAATGGAACCCCAAGGAAGAGGAGAAAGACACCGTCGCCTACCGCTTCCCCCGCTACCAGAACGAGATCAAGAACGAAGCCCAGCTGATCGTCCGCGAGGGCCAGGTCGCCATCTTCGTCCGCGAAGGCCAGCTCGCCGACGCCTTCCTCCCCGGCCGCCACACCCTGAGCACCTCGAACCTGCCCATCCTCTCCACCCTCGCCGGCTGGAAATACGGCTTCAACTCGCCCTTCGTCGCGGAAGTCTATTTCATCCGCACCACCCAGATCCTGCAGCAGAAATGGGGCACCCGCAACCCCGTCACCCTCCGCTGCCCCGAGCTCGGCCCGGTCCGCCTGCGCGCCTTCGGCACCTTCGCCTACCGGGTCACCGAAGCCAAGGCCTTCCTCAAAGAAGTCATCGGCACCGACACCGAGATCGACGGCGAACAGATCGCCGGCCAGCTCCGCGACATCATCATCGCCCGCTTCACCAACAAGCTCGCCACCCTCAACGTCCCGGTGCTCGACCTCGCCGCCAACCAGGACGCGATGGCCAAGACCCTCTCCAGCAGCCTCGACAGCGAATTCAAGGAATACGGCGTCAGCGTCACCAAATTCCTGGTCGAGAACATCGCCCTGCCGCCGGAAGTCGAGAAGGTCCTTGACAAGCGCAGCTCGATGAGTCTCGCCGGCAATCTCGACCAGTACACCAAGTTCCAGGCGGCCGAGTCGATCTCCCTCGCCGCCGCCAACCCCGGTGGAGCCGCCGGTGCCGGCATCGGCATCGGCGCCGGCGTCGCCATGGGCCAGCAGATGATGGGAGCGATGCAGAGCGGCTTCGCGGCTCCCGCCCAAGTCGGCCCGCCGCCCGCCTTCGGCGCGACGCCCCCTCCCCTCCCCGCCGCCGCCGTCGCCTGGCATGTCGCCGTCGCCGGCCAGACCTACGGACCCTACACCGGTGAACAAGTGCGCGACGCCATCCGCGCCGGCCAGATCAACGCCTCGACCTCGGTCTGGCGCGCCGGCCTCGCCGCCTGGAGCCCCGCCGCCAACACCGAACTGGCCAGCCTCTTCTCCGCCCCGCCCAGCGCCGTGCCGCCGCCGCCGCCTCCAGGCTGAAAATAAGGCTTGAGTTCGATGCAGCATCATCACACCGATTCCATGTCCGCGGAGCGACTTCAGCTCTTCACGGCCGGGCTGTCGGGCATGGCTCCGCAGGAAGTTCGCAAGGCGAAATTGCTCTACTTGCGGAACGCCATCTCGGAATATCAGGCGACAAAAGCCAGCCTTGAAGGTTTTGGCCAGAGGAATGGCTGCCTTTCGATTCTTCCTCTCTTCGGCTCGGTGATCCGGATGCAGAGGCAGACCATTGATGCGCAGATTCAGCTCCGCAGAGACCGCATCCGCAACGCCATCGATGTCTGGCGGGATGATCTCAAGGGAGAGAAGTTCATTCTCGACGGCGAAGAGATCGAAGTCTGAAGCTCCCTGCTTCTGCAGCTCAATTCTTAACTCTTAATTCTTAATTCTTAATTCAAAAATGACCGACTTCCCCTGCAATTCCTGTGGCGCCTCGCTCCGCTTCACCCCCGGAGCGCAGAGCCTCGCCTGCCCTTATTGCGGCAGCAAGAACGACATCCCGGCGCCGGCCCCGGAAGCCCGGGTGGAGGAGAAGGATTTCGAGCTCGAAGTCGAGTTCGAAGGGGATTTCGACGGCAGCTACGCCGAGGTCCAGTATCAATGCCGGAGCTGCGCCGCCAGTTTCAGCATTTCCGACTCGGTCTTGAGCGGCCAATGCGGCTTCTGTCAGACCCCTTACCAACGCAAGCCGGAAGAAGCCCGGGCCATCCTGCCGCAAGCCCTGCTGCCCTTCCGCCTCGACCAGAAGGCGGCGCTGCAATCCTACCGCAACTGGATCAGCAGCCGCTGGTTCGCCCCCAACAGCCTCGAGGATCTCGCCCGGGTCAAGGCCCAGCTGCTCGGCCATTACCTGCCGCACTGGACCATCGACGCCGAAGTCGACACCCGCTACACCGGCTCCCGCGGCGAACACTACTGGGACACCGAATCCTACACCGACTCGCAGGGCAACCGTCAGACCCGCCAGGTTCGCCGCACCCGCTGGTACCCCGCCTCAGGGGAAGTCACCAACAGCTTCGACGACATCCTGATCGTCGCCGCCCCCACCGATCTGCCGCGTTCCTATGCCCGCGCCCTCGAACCCTGGAAGCTCAGCGACCTCGTCCCTTACGATCCCAGCTATCTCGCCGGCTTCACCGCCCGCGCCCACGGCCTGCCCCTGCCCAAGGCCTTCGCCGAAGCCCGCGACCTCGCCGCCGCCACCATCACCGCCTCGGTCAAGGATGACATCGGCGGCGACGAACAAATCATCGCCACCCAGCAGTCGCGCTGGTACGACATGAGCTGCAAAGCCATCCTCCTGCCGGTCTGGTACATGAATTACCGCCACGGCGACAAGGTCTACAAGATCGCGGTCAACGCGATCACCGGCGAGGTTCAAGGCGAGCGCCCCTGGTCGGCCTGGAAGATCTGCGCCGCCGTCGTCTTCGGCCTCATCGTCATCGCCCTGGTCTTCGGCGGAGTCTCGATGTTGCAGCAGCATTGAAGATCCAGGCGGCGGATTTCACCGCGATTTCATCCTGTACATCGAGCCACCAGAGAGCCGGGAGCTATCCTCGCCCGGCAACAAATTAGGGAATGCCGCAGATGCCTCGCTGGAAAACCGTCCTCCTGCTCCTCTCCGCCTGGGTGGCCCTGCATCTGGTCAATCTCGGAGTGCCAGAATTCGGCTACGACGAAACCCGCCGGGTCTTTCCGGCGCAGGCGATGCTGGAAAGCGGCGACTGGATGAACCCGGTCTTCGAGGGCGAAGCCTACGAGCGCAAGCCGCCGCTCTTCAACTGGATGGTCTGCGGCAGCTTCCTCTGCTTCGGCGGCTCCGAGTTCAGCGCCCGCCTGCCTTCTTCGCTGCCGCTGCTGCTGCTGGTTCTCGTCCTCGCCCTCGGCCGGGGTGCCTGGCTCAGCCCGCGGGCGCGCGACCTCGCCGCACTCGCCCTGCTTGCCTCCATCCCCTGCTGGTCACAGGCCCGTCAATGCGGCATAGATTGCGCCTACGCCAGCGTCAGCGGCCTCGCCTTGCTGCTCTGGTGCGAAGCCTTCTGCGGCGGCCGCCGCGGCGCCGGCCTCTGGCTCCTGCCAGGACTTTTCCTCGGCGGCGCCCTCCTCCTCAAGGGGCCGGCGGCCCTCCTGCTCTACCTCCTCTTCACCCTGCTCGTCCTCCGCGCCGCCGGAGAGCTCAAGGCGGAACTCAAGGCACCCGGCTTCTACCTCGGCCTCGCCCTCGCCTTCAGCCTCTTCGCCGCCTGGCTGCTGCTGCGACAGACACAAAGCCCGCCGAGCGGTGTCGCCGCCAGCAGCGACGGCAGCACCTTCCAGGTCTGGTGGACCGAGCTCAGCCAGCGTCTCCTCACCAACTCGGAAAACGGCAAGGTCTTCAAGTTCCGCGACTACCTGTCGCGCAGCAGCTCCGGTGTCGGCAGCTTCCTCCCCTGGCTGCTGCTGCTGCCGCTGCTGTGGCGCCAGATCCCGGCGGCGGCCGCCCCTGCCGCCCTGGTCCGTGGCGGACGGCTGGCCGTGCTGATCTTCCTCGCCGCGATCCTGCTCATGCCCTTGACCAAGGGCCGCTATCTGATGCCGGCACTGCCGCCCTTGCTCGTCATCGTCGCCCTCCAGCTCGGTCTCGAGCGCCCTCCATTCCCCCGGCTCTGGACAAGGCTGCAGACCGGCAGCGCCTGGGCTCTCCGCCTGCTCATTCCCACCCTCCTGGCCGCGGCGATTTACCAAGCTGTGGCCCTCTGGCGTCCGCTCCCCGCCGCCGCCGCCCACTTCGGCCAAGCCTGGGGGCTGCTCGCGTGCGTCTCCCTCCTCCTCCTCGCCCTGGCGCTCCGGCTCGTCTTCGATCGCTCCGCGTCAAAATCCTCCTTGCTCGCCAGCTGGAAGCTGGCTCTGAGTCTCGCCGCGGTGCTCGCCCTGGTCAGCTCCTTCCAGCCGGTCCTGGCGCAGCAGCGTTCTTCGCAGGAAAAGGATCTGGCGGCCCGGCTCCTCGCTCTTCCCGCCCGGGAGGAGCTCATCCTCTGCGACGTCGGCCTCGGCTCGCCATTCCTGTTCGATTTGAAGAAGCGCCCAGTGCTGTTTCTCAACGGACGAGAGGCCGGCTCAAGCTGGCGCTTCGGCGGCCAGCATCGCGCCAGCGGCGAGCTTGATGGCGCCCAGGCCGCCGAAAGACTCGGACGGAGCCGCTGGATCCTCGCCAGCGAGAACGCCGCGATGCAGGCGCTTCTCGCCCAGCTCAAGCTCGAGAAGATCGAAACGATCAAATACCGCAAGAGAACCCTCGGCCTCTATCGCGTCCGCTGAAGCCCGAAACCCAGCCGGGCCGGCGGCGATCAGGACGGCTCGCTCTCCGCCGCCGCTGCCTGCTCAATGCGGCTGGTCTCCACCCTGCGGAAATGCAGGGCCGAACTTAAGGCCGGCAGGAAGAAACAAGCGTTCAAGACCAACGACAAAAGCTGATAGTTCGAGTTGATCGAGATCGCCACCATCAGCAGGAAACAGGCGATGATCAAACCAGGAGCCGTCATCGGATTGGGACGGAAGATCCCGAGAAGTACCAGGCCCAAGGCGGCCAGGACCAGCACGATCAGCCGCTGATGCGCCTCGCGTTGACGCCAAGCCTCGTCAAAAACTTTTTTCTGCGCCAGATATTCCGCCTCGACGTAGTGATAGATCGCGGCATACTGCCCCGCATCCGCCCCGGTCGCTACCGGCGCCGGCAGACGCTGCACCAAGGGCAGCTCCTTGAAGATCCCCACCCAGAGGCAGAAGAGCAGCTGCAAAGGCAGCAGCAGACAGAGAAAGCGCAGATAGCCAGTCGCGAAGTTGCGGCGGGTTGGATATTGCATCGGAAGCCTCTTGTTCTTTTTTGTTGTTTTCCCACCCCAACATCGCACCAAATCAGGCCCGCTGCCAAGCCTCAGAACACTATGTCATACGACTTTTTATAATAAATCGGGATTTATGACTGATTTTGCCATCAATCAACGCAGCGTCTGCATGGGGAGGAGGCGTATCCGGTCCGGCGTCTGCAAAAGCTTCAGCTGGGGCGCCTCGATCGGGAACAGCCCGGTCTGAGCTGGCGGGGTCCAATAGAGAGCGATGAAATCCTCGGACCAGCCGCCCTTGAACAGCTTCGACGAGGCCGCATCGGGGGGCTGCTGATCCATCAGGACTTCCACCCGGTATTTGCGTCCCGCCTGCAGCTCAAGCTTGAAAGCCTCGCCGCCGTGGCGTTCGGGTCCGCGCCAGCCTCGGCTGATCAGGACCGGCTGCGGCGGCAGAGGCTGGCCCTCCTCGGCGATCCAGATTCTGGCGGTGGAGGAGTGGGTGCAAGCGAACTCATAGCCGCCGCCGAGCTCAGCCTGAAGAAGGCCGGAGAGCCGTACCAGGTGGCCGCCGCCCATGCGCCAGGGGCTGCGGAACTGGTCGCAGAATCCGCGGTGCAAAGGTGCGAGGGTGGCGCAGGCGTCAGGATGCTCGGCGGCACCGCGCGGATAGAGGGAGACCTCGACGCCTCCGGGAGAGACGTAGACCTTCAGGCGGTTGCGATGGAGGAAGCCGGAGCTGGAAACGCTTTCATAGCCGCCTTCGGCGACGCCGCTGAATCCCGGCGCCGGGACAAAGGTCCAGATGCCGGGAGCGCTGGGGACGAGCTGACCGCCGCTGATCGAGACCTTGCCGATTCTGCAAATGCCGTCGAAACTGAGTCCGGTGCTACCGAGATCGATCTCAACCGGGACGCCGGGCAGGGTAGCGGCCTCGCTGACGCCGCCGAGCGCGGGCCGGAAGACCGGCAGGCGCAGCGACTTGAGCTCGGCCAGCGCCGAGGGGCTGACCGGCAGTTTGAGCCGTTCGACGAAGAACTCCCGCATGTCGTAGCCGCTGATCCGCGAGAATCGGATCAGCCACTGGTCCCGTTTTTCGGCATCGTTTTTCGGCAGGCGATGCGGCATCCGCTCTTCGTCGCGGGCGTAATCGGCGAAGAACTTCGGCCAGATGCTGTCGCCGAATACATGGCCTAGGAAGACATAGAGCTCTCCTTCGGCGAAGGCGGGGAATAGATTCTCGCCGCCGTGGCTGGCGGGATTGGAAGCCCCCTCGGCGGCGCGCAGCATCTGACGCATCGATTCATCGGCGTAGGGGCGCGAGCTGACCCAGCCGTTGCGCTGCGGACGGATTCCGAGGGCACGGGTGCCGGCGCCGTCGAAGATGGTGATCGTCTGTTCGAAGTTCTTGGTGTAGGGGTTTCGCCCCCAACTGTGATCCGGGCGCGATTGCGCCTGGTGGGCTAGCTCGTGAGGGAATCCTGCGCTGCTGATCAGATCGCGGCTGGCTCCCGGACAGGCGAAGTAGACCTTGAACCAGTCATGGGCGCCGTGGAAAGGGTATCCCGCCCAGGCGCCGGGCTCGACGTCGAGCACCACCCGCTCCGGGGTGTTGCGGCGTTCCGGACAGCCGTTGACCCGGTCGTAGACCTTCACCCATTCCCCCCAGTAGGCGAGCGATTCGCTCGGGTCGTCGAAATCGCGGATCTTCGAGGCCGGCAGGGTGGCGGCGAAACAAGGTCCCCAGAGCTCCGCCTGCGGCCCCGGCAGATGGCGGATCCGGGTGCGCCATTCCTCCGGGCTGGTCTTGCCGAGGATGAAGAGCGGCGCGGCAATGGCGCCGCAGATCTCCGCGGTGAAGGGGGCGACGCCTCGCTGCTCCGGCGAGATTCGGGAAACCTCGGAATAGAAATAGATCAGGCCGCCGAAGGGCGATACGACGCGCGTAAGCTCGTCCTTGACGGTGAAGTCGCGCTGCTGCCCCCCCATGCGGGCGGGATTCTCCCCGGCGCCGCCGCCATAATCGCCGATGCGCAGGATCAGGCCTTGCCCGGCAATCCGCGACGGCACCTTGACCAGAACTTCCCGGCCGGCGAGGGCGTAGCAGCCGGTCGGGATGTAGCCGCTCATCGCCGTGTCGATCTCGACCTTCTGCGATTCGAGCGGCGGCGTCTGCAAGGGCACGTACAGAGCCGATCCGGGCTGCAGGGCGCTGCGATGGGCCCTGACTTCGCCCAGGTCACCTTGCTTCAAGGCCTCGCTTTCACGCTGGATCAGGTATTGGGCCATCTTGCCAGACAGGCGCCTCTGCAGGCTCGGCGTCAAATTCAACGTCTGATTGTAGGCGATCAAGTCGGCATCACAGAGGCGGAACTGGGCGTCGGCGGCGGTCCAGCCGGCAATGAGAGCCTGGTCGAGGGCGTGCCCGTCGACCATCATGGCCAGGTGCCGCTCCACTGGCAGCTCCTCCTTCCCCAGCAGCTTCTGCAGCAGTTCGCCCCCCTGGAAGAGCGGTGTGCTGCGTCCCGCTTCATAGCTTCCCTCGACCCACCCGTATGCGAGAATGCCGGCCTGAGCCAGGAGACTTGAAGCCGGTGAAGGCCGCTCACTCTCAACCCCGAGCAGCAGCCCCTTGCCGGAACAGCATGCCCGGCTCAGCACCTCGAGATCCCCGGCCTGCAGGTCGCGCTCGTGGACGACGAGGAGGTCGGCCTCGTCGATACGACGACGCCAGGACTCGCCTCCCGGTGGCCAGGCGCTGGCCGTCGGGCTGCGGACAAGATTCGGCGCCCCCGGCTTCATCCAGCCGAGGAGACGTTCAAAAAGCCGCCGGGACTGGTCGCGCCAACGTCCCTCGTCTTCAAGCATCCAGGCCGGCATCGCCGCCATCCGCCCGCGGCCCCAGTGGGCGAGGACGACGGTGGCTTCACGGCTGCTGCCGCTGCGCCCGTTTTTCAGGTCGAAAAGGGCCGCCGTCTGCGGGCCGGCGGGCAGGAGCCGACGCCCCTTGGCGAGATCGGCAGGTAGCCGGACGATCCCGTCGAGCAGCTGCCGGCGCAGCTCGGCGTCGCGCAGCTCCGGACTGGTCACCAGCACCAGTTTCGAGGTGAATTCCCGGCCCGAATGACGAAAACGGCAGAGCAGCTCTTCGCGCCCGGCCTCCGCGCCGGCCGAGAAGACCAGGTGTCCGCCCTCGATGCGGAAAGTCCCGAGACGCGAAGGGCCGGCGCCCAGCAAGTCCGGAACTCCGCCCTGAATGCTGTCGTTCGCCAGGGGCGAGAAACGGATCTCGCGGCCACAGAGGACATTGACCGTGTCGGCGCGGAAAGTGGGCTTGTAGTCCGGAGCCGGAAAAACCTGCAGCTCAGGACCGGAGAGAGTCCTGCGGGCGAAGCCTGGACCTTCCCAGGACAGCTCGAAAGGCCGGGGATCGGGCCAGCGACGGCCGGCGAGCAGCTCGATCAGATACGTCTTGCCGGCGGCAAGTCTCACACCTTCGGAGACCTGATCCTTCCGGTCCCAGGTTTTCAGTCGGCTGCCCGCGTCCGCCTTGAGCAGCAGCTGCGGCGGGGCCCCGGACTCCTGCAAAAACAGCCTGGCATGCGGATCGCCGGCATAGGCGAAGCGGTAGGCGCCGCTCCGCTCCGGACGCAAATAAGCCCGCACCCGGGTGAGGCTGTGCCGCGATGACAGGACGCGCCTCTCGATGTCGAAATCGCTGGATCTCCTCACCAGATCCGGGCATTGGCTGAAAAGCGCGGGACAATCGTCGGGAATGTCCTGGGCGGGGTAATCCCAGGTCTCGACCAGCACCTTTCCTTCCGGCGGCGGCGCCAGCTTCTCCGGCGGCGCCTCACGGATGGCTTGCAGCGCGGCGGCTCCCTGCAGTGGTTTCGCGGGAATCAGACAGCAAGCCAGAGCCAGGCATCCGGCGAGGGCGGCCAGCCCGATCAGCGCGCCCAGAGGCCGTTTCCACGGGCGGTCCTGCCGAGACGGAATGATGGCGGCGGGAACTCGGAATTTCGTCTTTCTCGGCATCGGCAGGGATCCTTGATCTGGTTTCCCCTCCTGTTCGCCTCACTCGCCCGTATCTCGCACCCTGGCATCTCCGAATCGAGGGCGGACGGCCGGGATTTTGCCGCCGTTGCAGGCGGTGCGTTCCTGTTTCCGCGCTAGACTAGCCCCCAACAAATCCAGGAAATCCCCCATGCAGACCGAAGATTGCGTCATCTACCTGCTCAGCTCCGATTCCGGCTTCAAGCCCGGTCGCGAGCTGATCGAGGAGCTCCTCGCGTGCGTCGCCGAATACGACTACTGCGGCGCCCGCCACCGCGTCTCCTACAACGGACTCGAAGCCGCCAATCCCTACGACGTCGAGGAATTCGACATCGACGAGACTCAGCTGAAGAGCCTGATGAAGACGATGAAGCACCACAACGTCGGCCTGCTCGGCTGGGATCTCGACGCCCTCCTCGCCGGCATCGCCGCCGACATCCTCGAAGTCACCGAAGAAGCCAAGTCGCCCCTGCCTATCGCCGACCTGGCGCTGATCTTCGGCGACACCGAGATCGTCGACCTCGCCGACGGCCGCCTGCACCGGCCCTCCCTCGCCTTCGCCTTCCACTGCGAAAGGCCCCCTTCCGTCCCCGCCGCCGAACTGGTCCGCCTGCTCCGCGCCGACCAGTCCTTGAGCGAAAGAGTCGCCCAGATCGAAGAGCTCTTCGGCTCCTCGGTGCAGCTGGTGCTCGGCGCCGGCTGAGCCTGCAATCCCTCCAGGAACAGCCGACCGTGTCGCGCGAATTGCACCCCGAAGCCCTCCGCCGCCTGGCGGAATCCCTCGCCCGACTGCCCGGCCTCGGCCGCCGCTCGGCCGAGCGCGCCGCCCTGGCCCTGCTCGACTGGAAGCCGGAGGACCTGAAAAACCTCGCCGCCCGCCTCGCCGCCCTGCCTGCCGAAGTCGGCGACTGCCGCCTCTGCCACCTCCCCACTGACCTGCACAAGGGCGAACTCTGCCCGGTCTGCGCCGATCCCCGCCGCGACCGCGGCCTGATCTGCGTCGTCGAATCGGTGGCTATGGCGGTGCCGGTCGAAAAGTCCGGCTACCGCGGCTGCTACCACGTCCTCGGCGGCAAGCTCAGCCCGCTCGACGGCGTCGGCCCCGGAGACTTGCACCTCGATGATCTCCGCCGCCGCGCCGCCGAGGCCGAATGCCGCGAAATCCTCCTCGCCACCTCGACCGACATCGAAGGCCAGGCCACCGCCGCCTACGTCGCCGAACTCGTCGCCCGCCCAGGACTGCTCCTCTCCCGCCTCGCCCAGGGCATCCCCCTCGGCGCCGACCTCAGCCACACCGACTCGGCCTCAATGGCGATGGCGATCGCCCGCCGCAACCCCTTCTGAGCCCCCATGAGCCCTGACGCCCCCCGCTGGCAATTCGCCTTCCGCGCCCTCGGCGCCTGCGTCCTCTGGGGCAGCGCCTTCCCGGTGATCCGCCTGGCGCAGCAGCACATGCCGCCCCTCGACTTCCAGGGACGCTGCTCCTTCGCCGGCTGGCGCTTCCTCCTCGCCGGCCTCATCCTCCTCTTCCTCGCCCGCCGCTCCCTCGCCCTCCTCGCCAGCCTGCCGCGCCGCCAATTCCTCGGCTTCTGCTTCTGCCAGGTCTTCATCACCTACATCCTGTTCTACTGGGGCATGGCCCATTGCGGCGGCGCCATTGCGGCCATCTGCATGGCCGCAGGCAACATCTGGTGGCTCGTCGCCGCGCCGCTCTTCGACCGCAGCGAAAAATGGCAGCCGGCCGACCTCCTGCCAGTCCTCCTCGGCCTCGCCGGCGTCGCCATCTGCCTCTGGGACGAACGCCAGTCCGCCAGCCTCCTCGGCGTCGGCCTCATCCTCGCCGCCGCCTTCACCTCGGTCAGCGCCATGCTCTTCGTCAAACCCCTCACCCGCCAACACCCCCTTAGCCTCGTCAACGGCAGCTCGATGCTCTGCGGCTCCCTCGCCCTCCTCCTCTGCAGCGGCAGCGCCGCCTGGGAGCTGCCGCCGCAAATGGATGCCGTCGCCCTCGGCGCCACCCTCTGGCTCGCCTTCATCTCGGTCGTCGCCTTCTCGGTCTGGTACGGCCTGATCCATTCCCAGAAGGTCGCCCGCCTCTCCTCCTGGCGCCTCGCCGAACCGGTCTCCGGCGTCCTCCTCTCCATCCTCATCCTCGGCGAACATCTCTCCGCCCACGCCTTCCTCGGCGCCTCCATCACCTTCGGCGCCATCCTCCTCTGCGAAAAGCGCAAGGCCGCCCACGCCCGCCGCCAGGAAAACCCAACGGCGCCATGAAGCCGGACGCCAAATGGACGTAACATTCCGCCCTTCCCGGGAACAGATGACCGGCAGGACCGTCTCGAACCCAGCCACCCCGAAATCTCTATAAGAAATGCTTAATCCGCATAAGTTTTCTGCAGAGCCCGACCCCCGACCCGGCTTTTACTGCTCTTGATTCAAGCTCCCACCCAGGAAGGACGATGAACACTCCCCGACCCTTTCGACTGACATCGCTGCTCCTGCTCCTTTTCAGCGGCATCGCCATCGCCTGCGAAGTGCCGGTGTTCCGCTACGCCCTGGAACGCTGGAGCGCCCACGTCTGGACCCTGAAAGTGAGCCACCAAGGTGACTTGAAGCCGGAAGAACAGGCGATGATCGCCCGGATCAAAGCCAAATCGGGCCCCAATTGCAACGTCCAGGTGGAAGTGCTCCCGTCGTCCGAGGCCTCCAGCGAAGGCGCCTCGCTCAATCTCTTCAATCCCGAGGGCCGCCCGGTGTGGAACGGCTTCGCCGATGTGGCCAGCGCCGACAAGATCCTCGCTTCGCCGGTGCGGAAAAAACTGGTCGCCTCCCTGCTCGGAGGCGAATCGGTGGTCTGGCTCCTGGTCCGCTCCGGCAAGGCTCAAGAAGACGCCGCCGCCTTGGCAGCGCTGAAAAAAGCCGCCGATGAAGCGATGCAGAAACAAAGCCTGTCGAAATCCGTCGTCGCTTTCGGCAAGATCGACAGCACGACCGAGCTCGACAATCACTTGCGCTCCGCCATCCCGCTGAAGCTCAGCTACTCGATCATCGAAATCGATCGCCAGGACCCGCAGGAAGAGATCCTCCTCGCCATGCTCGGCGGCGACGCCGCCCCCGCCGGCCCCTGGGCCGCCCCGGTCTTCGGCCGCGGCCGCGCCTTGCCGCCCCTTCCCGCCGAACGCTTCTCCGACGGCGCCGTGGAAAACACCATCGGCTACGTCTGCGGCAAATGCTCCTGCACCGTGCAGAGCCAGAACCCCGGCGAAGACCTGCTCCTCGAAGCGGAATGGGCCAGCCACGTCAGCGCCGCCCCGGTGGTCATCGAAAAGGCCCTGCCGCCCCTCAGCGGCCTGCAGGAACTCAGCGCCCCTGCGCCCGCCGCAAAACCCGCGACGCCAGTGCCCACTGCGGCTACCGCAAAGAGTGCTAGCTTTCCCCTCAGCGCCGTGATCGTCGGCAGCCTGCTCTTGCTGCTGCTCCTCGGTCTCGCCACCCGCCACCTCTTGTCCCGGAACGAGTAAACAACAAGAACCGGGTTGAAAGGTTGAAAGGCGAACGAGTGAGCAACGACAAGCACTAGGTTGAAACGCATCATGAATAAGCAGCTTCAAAATTTGACCTCTCAGAGCACAAGCCCTGCTCCTGCTCATGCCGCTTTACCTTTCAACCTTTCAACCTTCCAACCTTGCAACTTCCTTGCCGCTTTACCTTGCAACTTTTTCCTCGCCCTCCTCCTCGTCATTTGCGCCTCCTGCAAACCGCAGCAAGGCGATGCCGCCGCCTCCCAGCCGACAGCAAAACCCCTCCTCGTCCTCGCCGCCGCCAGCCTCAAACCGGGTCTCGAAAAGGCCGCCGCCGCCTACACAGCGACCGCCGGACAAAGCGTCCAGCTGCAGTTCGGCGGCTCCGGCAGCCTCGTCGCCTCGCTCGCCTCCGGCGCCCCCGGCGACCTGCTGATCAGCGCCGACGAAGAATCCTTCGCCCACGCCCGCCAGAAAGGCCTCCTCGCCGAAGGAATCCCCCTCGCTCGCCAGCAGGTTTGTCTCGCCGTCGCCAAGGGCAATCCCAAGAAGATCAGCTCGCTCAGCGATCTCCGGCGGCCCGAAGTCCGCCTCCTCCTCTGCCACCCCGACGCCGCCTCGATCGGAAGCCTCTGCCGACGCCACCTCAAGGAGGCCTGGGCGCCGCTGCAGGCCAAGGCCCTCGCCCTCAAGCCCACCGTCACCGAAGTCGCCGCCGACCTCAGCGTCGGCGCCGCCGATGCCACCTTCCTCTGGGATTCGATGGCGCAAGCTTATCCCCAGCTCGAACTCATCGCCTTGCCCG
Organism: Verrucomicrobiota bacterium; assembly: GCA_039798785.1. Lineage (GTDB taxonomy): Bacteria > Verrucomicrobiota > Lentisphaeria > Lentisphaerales > Lentisphaeraceae > CAMCSH01. Next base: position 37,052 of record JBDKFG010000031.1, on the reverse strand, counting down.
AGCTCGAGGGCTGCGCCTCGCTCGCCATCGCCGGTCTGCCCGCGAGCAAGGGACGCCCCGTCGAAGCCCTCGCCTTCGCCCGCTTCCTCGCTTCGCCCGAACACGGCGCGCCGATCTGGAAGTCCGCCGGACTCACGCCTGTCCCGGGCGATGCCTGGACCCCGCGTCCCAAGCTCCTGGTCATGGCCGGCAGCATGCTGCGCCCCGCCGTGCAGCCCGGACTCGACAGCTTCGCCCAGCGCGAAGGTTGCGACATCACCACCGTCTTCGAAGGCTGCGGCACCTTGACTTCGCAGATGTCGACCGGCACTCTGCCCGAGCTCTTCGTCTCCTGCGACTGGCGCTACAACGAGCAGATGGCGAAGCAGATGGGAAGCGCCGAGGACTTCAGCCGCAACGATCTGGTTCTGGCGGTGGCCAAGGGCAATCCGAAAGACATCAAGGGTCTCGCGGATCTGACCCGCAGCGATCTCCGCGTCGGCCTCGCCGAACCCAAACGCGCCGCCCTCGGCATCCTCAGCGCCGAGGCCTTGAAAACCGCCTCGATCGAAGTCAACCCGCTGGTCTTCAGCAACAGCGGCGACATGCTGGTCAGCCAGCTCCTCTCCTCCAGCCTCGACGCCGCCCTGGTCTACCGCTCCAACGTCCTCAGCGCCCCGCAGACCGCCGCCTCTCTCGACCTGATCGACTGCGGCCTTCTCAGCGCCCGCCAGGGCCTGCAGATCCGCGCCGATTCCGGCAAGGCCCAGATCAGCCGCCGCCTCGCCGACCACCTCAAATCCCGCCAGCTCCCCGCCGGCTTCTCGCCGCGATCGGAGGGGAAATGATTCAGATCCGGGCATCCACTCAGCGACACTCTGGACGCCCCTCCGGGGCTCGAGGGCATTTGGTCCTGACCCAGGGTTTGCCCTCGTCCCTCGGGCTACACCCTGGGCTATCTGCCGGCTGCCCCTCCGGGGCAAATTCACCGCAGAAATCAAAACCCCTTCCGTGCCCTCCGTGTCTTCCGTGGTTAATTGCCCTGGTTCTCCTTTCGTGTATTTCGTGTATTTCGTGGTTAAAACTTGTTCCCGAGGCTCATTCATGACCATCGACATCGAATTCTTCGGCCAGATCCGTCAGCTCGCCGGGCTTCCCGCGATCCGTCTCGAGATCGACGAAACGCCGGACCTGGAAAGCCTGAAATCCTCCCTGCTGTTGCGTTTGCCGCAACTGCAGCCCGCGCTCCAGGCCAGCGCCTCGCCGCAGCTCTTCGTCGACGGCTCCCGCCTGCCTCCCGGCGCCCCGCCCACCTGGCGCCACGGCTCCCGCCTTGTTCTGATGAGCCCGATGAGCGGGGGGTGATTTATGAATTCAAGATTCAAAATTCAAGATTCAAGAAAGCGGCAAGTGAGCGACCGATTCAAGATTCAAGATTCAAAAATCAAGTTGCTGAATTTCTGCGGCCATCTGCGTCTTCTGCGGTTCAATCTTCCTTCCGTGCCCTCCGTGTCTTCCGTGGTTGAGGCCGCTCTATGTCTGAACTGACTCCCCGCGACCGCGAGGTCTACGCCTGGCAGATCGACCTGCCGGGCTTCGGCGAAAGTGCCCAACTCAAGCTCAAGAATGCCCGCGTCTTCATCTCCCGCGCCGGCGGCCTCGGCGGACTCGTCGCGATGGAGCTCGCCGCGGCGGGAATCGGCGCGATGGTCATCGCCCACGGCGGCATCGCCCTGCCCTCCGACTACAACCGCCAGCTCCTTCTCAAGGCCGAAGGCGAGGGACTGCCGCGCGTCGACTCCTTCCGTCAACGCCTGCTCGAATTCCGTCCCGATCTCGATCTTGTCCTGCACGACACAAATGTCGACGCGAGCAATGCCCTCGAGCTCATCCGCGGCTGCGACCTGGTGATCGACTGCGCTCCGCTTTTCCAGGAACGCCTGGCGATGAATGACGCCGCCGTCAGCCTCGGCATTCCCCTCGTCGAAGCGGCGATGTACGGCATGCAGGCCCAGCTCAGCAGCCATCGTCCCGGCCTCGATCCCTGCCTGCGCTGCCTCCATCCCGAAGTCCCCGATTTGTGGAAGCGCCGCTTCCCGGTGCTCGGCGCCGTCTCCGGCAGCGTCGCCTGCCTCGCCGCCATCGAAGCGGTGAAGCTCCTCACCGGCCTGCCCACCTCCCTCGAAGGCGACACCCTTCTCCTCGACCTCGAACGCTACAGCAGCCAACGCCTCCGCCTCGGCGAGCGCCGCGCTGATTGCGCCGTCTGCGGCCAAGGCAAAAATGATCGGTCGGATCAGACTGATCTTCAAGGGCGGAGTCGAGCATGACCCTGGTTTCTCTCATCCTCCGCGAAATCCTCGCCCGCAAAGCCGGCTTCCTCGCCTTGTGCCTGCTCGGGGCGGCGCCGGTGACGGCCTCCCTGCTTTTGGCCGCCTCGCTGCAGGCGCACGAGCGCCAGACCCAGGCGCTGGTGCAGGAGCACATCGCCGCCAGCGACAAGCTGCTCGATGAACTCAAGGACCAGATCCGGCGTCAGATGAAAGGCCTCGGTTTCAACGTCCTGGTCCTGCCGCCGGGGGAGAATGTCGCCTTGATGCATGAACGCGGCTATCCGACAGGCGACATGCCCGAGGAAGCGGCGCACGAATTGGCCCGTTCCGGCCCGGAGTCACTCAACCACCTGCTGCCCTCGCTCTCCGGCCGCTGGCACTGGCCGGAGCAGCGCCGCAGCGTCCTCTTGATCGGCATCCGCGGCGAATTGCCGATGGGCCACGCCAGCGAAGCCCCTTCCGGCGCCCTGATCGATCCCCTCGCCGAAGGAGAAGTCGCCGTCGGCTACGAAATCGCCCGCGACCTCGAGCTCAAAGCCGGCTCGAGCCTTGAACTCGGCGCCGCGAAATGGACGGTGAAAACCGTCTATCCGATGCGCGCCAACTCCGACGACATCAGCGTCTGGCTGCCTTTGGCGGCGGCGCAACAACTCTTTGGCAAGCCCGGACGGATCAACTCCATCCTCGCCTTGCAGTGCAATTGCCGCGACGAGGATTTGATGGCCCTGATCCGCCAGGAGGTGCAGGCGGTGCTGCCCGGCCATGTGGTCCTGGAGAAAGGTTCGCAGGCCCTGGCCCGGGCGGAAGCCCGCAAGGCGGTGCGCGACAACGCCGAAGCCCAGCTCGACCTGCTCAAGGAGGATCGCGCCCGCCAGTACGAGGAGCGCCGCGTCCTGGCCGAACGCCTGATCGGCGGAGCCCTGGTCGCCGGCCTGTTGATCTTCGGCCTCGCCGCCGCCGGCAATGCCAACGGTCGACGCCAGGAGATCGCTCTCCTCGCCTCGCTCGGCTTCCGCCGCAGCCGCATCTTCCTTCTCCTGCTCAGCCGCATCCTCCTCGCCGCCCTTTTCGCTGCCGTGCTCGGCTTCGGCTACGCCGCCCTCACCTGCGCCTTGCACTTCGACACCCGGATCTTTGAGCTCGTAGCGCCCGCCGCCATCCTCGGCGTCCTCGCCGCCGCCATCCCCTGCGCCCTCTTCGCCGCCTGGCTCCCCTGCCTCGCCGCGGTGCGCCGCGATCCCGCCAGCCTGCTGAAGGAGGAACGCTTGTGAGCTCCCAGTCCTCAGCTTCTCCAGATCGGTCGGATCGGTCGGATCGGACCGATCTTGGCTCTTTGAAGATTACCCAACTCGGCCACCGCTACGGCGACTTGCAAGTGCTACGCGGCCTCGAACTCGAGCTGGCGCCGGGGGGCTTCGCCGCCCTCCTCGGCCCCAGCGGCAGCGGCAAGTCCACCGCCCTCGCCGCGATCTGCGGACTCCTGCGCCCCAGCGAAGGCCGGATCCTTCTCGACGGCATCGACCCCTACACCCTCGGCCCCGAAGCCCGCGCCGATTGGCGGGCGAAACACATCGGCTGCCTCTTCCAGCAGTTCCACCTGCTGCCCTGGCTGAACCTGCTCGACAACGTCCTGCTGCCCACCCTGGTGCGTCCGGTGCCCGGGGCCCGCGCCGTCGCCATCGAACTGCTCGAAAGCCTCGGTCTTGGCGGCCGCCTCGAGCACGCGCCCTCGCAGCTCAGCGTCGGCGAGATCCAGCGCACCGCCCTCGCCCGCGCCCTCCTCGGCCAACCCCGGCTTTTAGTGGTCGACGAACCCACCGGCAACCTCGACGACGCCAGCGCCGCCCTGGTGATCCGCCACCTCGGCGACTACGCCGCCGCCGGCGGCCTGGTACTGATGGCGACCCACGATTCCCGCGCCGTCGCCGCGGCGACCCAGGTGATCGAGCTGCGACGCGCCTGAATTCAGACTCGTTTGGCGAGGTGACGGGTCGAATGGACTTCGTTGGGACAGGAGCCGCTGGCGGCGAGCTCCTCGAGGTTGGCGAGGGTGGTGGCGGCGATCTGGCCGAGGGCAGTGTCGGTGAAATAAGCCTGGTGACCGGTGATCAGGACGTTGGGGAAGGACTGCAATCGGGCGAAGAGGTCGTCGCGGATGATCTGTTCGGAGAGGTTTTCGAAGAAGAGGTTGGATTCCTCCTCGTAGACATCGATGGCGAGGAGGCCGATCTTCTCGTTCTTGATCGCCTCGATGGCGGCCTGGGTGTCGATCAGTCCGCCGCGGGAGGTGTTGACCAGGGTGACGCCTTTTTTCATCTTGGCGAGGGCGGTGGCGTCGATCAGGTGATGCGTCGCCGGGAGCAAGGGGCAATGGAGGCTGATGATGTCGCAGTCGCGATAGAGGCGGTCTAGGGGCGCGTATTCGACGCCGCGGCGGAGCAGCTCGGCATCTTCCTGGAGGTCGTGGGCGAGGACGCGGCAGCCGAAGGACTGGAGGAGGCCGGCGACGAGGGCGCCGATGCGGCCGGTGCCGATGACCCCGGCGGTCTTGCCGTGGAGGTCGAAGCCCATCAGGCCTTTGAGTTCGAAATTGCCTTCCCGGACGCGGTTGTGGGCGCGGTGGATGCGGCGGTTGGCGCAGAGGAGCAGGCCGATCGTGTGTTCGGCGACGGCGTGGGGCGAATAGGCCGGGACCCGCACCACCTTGAGCCCGGCGGCATCGGCGGCTTCGAGGTCGACGTTGTTGAATCCGGCGCAGCGCAGCGCGACGAAGCGGACGCCGAGGGCGGCGAGGCCGCGGCAGAGCGGGGCGTCGAGCTTGTCGTTGACGAAGATGCAGACGGCCTCGGCGCCGGCGGCGAGGGGCAGGGTGGAGGCGTCGAGGTGCGCTTCGAGGAAGACCAGCTGATGGCGTCCGGCGGCGTCGGCGCGGGAGAAGAAGTCGCGGTCGTAGGCTTTGGCGTTGAAGAAGGCGATGCGCATCGGCGGGCTCCGGATTTTCGGCTTGAGGACGCTGGGAAAATAGCGCCGCGGCTTCGGCTTGCCGAGGGAGGGAATTTTTCTTTCCGGGAAAGTGACTGCGCCTGCTTGCGGCGGCCGCAAAGGCGGTTAAAGTCCGCTCCACCACGACCCAGGCCCTCGGCAACGACTGAGAAGCGAACCTGGTCAGGCGGGGAACCGAGCAGCCATAAGTTTCAATGGCGGGTGTCGGGGTCAACCTGGGTCGTGGCTCTTCATTTTCAGCCCGATGGATGACCCGATGTCGAACTACCAGGTTCTCGCCCGCAAATGGCGCCCCCAGACCTTCACCGATCTGGTGGGACAAGATCACATCGCCGGCACCCTGGTCAACGCCATCCGCTCCGGCCGAGTCGGCCACGCCTACCTCTTCGTCGGCACCCGCGGCATCGGCAAGACCACCTCCGCCCGGATCTTCGCCAAGGCGCTCAACTGCGAAGCGATGACGGCCGAGGGCAATCCCTGCCTCGCCTGCCAGAACTGCCAGGAGATCGGCTCCGGCGCCAGCATGGACGTGATCGAGATCGACGGCGCCTCCAACAACTCGGTCGACGACATCCGCCGCATCCGCGACAACGTCGTCTACGCCCCGACCCGCTGCCGCTTCAAGATCTACATCATCGACGAAGTCCACATGCTCTCGACCCAGGCCTGGAACGCCCTCCTGAAAACTCTCGAGGAGCCGCCCGCCCACGTCAAGTTCCTCTTCGCCACCACCGAAGCGCACAAGGTCCTGCCGACGATCATCTCGCGCTGCCAGCGCTTCGACCTGAAGCGGATCAGCCAGAAGGCTATCGCCGAGCGCCTCGGCGCCATCTGCCAGGCGGAGAAGGTCGTGGTCGAGCCGGCCGCCCTCAACGCCGTCTCCCGCGCCGCCAACGGCGGCATGCGCGACGCCCTTTCCATCCTCGACCAGCTCATCGCCTTCCGCTCCGGCAGCACCAGCATCGGCGAAGCCGACGTCCTCGAAGTCTTCGGCCTCACCAGCCAGGCCGAGCTGCTGCAAGTCCTCGCCGCGATGCTCAACAACGATGCCCAGGAACTTCTCTTCCGCCTCGACCGCCTGTCGCGCGAAGCCAAGAACCTCGACCAGCTCTACTCCGACCTGGTCGGTCTCGCCCGCTCCCTCCTCGTCGCCGCCTGCAGCCCGCGCAACGCCGCCGCCATCCTGGAAGTCGACGGCGCCGAATTCGAACTAATCGCCCGCCTCGCCGGCCAGGCCGATGCCGGCGTCGTCCAGCGTCTCGCCGACGGCCTGCTCAACCACGAAAGCAAGCTCAAGTCCGCCCTCAACAAGCGCGCCACCCTCGAGCTCACCCTGCTGCGGGTGATGCGCGACGCGCAAGCGGTGCAGCTCGACGAGGTCCTTCGCCGTCTCGCCCGCCTCCGCCAATCCGGCGGCGAGCCTCTCCTCGAAGCCGAAATCGGCAGCCCGGCCCGGCCTCGCATCGCTCTCGATCTCCCTGAAGCTCCCGCCTCACCGGCCGCGGAGCAAAAAAAAAACTTGATCTGATCCCGGCCCCGCCTCCCGCCACGCTCGCGCCCGCCGCACAAGCCCGCGCCATCACTCAGCCCGAACCGAGCTTCCAGCAGCCCGCCAACGCGCCCCCTCCGGCGCCGCAAGTCGCGCATCCAGCGACGCCAGCGCCGCTCAGCCTGGCGGAGATTTCCGCCCGCCTTCTCGCCAATGCCCGCGACGACGCCGAAGTGAATGCCGAGCGTCGCGCCCGCCAGGCCGAATCGGAGCGCCTCGCCACCCTCGCCAAAGCCGAGGCCGCCACACCGCCGGATCCCTTCCTCAACCGCCTCCTCCACCTGCCCGAAGACGAAGGCGATGCCGTTCCGCCGCTCTGCGATTTCCCCCTCCTGCCCGCCTTGCCTCCCGGCAAGGCCTTCGGCCTTGATGTCGACATCCTCAGCGGCGATTTGCACTGGACCGCCGCCTCCGAACTCCTCGCCGCCGGCGTCCTTGTCGGACCTCCCGATGAAATCCTGGTGCCGAAAAGCCAAGTCGTCGAGACCCGTTCCGGCGGACCGGCACGAGCCGCGGCGGAGAAAGCAGCTCCCCGCCTCCCAGAGCGCTTCGTCGTCACCGCCGCGCCCGCCCAGCCCCCGGCCACGGCCACCGCGCCGTCCGCCGCCCAGGATCAGCTCTGGGAAGCCTGCAGCGAGGCGTTGCGCCAGGACCCCGAGTTCACCCAGTTCGCGCAATTCCTTGGCAGCATGGCCGCCTTGATGCCGGGGAAGGACACCTTGATGCTCGCCCTCGATCCTTCACAGCCGGAGCTGGCCCGCCTCAGGGAGCCTCCCTATCCCGAGCTCTTTAAAGCCCACCTGAAACGCCTCACCGGCCGCGACATCTCGCTGATCATCACTTCCGCCCGCACCGGTCAACAAGAGCGCCAGATCCTCAACTCGTCCGACGAAGTGCGCCAACGCGTCGCCACAAACCCTTTCGTCCAGGCTCTTTGCCAATTCTTCGGCGGTCGCGTCGTCGACGCCCGCGGGCAATAATAAGGACTCTGGATTGGGGTTTGTGGCGATGAGCTTCTCTAACTGTGATCTGAGGGACAGCTCTCGCACATCTCTAATGCGCTGCCCATTGTGACCAATGCTTCCCTCCTGGCCTTTGACTTCGTAGCGGAAGCTGATTTTCGCTGCAAAGGCGGTGGAGGCGCCGCTGTCATCGCCAATCACCTCGGATTTGAGCACCTGGCAGGGCGTCTCATTCCAGTGTCTTTACGTTCACGTGCCGTTGGACTTGGCACCGCTGACGGCGGAAGCTTCGCTCGACGGCAGCATCTTGTGCTCCTTCAGGTAGGACCGTTTGCTCAGGTCGGTCTTTTCCGCCTTGGCCTGTTTCTTGGGATCTTTCCAGAAGGCATTGAAGTCTTTGACAAAGACATCCATGTCGATGCCCTCGAAGCCGATCTGGTTGGCCTCCTGCTCCGATTTGCCCTTGGCGGAAGCAGTGAAGATCCGGTCGCAGACCTTGTCGTAGTTTTTGTCGGGGTAGAGCGGGCCGCCGAAACGGAGGAAGTAGCAGAGAGCCCAGACGGCGGGGTAGTTGACATCGGGATTCTTGTAGAATTCCTCATGCGGCATGGCGATGAGCTTCTTGATGTCGATCTCGCTTTGATGGCGGATGAAGGCCTCTTCCCGGCTGCTCGGGAGGAATTCGATGATGCCGCGGTTTCTGAGACGGATGTTCTCGAACAGGGTGGCATGGCCTTCGTTGATCCAGGTCGGCGTTTCCTCCTGGTTGAGAGCGTAGTGGAGGTACTGGTGGAAGGCTTCGTGATTAACCGTCTCCATCAGGTCTTTTTTGGCCTTGGCATCGGGACGGGAATCCTCGCTTCGGATGACCAGTTCCTTGCGTCCGGGCATCCACAGGCCGGCGGCGTCCTTCAGGGTGTCATCGTTGGTGTACTGGTCGAACTCCTTCGAGGTGGCCGGAACGGTGCAGACGCTGGCGGCCGTGAGCGGCACATAACTGGGGAAGATGCGGGAGTAGTAGGCGCGCAGAGCCTGGCAGCGGGTGAGGATCTCCTGGGGGAAGCGTTTCATGTTGGGGTTGAGATTGGTTTTGATGACGTAGTCGCCGTCGGCCATGCACCACCAGCCGGGTTGATTCTTGATCTCGGCGACGACCGCATCGATGGAGGCTTGCAATTCGCTCGAGGCACCTTTTTTCGGCGTTGCACCTGCCGGCGCCTTGGTCGTCACAGGGGTCCGGAGGGCGAGCGACTTGATCATCCCCAGGACCAGATCCTGGGCTTTTTTGTCGTCCGGATCAACCGTCATGTCGATGGCGAAATGGCCGGCGTCCTTGCGGACCAGAAAGACGTGGCGGCCATTGGCGAGATCGAAATGCTCGCAGGGATAGACTGGTTTGAATTTCGCGAAGATGCTGGCGTCGGGAAGACTGCCGAAGGCGAGCGTGCACCACTCGGTCCGATCCGCCTCGGTGACCACCGGGCGGAGCTTGCCGCGGAACTCGCTGTCGATGACGTAAAGTTTTCCTTCCGACATCTCGCCGAAGGCTTCCGGTGAAGGGGCCGGGGGCAATTTCGCCAGGCTCCAGAAGCGCAGCGAAGCGCGGCTGTCGACAGCATATTCCGCCAGCAGATTTTCCCGCTTCCAAAGCTCAAGCATGGGATAAGCATCGACCTTCTTGTCGCCTGAGGTCCACTGACGGGCTTCGGGACGCGGCTGGGGGACCAGCTTCATGTCGCGCAGGCCGTTGATGGTGATGCCGGCGGCCGGCACTTGCAGGCTGGAGCCCGAAGCCAAGGGTTTAAGTTTTTCGGGCTTGTCGGCCGACGCAGACATCAGCAAGACCGAGGCGAGAAAGGCAGATGCGAGGAACAGGCTAGGGGATTTCATAGTCGGGTTTCCAGGGGTGAAGTCAGTGGCGTTTTCAGCCTAAACCCGAAAAGTCCCGGAATCAAGTTTTTTCCATCTGCATCACTCCAAATCAAGCTCCGATCAACCGCAGAAGACGCAGAAAGACTGATCGGCAAAGCGCGAATCGCTCTCTTTTGCGCTCTACGTGCCTTTTGTGGCCAACTGCTCTCTTCGCTTCTTCATTCCTGCGAGTGATACAGGTCGAAAAAAGGATATGCGCAGAGATGCTCAGCGGCAGCGCTGGCAGATGAGCTCTGTCCGGACCGTCGAGGAACCCAGTTTCAGCAAGCCGGCGCGAAGCTCGTCGCGGCTCTTGGGAGGCGACGCGGCAAGGCCGATGATTTCGGCGTCGTTGAGGCGGAAAAGCAGGTGCCGCGGCTGCTCGCAGCAGGCGGCCAGGGAAGCGCTCAGCCGCTTCAAACGGCGGACCGAGAGGAATTGCCGCAGGGCGAGCCAGGCGATCCACAGAATCGGCAGGGTGAGACCGACCAGGACCGAGGGCGGGAAGATCGGATCGCCGGGCTTGATCGGCACCATGACGGTGTTCCAGGTCTGAATGCCAATGCAGAGGACGAAGAGGCCGACCAGGACATAGGTGTCGACCACCGAGCGCAGGGCGCCGCCGCTGGCGCGACGGAAGGCCGAGCGGGCGGTGCCGTAGGCGAAGGTCTCTTCGTAAGTGATGGCGGCAAGCGGAGTGCGGGCGACGTGGCAGAGCTCGTGGGCGAGGATTTCGTCGCGCGAGTAGATCAGCCAGCGAGGGCGATCCTTGAGGGCCGGACGGAGGACGAAGACGGAAAACAGGTCGGGCGGCCAGGCCATGGCGAAGCCGCCGAAAAGCAGGCCGGCATCGGTGTAGAAACCGGGCACCCAGGAGATCGAAAAGCCGTATAAGGCCTGGGTTTCTGCGGCCACCGCATCGACCTGGTCTTGCGGGATGCGCCCATCGTGGCGGAGCTTCAGTCCTTCGATCTCGACCTCGCCCTTGGCGGCGATCTCGGTTTCGAATTCACCGAGACGAAGCTCAAAAGCCTTGAGGCGTTTGACGAAGTCGGCAGGGGATTCCGCCGGGGCCATCAGGAAGCCCATGCGGTCGAGTTCGGCCAGGGCCTCGAGCTCTCCTGCGGCGGCGCGGCGGAGCAGCTCCGGCGACAGGAGGGGACTCATGTGAACTCAAGAGGTTGAAAGGTTGAAAGGTTGAAAGGTTGAAAAGCGGAAAGGCAGACGGGACTGCTCTCGACTGCAGCTTTGCTGTTCATGCTTGCCTTCCCATTTTGAATCTTGAATCTTTGAATCGAGTTGTCGTTATCTGGAATTTTGAATCTTGAATTTTGAATTTAAAAATCAGCCCTTCCGGCGGGCAATGAAGGCGAGGGTGTCGGCCGCGAGCGACTCGGGATCGAGGCGGTGCTGACGGCGCAGATCGGCGGGCTTGCCCCAGGTGACGATGGCGGCGGGGAGACCGCGACGGAACAGGCCCTTGTGAGGCATTTCGGCGAGGACGCCGGCGGCGATGCAGCCGAGACCGGTGTCGACGACGTGTTCTTCGATGGTGACCACCGGCATCAAGGCGGCGTCGGCGCGCAGAGCTTCGGCGTCGAAGGGCTTGAGGAAGCGGGCGTTGACCACTTTCACCTTGAGGCCTTTGGCGGTCAGGAGCTTGGCGGTTTCAAGAGCGAGATCGACGTCGCGTCCTGCCGTCCAAAGGGCGACGTCGGAACCTTCAATCAGGACTTCCGAGCGGCCGATTTCGAGCGGGGCACGGGGCAGGCAGAGGTCGGTCGAGTCGGACTTGGGGTAGCGGATCAGCGAGGGGCCGTCGAGGAGGAGGCCGAGGTCCATCATCAGGCCGAGTTCGGTGGTGTCGCGCGGCGCCATGACGGCGAGGCCGGGGAGGGCGATCCAGAAGCCGAGGTCCTGGATGCCGTGGTGGGTGGGACCGTCTTCGACCAGACCGGCGCGGTCGCAGCAGAACATCACCGGCAGTTCCTGCAGGCAGACGTCGTGGAAGACGCAGTCCATGGCGCGCTGCAGGAAGGTGCAGTAGATGGCGACGACGGGGCGGAGTCCACCGGCGGCCATGCCGGCGGCGAAGATGCTGGCGTGTTCCTCGGCGATGCCAACGTCGTAGACGCGGGTGGGGTGCTTGTCCTTGAAGGCGTTCAGGCCGGTGCCGGAGAGCATGCCGGCGGTGATGGCGACGACGCGCGAGTCGCGCTTGGCGAGGCGGGTGAGATTTTCGGCGAAGGAGTTGGAGAAGGCGAGGCCGCTCTTCTGGCAGGGGCTGACCGGGTCGGACTCGGGGTTGGCGACTTCTTTTTTCTTGAAGCCGTGGCAGCGCTCGGGGTCTTTGTTGGCGGGGCCGAAGCCGCGGCCTTTTTCGGTCAAAACGTGGAGCAGCACGGGCGCGCCGGGGAGCTCGCGGACGCTGCGCAGGGTGGCGATCAGCTGCGGCAGGTCGTGGCCGTCGATCGGGCCGATGTAGCGGAAGCCGAGTTCTTCGAAGATGACACCGGGGACGACGAGCGACTTGGCGGCTTCTTCGAGCTTGGTGGCGGCGGCGACGACCCGGTCGCCGATGCGGGGGATGCGGTGCACCAGATCGCGCAGCGAGTCGCGGAAGGTGTTGTAGCGGCGGTCAGTGATCAGGCGGTTGAGGTAGCCGGCGAGCGAGCCGACGTTGGGCGAGATGCTCATCTTGTTGTCGTTGAGGACGACGATGAGGTCCTTGGTGGTATCCGCCGCGGCATTCAGAGCTTCAAGCGTGATGCCGCAGCCGAAGGCGCCGTCGCCGACCACCGCGACGACCTTTTCCTTGCCGCCCTTGCGGTCGCGAGCGGCGGCGAAGCCGACGGCGGCCGAGAGGATGGTGCCGGCATGGCCGGCGCCGAAGGCGTCGTGGACGCTTTCGTCGCGCTGCAGGAAGCCGGAGCAGCCGCCGGTCTGGCGCAGGGTTTCGCGGAGCGAATCGCGGCGGCCGGTGAGCATCTTGTGGACATAGCCCTGGTGCGACACGTCGAAGAGGATCTTGTCGTCCGGCGAACGGAAGGCGAGATGGAGGGCGACGGTGAGCTCGACGACGCCGAGATTGGAGCCGAGGTGGCCGCCATGGCGGCCGCAGGTGTCGATCAGCTCGTCGCGGATCTCCTGGCAGAGACGCTGCAGCTCGACTTCGTTGAAGTGGCGGAGGTTGTCGGGGGTGCGGACGCGGTCGAGTTGGGGACGTGAGCTCATGCCTGGGATTCCTGACGGGCAAGGGTGTATTCAGCGAACCAGGCATCGCGCAGGCGCTTGCCTTGACCGAGGTAGGCCTCGAGTTCAGACAGGCGCCCTTCGGCGATGAGTTGGCGGATCATGGTCAGCTCTTCCAGAGTGTGGTCGAGCGCGCCGAGCACGGCGGGGCTGTTGTGGGCGACGATGTTGCGCCACATGCCGGGGTTGGCGGAGGCGATCCGCGACACGTCGCGGAAGGAGCCGGCGCAGGCTTGGCGGGCGAGGCTGCCGAAGGGCCCTTCGAGAGCGATGTGGGTGCTCATGTTGGCGATCAGGTGGAGCACGTGGCTGGTATAGGCGAGAGCCTTGTCATGCTCCTCGGAACGGACCACGACGATGCGGGCCCCGAGGCGACGCCAGAGCTCGCTCACAGTCGCGGTCGAAGCCGGGCAGTCGCCGGGCTCCGGGCTGACGAAGGCGACGGCGCCGCGGAAGAGTTCCGGGCTGGCATGATTGAGGCCGGTCTTCTCGGTGCCGCACATCGGATGGCTGCCGACGAAGTGGACGCCGCGCTCGAGCAGGGGCTGGCGCAAGGCGCGCATCACCGCGCCCTTGACGCTGGACAGGTCGGTGACGATGCTGCCGGCCTTGAAGAGATGCAAATTGGCCTTGCCGAAGTCCAGCAGCGGCCCGATCGGGTAGGCCAGCATGGTGAGATCCGCTTGCGGCAGGATGTCCTCGGCACGGTGCGAAGCTTCATCGACGGCGCCAGCAGCGACTGCGGCTGCGGCTTCATCCGGGCTGGGGCAGAGGCCGAGGAGGCGGACGCCGGGGAGATGGAAACGCAGCGCCAGGGCGAAGGACCCGCCCATCTGGCCGAGTCCCACGACCGCGACCGTATCCGGCAGGTTGGTGTGATCCTTCATCAAAATGAAATCCGAAATTTTAAAGTGGCGCCAAATATGTCGACAAAGAGGATTTTTACAAGATCGGACGGCAGGCGGTGAGCGAGCTCAGAGCGAGTATCCGATCAGCGATGGATCTCCAATCCGGCCTTCTTCTTAAACACCTCCAGGCATTCGGCATCGAAGTTGCCGATCACCCTCTTCAAGTTCGGCAGCTTGATCAGTAGCTCGGCGTCGGCCGGGGTGAAGTCGAGTCGGGCTTCTTGCCAATCTGAAAGCTTGAATTCCTCCATGCCGGTCATCAAGGGCAGGACGTCGTCCTGGAATTTCCGGCGGTTCTTGAAATAGGCGTCTTGTCGCTGATCATAGAGTTTGTTCGACCGGATCTCCGCCAAAGAATTGCATTTATCTAGTTTCTCCACGAAGCCCTTCCCATTGCCGCTACGGCCATCCTTTTCCATAGCTTGCCTGAGGGCATCGAGCTCTGGATCAGCCGGGGCCTGCCACCCCTGGCTCTCGGCCCAGAGGTATTTCGGCCCTTCCCATGAAGGACTGACATGGGTCTGCTGGCCCAAATAGCCTGCCAATCCGGTCAGGTGAGAATCCACCCGTCGATGCTGGGTTAGCCAGGAGATCTCCGGGCGCAGAGTGATCCCATCTTGTGAAACCCCGAGGAAGCCGGCACGGAATTGCATCTTCAACTCCTTGCCCAAATAATCCCATTTGAAGTCCTGCACCACATCGCCGCGAGGGACCGAGGCGAAGGCTATTCGATGTTTTTGAAGGGAGCTTCGCCAATCGATTTTCTCTTCTCGAAGGTGGGCAAAAAAGGAAATCTCATCGCGGAGAAAAACCATGATCCATCCGGTGATGAAGGGCCCACCACTTTCACTCTCAAACTTGTAGAAGCTCTGCCAGAAGGCCGGGTCGACTTGACCGCGGCTCGCGGCGCAGAATTGCTCGAGAATCGGCTTCAGGACGGCGACCTGGGCGTCCATCTTCAAAAGCTTGAGATCGTCGACATGGTCGCGGATCCAGTCCCAATCCTCGGGCTTGCCTTCGAGGCGAATCTCGGGAATGCCGCACAGGGTGGCAACAGTGTAGGTGTAATAGGCCGAGAAACCCTTCATCAGTGTCACCCGGCGCGCCGCGACAGTGTCGACGCTGCTGGAGCTGAAAGGGTGGGAGAAGTCGCTGACGAAGCTGGGCTTGGGGCAGCGCTCTTCAATCTTGCTTTCGAACTCGGCGAAGACGCCGCGCCAGTCGTTGTTCGGCGAGCCGAGGATGAAATTGTCGCGACGCACAATCAATTCTTCCTTGCCGGCACTTTGCGGATTCCGCGTCAAGGCGGCGCGGCATTCCTCCGGAGCGGCGAGGATGCGGCGAGCCGCCATCTGGTTGATCAGGAGCCAAATGCAGTCTGGGGTCAACACTAAGGGGCGGTGCTCGGCGAAGCTCAAGTGCGCCGCCTGGACGAAGGCGTTTGGAGCAGAGGTGTCGGCAAGCAGCTCTTGGCCATCAAAACCTCCTGACGCTTCAAGATCCTTGCCGGCGAGCTGGGCGAAAAGTTCCTGCGGGCTCTGGGTCGGCAAGGGCTTTTCCGCCAGCTTGACGGCGCTGACGGCAAAGCTGAGACCCGGGCGCGGTGGCGTCGGAGCCTCTTGATGACAGGAAAAAATCAGGGCGATGAAGAGAATGGGAACGCGGCGCATGAGAGGACTCCCGGGGGATGGAGGGAAGCTACACGCCAGTTCGGGCCGAGGCCAGCCGAGTCCGCTGATTTTGTTGAATTTGTCTATTTTTGCGCCAGCCGCAAAACCCTTCGACCTTGAAAATCGGGAGTCTAGCTCCGGATTTTCAAGGTGATTCAAGCTCAGATTCGATCGAGTCGAGTCGAGTTGTGTCAAGGCGGCTTCCAGAAGGCGTTCGGTTAAATTTCGATGAGAAAAAGCGCATCGGGCAGCGGGGAGATTGAAATCCGGGGTCCGGCGGCAAGTATCAAGCGGTGCAAAAATCCCCAAACCCCAAGAGATGAGGCCGCTTTCATGAAGATCCTGCCCTTGCTGGTGTTGATGCTGATGCTGCTCACCGGCACCGCCCGTGCTGAAGATATCGAAATCCGCTTCACCTATGGTTCCGAAAAGAAAGAGTGGGTGAACGCCGTGGTCAGCGCCTTCAACCAGGCCGGCTACCGCACCGTCAGCGGCAAGACGATCAAGATCGTCGCGGTGCCGATGGGTTCGGGCGAGTGCATCTCCGGCATCCTCGAGGGCGGCGACCAGGCTCACCTCATCAGCCCGGCCTCCGACGCCTTCATCAAGCTCGGCAACGCCCGCTCCCTCAAGGCCACCGGCAAGCCCCTGATCGGCGACACCCGCAACCTCGTCCTCTCGCCCGTGGTCATCGCCATGTGGGAGCCGATGGCCACCGCCCTCGGCTGGCCAGAAAAGGAAATCGGCTGGCACGATGTCCTGAAGGTGTCGCAAAACCTCAAGGGCTGGGCCGAGTACGGCTTCCCGGAATGGGGCCATTTCAAGTTCGGCCACACCCACCCGGAATTCAGCAACAGCGGCCTGATCTCGGTGATCGCCGAGATCTACGCCGCCACCGGCAAGCAGCGCGGCCTCACCGCCGCCGACCTCGCCGCGCCGGAAACCGCCAGCTTCCTCAGCAATGTCGAGAACGCCGTCGTCCACTACGGCGAATCCACCGGCTTCTTCGGCAGCAAGATGTTCGAACGCGGCCCGGAATACCTCAGCGCTGCGGTGCTTTATGAAAACATGGTGATCGAATCCACCGCCAAGAAGGATTCCCTGCCCTTCCCGGTGGTCGCCATCTACCCCAAGGAAGGCACCTTCTGGAGCGACCACCCGGTCGCCATCGTCGAGCGCCCCTGGGTCAGCGCCGAACACCGCCGCGCCTGCGAAACCTTCATCACCTACATGATGGCCGGGCCGCAGCAGGAGAAGGCGATGAGCTTCGGCTTCCGCCCCGGCAACCCCGCGATCAAACTCACCGTCCCCTTCGACAAGGAGCACGGAGTCGACCCCCTCCAGCCCAAGACCACCCTCGAAGTCCCCTCCGGCGAGCTGATCGAACAAAGCCTCGCCCTGTGGAAGAAATGCAAGAAGAAGGCGAACATCGTCATCGTCTTCGACAAGTCCGGCAGCATGAAGGCCGAAGGCCGGATGACCGCCGCCCGCGAAGGCGCGGTCGAGATGCTCAAGATGCTCAACGACAAGGACAGCGTCTCGATCCTCAGCTTCGACGACAAGCTCGGCTGGATCGTCCAGAACGGCGCCGTCGCGACCGAGCGGGCCAAGCTCCAGCAAAGGGTCAAGGCGCTCTTCCCCGGCGGCGGCACCGCGCTCTACGACGCCACCCTCGCCGCTCATGAGTTCCTCCAGGCCAACAAGCAGCCCGACAGCATCTCCGCCGTCGTCGTCCTCACCGACGGCGAAGACACCAACAGCAAGACCAAGTATCAGGATCTCCTCGCCAAGATCAAGACCGACTACGAAACCCGCGACACCCGGGTCTTCACCATCGGCTACGGCGCCCAAGCCCAGAAGGACAAGCTCACCGGCATCTCCGAAGCCACCGCCGCCAAGAACTACGTCGGCGACACCAAGAACATCCGCCAGATCTTCCGGGAAATCTCGACTTTCTTCTAAGAACCAAAACGAAGCGGCCGGAACCACGAATGGACACGAATGAACACGAATTCCAACAGGCGCTGACAGGGGTAAGGAGGGGCCATTCCACTTCTTCCTTCATTCGTGTCCATTCGTGTCCATTCGTGGTTCTGCTGCGGGAAACTCCTGATGTCTGAGCTCGCCCCCCTTCTCAGCCGCTTCACCGACGCCGCACTTGGCATCCACCTGCGCCGCGAGGCCCTGGTGCAGGCTTGTGATCTCGTCCTCCGCCAGGAAGGCCAGATCCCCGAGTTCCTCGCCTTCCCGGCCTCCGAAGACGCTTCGCTGCGGCGCCGCCAAGTCGAGCAGATCAGCCGTATCTTCCCACGGCCTGGGGCCGGGGCCCGCCTCGCCCAGCTCCTCCAGGCCGAAACGGACAATTCGGTGAAACGCGACCTGGTCGAAGCCCTCGGCCGCAGCGGCTGCCCCGAACATGTCGAGCTCATCCGCCCCTACTGCAAGGCCCCTTCTTACAGCCTCTCCTGCGCCGCCGTCGAGGCGATCGAAAAGCTCGAAAGCAAGGACGAGGAGATCCAGATCCGCCTCCGTCCCAGCGCCGCTTCGAACCCGGTCACCGAAGCCCGCGCCGCGGTCAAAGCCGCCCCCGAAACGCCTCCCCTCAAGGCCCGTCCCGCCCCGCCGGAAACTCCTCCGGTCGCGCCGCCGCCGCCGCCGGAACCGGAACCGGTTCAGGTCACACCACCACCGCCGCCTCCTGAACCGCCGCCAGCGCCCGTTCCGACGCCTCCTCCACTGCCGCCTCCTCCGGTCGCGCCGCCGCCGCTGCCGCCGCCGCGTCCTTCCAGCTCTGGGCTCAAGATCGGCTGCCTGATCCTGGGCGGCTTGGCCGCCGCGGCGTTCTGCCTCCTTGCACTGGCGGCGGTGTTTTGGGTGGGTCAGCGAAACGAGCCAGCCGCCATACGGATTGAGACTCCCGCAGGCCCCGTCCATATCATCCCGACCCCCAATCCCGCGCCGGCACCCATCCCCTCCCCTCGTCCTCCCGCCCCCCTGGCGGCTCCCAATCCGCCGCCGCACCGGGCCGCGCTCCCCTGGAATCCCGATCAAGCACTGCCCTCACTCACCCTGAAGGTTTTCTGCAGCAGCGAGAAGCGGGCCTGGATCGACTGGGCGATGGTGGCGTTCCGCCGCAGCCGCGCCGGCGCGGCGATCGATTTCGACCTCGAGTATCTCGGCTCGAACGAAGCGCTCCGCCGCCTTGCCGGAGGAGACGCATGTCACCTCTTCCTGCCCGCCTCGAGTCAGCAGAGTCGCGTTTTGACGGCGCAGGCCGGCGAGGAGCTGCCCAGCCTGGTGCAGTCGCCGATGGTCTACCTCTTCTGGGAAGACCGCCACCGGACCTTCGTCAATAAGTTCGGCCAGGTCGATTCTGCAAGCCTCCGCCAGGCTCTGGCTGCCGCCGACTGGCAGATGCTCGGAGGTCCTGCGGAGTGGGGATATTTCAAGTTCGCCTTCGCCGATCCGGCCAGCTCCAACTCCGGCGCCGCCGCCTGGCTCCTGCTCTGCCGCGACTTCTCCGGCGGCCAGGCCTGGACCCCGGAGCGCCTCCAGGATCCCGACAGCCAAGCCTTCCTCGCCGGCATGAAACGCGGCCTCCAGTCGGGAGCGCGGAGCTCCGACGCGATGCTCCGCGACATGCTGCTCAAAGGTCCCTCGACTTATGATGCCCTCTGCGTCTACGAGAACCTCGCCTTGCAGGCCTGCGAGGCGCCGAACCGCTGGGGCAAGCTGATCATCGTCCGGCCCGAGCCCAGCCCGGTGGCGGACCACCCCGCCCTGCTCCTCCGCCAGGCCGGGACGGCGCAGCGGCAGGTCGCTCGCGCCTTCCTCGGCTTCCTCCTCTCGCCGTCCGCCCAGGAACAAGCGGTCCGCCTCGGCTTCCGCCGTCCCGAGGCCACCCTGCCCGCCTTCCCCCCGGCCGAGGCCGCCGAGGCCCGCCTCCTCGAAGAGGCCTGGCAGCAGCGCTGAAGGCCATGGGGCGAAACTAGATTTCCCCCTGCACCCCAGCTCCGCGACCCCCTTGGAGCCAAATTTCATAACTCTCTCATTCCCAGGGTGTCGCCGATGCGGCTCAACCCTGGGCTAAAATGATTGAGTCCCTTCGCGGCTTCGCGCCTTCGCGTGAGATCGGCCTTCAGAAGCGGAGTGGCACAGGACGCAAAAAAATCCGAGCTCGACGAGCTCGGATTTTTTCTCAGCGTTCACGGTCGATCAGGCGAAGGCGCCGATGACGCGGAAGCGTTCGTAGCGGTGGTTGACCAGACCTTCAGGGGAGAGTTCATCGAGGTTGGCGAGCTGGCGCAGGAGGGCCGACTTGAGCAGTTCGGCGGTCTTGTCGTGGTCGCGGTGGGCGCCGCCGACCGGTTCCGCCACGACTTCGTCGACGATCTTCAGCTCGAGCAGGTCGGGGCCGGTGATCTTCATCGCTTCGGCGGCCTTGGCGGCCTTGGTGCCGTCCTTCCAGATGATCCCGGCGCAGCCCTCGGGGGAGATGACCGAGTAGTAGGCGTTTTCCATGATCATGACGGCGTTGCCGACGCCGATGCCGAGGGCGCCGCCGGAGCCGCCTTCGCCGATGACGGTGCAGATGATGGGCACGGTGAAGTTGAACATTTCGCGGAGGTTGACCGCGATGGCTTCGCCGACGTGGCGCTCTTCGGAGGCGATGCCGGGGTAGGCTCCGGGGGTGTCGATGAAGGTGATGATCGGGGCACCGGCCTTTTCGGCGACTTGCATCAGGCGCAGGGCCTTGCGGTAGCCTTCCGGGTGGGCCATGCCGAAGTTGCGCTTGTTGCGCTCCTTCAGGTCGCGGCCTTTCTGGTGGGCGATGATCATCACCGGCCGGCCGTCGAGCTTGGCGAAGCCGCCGACGATGGCGGCGTCGTCGCCGAAGCAACGGTCGCCTTTGAGCTCGAGGAAGTCGGTGAAGATGCGCTCGACGTAGTCGAGCGAATAGGGGCGCTTGGGGTGCCGGGCGAGCTGGACGCGCTGCCAGGGAGTGAGATTGGCGAAGGTTTCGCGGGCGGTGTTCTCGATTTCCCTTTCGAGCTCATCGAGCTGGCGGCTCATGTCGACGTTGTGCTCACGGGCGAAGACTTGCATCTTGTCGAGCTTGTCTTGCAATTCACGCACCGGGCGTTCAAATTCGAGGGAGAAATTTTCCACTTTTCTTATTCCTTGATGATGACTTCAACAGAGCTGTCGGGGAGGAGATCGTAGAGCTCCTCGACGTCGGAATTGCGCATCCGGACGCAGCCGGCGGAGGAGGCCTTGCCGACGCTGTCGGGGTCGGAGGTGCCGTGGATGCCGATGCGGTCGTAGCTGCCGTCGGCCTTCTTGACCAGGCGCATCCAGCGGGTGCCGATGATGTTCTCGGGCTTGCCGAAGGGGATGACCCGGCCGTCGGGGTGGTAGTAGGGAGGATTTTCCTGTTTGCCCTTGATGACGAATTCTCCGGCGGGAGTGCGGTTGTCCTTGCCGAGGCCGACATCGTAGAACTTGAACAACTGGCCCTTGTGCTCGAGAACCATGATGTAGTCCTTTTTGTAGACGCTGAGCTTCCAGGGGCCGTCGAAGAACTTGAGCTGCTGGCCGGCGCGGATGTTGCGCGAAGTCAAGGGAATCTTGTTTTGGCGCTGGATGGCCCGGACGGTGGTCTTGCGGCTGGCGAAGTTGGCCAAGGCGTCGCCGCTTTTCACCGTCACCGACGCCTTGCGCAGAGACGGCGCGTCGCTAGTGAAGAGGCGGGTGTTGCATTCGCCGACGAGGGCGGCGGCCTGACGCCAGGCGCTGCTGTAGGGCTCGAGACCGGGCAGGGCCAGGGCCTTCAGACCGAGCTCGACGGCGGCGTCGTTGCGGCCGGCCTGGCGGGCACCATCGGCTTCGGTGAAAATCATTTTGAATTGCCGGGCCAGGGCAAGGGCGTCGGCGTTGTCGCTGACTGATCCGGGGGGGAGGCTGCGTCCCGGCTGGGGCGGCGGCAAGGCGGCCTTGCTAACCGGCGCGACGTCCGTCACCGGGTCCCGGCCTTCTTTCGGCGGGGAGCTGAGGCTCTTGGGCAGCGCGCATTTGGCGACCAGCAGCAGGATCAGGGCCGCCACCAGGATCAGGGAGTATTTGTAGTACCAGTACATAGGCGGACAAGTTACCCGGGAGCCGGGGCTATGTCAACCCTCCTTGGCGTAGGCGGCGACGAAGTAATCGAATTTGGCCAGGTCGATGCGGTGGCTGACCAGCTTCTGCAGGGCTTCGACATCGCCCTGCTCGACTTCGTAGGCGTCGAGCATGCCGGCGTCTTCGTCCTCGGGGTCGAAGATGACGACCAGGCTTTCCCAACTGCCGTCGGGCAGGATCTCCTCGCCGGCGAGGTCTTCGCTCGGGGCCTTGTAATACCATTCGAGGACGCGTTCGATCTCGGCCTCGGTCAAATCATCTGAGCTCATCGTGAGGTCTCCTGGAACTTGGCGGATGCCGGAACTTACGCAGCCAAGCGCTTCCGGCAAGTCGGAGCCGGGATTCAGCGGTTTTTCGCCATCGCATCGGCGAAGGCGGCGAGGAAGGCTTTGGCGCTGATGCTGTCAAAGCCGGTGCAGGTGACGAGATTCTCGTCGATCTCGACTTCGCGGCCGGTGTAGTTCATCCCGGCCTTGAGGATCGGCGCGGCGGCCTCCTTGTCGGCGGTGAGTCGCTTGAGCTTCCAGGATGAGCCGGCAGCGGCGAGCAGGGCTGGCGCCTTGCCGCTGAGCCCCAGGACGCAATTGCGTCCAGGAGGAAGGGGACGATCAAGGAAGAGCGCCGCGCCGGGTGGCACAGCCGTGCTGTCGACGGCGATCAGCACCGCGTCCCACTCGGCGGCGGCGAGGGCGGCGTCGCCCTTCTCGGCCACCGTCACCTCGGCCCCGGCGAGCCGCAGACGGCGGGCGAAGAGCTCGCGCTGAGCTTCGCCGGCGGCGGCCAGGATCAGCACCCGGGTGTCGCGCAGACGGTAGGGCACACGCAGCACGGCTCGCGACTGGTCGTTGCCGCGCTTCAGATCGAAGACGAGGAAGCGGGCACGCTTGACCAGGCGCTCGTCGACCAGGCGGCGGAAGTCGCGGTCATCCTTCACCGGCTGGCCGTCGATCGCGACGATCAGGTCGTCTCCCCGGATGTCGGCCCGGGCCGCAGGTCCGTTGCTCACCGTGGTCACCCTCACGCCGTCGGATCCCGGAAGCGAAAAGCCGTGCAGGACGAAGGGCGTCACCTTCTGGATGCCGAGGCCGATCTCGGGATAGAGGGTCTCCGGCAGCTCGCCGAGCTGATGGCCGAGGGCGGGAAGCAGCTCGTCTTCGCCGAGGACGCAGCTGATCTCCAGGGGCCGCCAAGGCTGCCCGGCGGAACGCCGCAGCAAGCCGAGCTTCAGCGGCGAGCCGGGACGGCGGGTGACCAGGTCCCAGTGCCAGTCGTTGTAATCCTCCTCGCTGGCGCCTTTCACTGCAACGCCGTCCATCGCGACGATGACATCGCCGTCCTTCAGGCCCTGGCGGGCCGCCTCCGAACCGGGAAGGACGAAATCGACGAAAATCCCCTGCGGCGTGCCTAGGACGCGGGCGAAATTCTCCGGCATCGCCTTGCTGACGAAAAACGACAGGCCGGCGCGGCGGAAGCGGCCGTGCTCGCGGTATTGCTCCCCGAGGGTGCGGGCGACCTCGACCGGGATGGCAAAGCCGTTCCCTTCGCCACCGTAGGTGTTCAGCCCGATCACCTCGCCGGCTTCGTTGAAGAGGGGACCGCCGGAATTGCCGGGATTGATCAAGGCGTCGGTCTGGATCACCGAGGTGAAGGTGTCGAGCGAAGTCTGGGCGGGGTTGGAGACGATGCCCTGGGTCAAAGTGCGGCGCAGGCCGAAAGGGGCGCCGAAAGCGAAGACAGTCTGGCCGGTCCGCAAGGCACCCTTCGCCAGCCGGGCAGCCCTGAGCGGCCTCGGCGCGTCGATCTTGAGGAGGGCGACGTCGGGATCGAGCCCGAAGCCGACGACGCGGGCCTGATATTTGCTTTCGTCGTTGAGGATGACGGTGATGCGCCTGGCCGTTTCTCGAGGCTGTTCGGGATCCATCAGCGACACGACGTGGCCGTTGGTCAGGATGTAACCGTCGGGAGAGATGATGACTCCTGAGCCTCCGGCTCTTTCATGCTGGATCGCCACCAACACGGGATCAAGCTCGGGGAAGAGCTCTTCGCCGCGGGACGCCGCGGAGACGGGAGGAGCCGAGAAAAACAGAAATGCAGCGGCGAGAAGAGCGAGGCGCATGGAAGTTCCCCAGGTTAGCGATCCCTGAAGATGCCGCGTTTCGGGCGCGTCACAAGACGCCGCAATAAAAAGCCCCCGGATTCCATCAAGGAGATCCGGGGGACAGCGCCGGGACCGGGAGTGTCGCCCGACTTGGGGAGGGAGGCGACGGCCTGAGCGGCTGACAGGACAGCTTAATCCCTGCCCCACCCAGGATGCAAATTTTTTTTCGGCTCCGGCAAAAGATTTTTCCGACTTGCATGACTCCGTTTGAAGCTTCCCAGCCATCCGCAGGTGCCGCTCCGCAATCGAATGCCGGGCGCGGAACGCCAATTCAAGCTCAAACCACGAACAAACGCCCCGGAATCCGCCATCGTCGAACGAACGCATTCGTTGCGAGGAACGCCCAAGAGAGACTCACCAGCCACCTCATCGCTTGGCCACCCTCAAATTCCGGTCCGATTTACAACCTGGCTATCTTATCAAGTCGCTTCCTGCATTTTCTCGGTTGACAGCCGCGTCATAACCTTTAAAGTCTCGGACTTTTTCCAAGACAACAACACCCAAGCGAGAAAATCCATGGCCTACGAAAAATCCCTCATCATCATCAAGCCCGACGGCGTCCAGCGCTCGGTCACCGGCGAAATCATCTCCCGCTTCGAGCGCGCCGGCTTGAAGCTGCACGCCATGCGCTTCCAGAAAGTCAGCGTCGAGATGGCTCGCAAGCACTACGCCGACCACGTCAACAAGAGCTTCTTCCCCACCGTCGAGAAATACATCACCTCCGGCCCGGTGATCGTCTTCGTCGTCGGCGGCCTCAACTGCGTCAAGAAGGTCCGCACCCTGGTCGGCGCCACCGAGCCCTCCTCGGCCCTGCCCGGCACCATCCGCGGCGACTACGCCCACCAGCCCTACGCCGCTCCCGGCGAGCCCGACGACAAGCCGATCCGCAACCTCATCCACGCCTCCGGCACGGTCGGCGAAGCGGAGCAGGAGATCGCCATCTGGTTCCGTCCCGACGAAGTGGTCGAATACTCCCGCCTCGGCGACGAGATCTTCGCCTTCTGATCCTCCTTCAGTCGGTATCGACGGCGACTCCGCAAGGGGCCGCCGTTTTGCCTGCCGCGAGGCAAAAGCCGGCGACGACTTGCCGCGCCGGGAATCCGGAGGAAATTGCCCGCTGCAAACACCAAGGACGACCATGGCGGAAAAGAAGAGCAACAAGAACGACTTGCAGGCGCGCTACGAGGCCCTGCCGCCGGAACAGCAGCGGGAGATCCTGTCCCGCGCCGCCAAGCTGCGCAAAGCCGCCCTGGTCCGCAAAGACGTGCGAGAGGACTGGAAGCAGGAGATGCACAGCGGCCGTCTCGAGGATTCCCGCCGCCGCGAGCACAAGCTCGGCAAGCTCGACGACGAGCTCGGCCCCTGGATCCTCAAGGCGATGGCCAAGGCCGACGAGATGGGCATCTGGGAATCGAAGTCGGCGCAATCCCAGGCCGAGATGGCGGAAGGGACGGTGATCGCCCTGTCGCGCGGCGGCGGCCTGCTGCTGACCGGCGAGGGGGCGGAACGGGAGTTCATGATCCGGCCGGAGCTGGCGATGGTGCAGAAGACCGACCTCTCGGTGGGCGAGAAGATCCTCTGGTCGGAAGGCCCCAACGGCCGCGCCCTGCTGGAACGCGCCCTGCCCCGCTCAAGCATCCTCTCCCGACCCGACCCGACCCGGCCCGAAGTCGAAAGGGTGATCGCCGTCAACATGGACTACGTCGGCATGGTCGCTTCGATCGTCGTGCCGCTCTTCAATCCTTCCCTGGTCGACCGCTTCCTCATCGGCATCCGCCAAAGCGGCGCCAAGCCGCTTCTCGTGGTCACCAAGGTCGACCTGCTCGACGAGGAGGCGAAGTTCCTGCTTGAGCGTCTCGCCACCTACCGCGGCCTCGGCATCCCGGTCTTCGAGATCTCCTCGACCACCGGCCAGGGCGTCGCCGGGCTGCGCCGCTTCCTCCAGGGCAAGACCACCTGCCTGCTCGGCACCAGCGGCGTCGGCAAGTCCTCGCTGCTCAACGCCCTCGATCCCGATCTTGACCTCGAAACCGGGGAAAACCGGGCCCGGGTGGGCGGCAAAGGCTCGCACACCACGGTGATGGCGAGCATCCACTCGCTCGACCCCAGCACCCGCATCGTCGACACCCCGGGGATACGCGAATTCAACTTCCTCGACCTGCGTCCGGAAGAGGTGAAACACGGCTTCAACGACTTCGACCCCTTCCTCCCCTGCCGCTTCAACGACTGCACTCATCTCAACGAAGAGGCGTGCTCGGTCCGCCAGGCCGCCGAAGACGAGCGGCTCAGCCCGGACCGCTACGAATCCTACGTCAAGATCATGGAGTCCCTGCCCCGCAAGCAGTGGCAGAAGGGCGGCAACGACGCCAGGGCCTGAGGTGGCGAAGTGATCAACATTTTCCAGCTTGCCGGCGTCATCGCCCTGGCCGTCGCCGGCGGCTGGCTGGGCCGCTGGCTGGCGTCTAGGCCGCGACGGGTCTGGCTCGGCGCCTTTCTGGCACTGATGCTGCCGCTGATCCTGATCGCCATCGCCCGCAAGCAGCCGCAATGGGAGTTCCATGCTCCCTGGAGCTGGCTGATGGCGGAGCGCGGCGAATTCGCCCTCCTCGCCTTCCTCATCCCGGCCCTGCTCGGCATCCCGGCGGCACGACTGCCGCTCCCGCGCCAACGCCTCCTGGTGCAGACGCTCGGCGGCCTCTGCGTCTGCTCCTACTCGGTCCTGCCCTTCCTGATGCCGCCCCTGCACCGCCCATCCCTGGAGAAGCTCCACACCCGCTTCGACCGCCACGGAGTCTGCATCCAGGGCACCCGCTACACCTGCGGCCCCGCGGCCAGCGTCACGGCGCTGCGTCAGCTCGGCATCGCCGCCGACGAAGGCGCCCTGGCCTTGCGCGCTCACTCCAGCCTCTACACCGGCACTCCGCCGGACACATTGCGGGCCGCCATCGACGAGCTCTACGGAGCCGAGGGAGCAAGCACCGAGTTCCGCTATTGCCGCAGCCTCGACGAGCTCCAGCCGCCGGCTGTCGCGGCGCTCAAGCACAGCGTCTTGAACGATCACTACGTCGCGGTGATCAAGATCGGAGCCGACGATGTGATCTTAGGGGATCCTCTGCACGGACTCGTCATCATGAGCCGCGCCGCCTTCCTCAAACGCTGGCGCAACTGCGCCATCCTGTTCCGCCGCAAGTCAGGGTGAAACCCGCCGTCAATCCTTGCTCTTCAGCACCACCCGGATCGGGCCGGCGGCGGGGCGGGGGATGAGGACGAAATCGGGGCCGACGAGAGGCTTCAGACCGGCGCCTTCTGCGATCTCGAAGCGCGCCGGCTCGATGCGCTCCGGCAGGAAGAAGACGAGGGGGCGGCCGCCGCGCTGCGAACCGTTCCCGTTGAGGATGGAGAAGTCGCCTTCGGCCTCGAAGAGCCACCCGTCGGCGCGGGCCTCGGCCCTCTGGCGGTAGGCGCAGGGGCCGGGGACGAGCCGGACCCGGGCGGCGGGATCGCCGTAATAGGCCATGACATCGCGGTCGTGCAGGAGACCGGAACTGTCGCGATCCTGGAAGCGGGCGGTGTCGCCGGGTTCGGGATTCATCGCCGCGGCTTCGGGATGGAGCGAGTAGAGTTTGTGTTCGAGGGCAAGGCGGTTGGCACGCACCGCCTCGGCATAGGTGTAGCGGCCGGGCTGCTCGAAGAAGTAGTCGAGGTGGCCCCAGCCGGCATAGCCGAACCAGGTCGGCACGGTGTAGGCCGCTGCGGCGCGCACCCGGCCGTCCTTGAGCATCGCCAGCATGAAGGCGTCTGGCCCGTCGATATGACCGACCAGGCAGTTGCCGACCGGCATCCAGGCCTTGTCGCAGCGGCTTTCCATCGGCGTCACCTTGCCGGAGCTGTCGCGGGCGCTCAGCTCGCCGTTCTTCGACAGGAAGAAGCCGTTGGGGTAGGTGTGGCCCATCTGCCAGGAGCGCTCCGATCCGTGGCTGGAACTGACGAAGAGATTGGCGTCAGCGAAGGCCCCGGCCATCAAGGCGGTGGTGTCACGCGGCCCGCCGGGCCGGCATTCGATCCGGCCGTCGCGGGTCTTCTCCCGCTGCAGGCCGGCCTGGAGCTCGTCGAAGCAGCGGCCCTCAGGAATGCAGTCGAGAACGAGCTCGGTGTTGGCGACGACTCGATCGAGCTCGATTCCGGAACAGGCGGCCATTTCCAGCGCGTTGGCGGCGTCGAAGCCGGTGATCACGCCCCAGGCGGTGTCGGTATAGGGGTCGTCATTGTAGGCGCGGCAGAGGCGGCTGATCTCGGCGACGTAGAGACGAGAGGCCTCCTCGGGTCGAGCGACGAAGGCGGTGCAGGCGGGGAGGTCGCGGCGAAGCTGCGCCAGGCATTCCTGCGGCGTCGTCCTGTAGCTGAGGATCCGCGCCTGGGGATGCCGTTCCCGGATCTTGGCCAGGACCGGCTTCCAGTCCGGACGAGCCAGGGTCGTCTCGGAGGCGACGATCCGGTAGGAAGGCGGCGGGAGGGCGTTCCGGACGGCGCAGGAGGCCCCCAGGAGGAGAGTGCAGGAGAGGACGGCGAGACGGTGCGGCATGAAAGGCATCCTTATCAGTTGGGGGTTTCGGAAGTCGCGCAGCTCCCATCCGGCAGGATTTCGAGGAGCTCGTCGTAGGCGGCGGCAAGTCGAGGCCGCAGGGCTTGCGCCCGGAGCATCAGGGATCGTTGACGCCGGGCGTATTCCTCTCTTCCCGCCGCAGTCTCCACCGGCACGGGCGGAAGTCCTTGCGCCGCGAGGTCGTAAGGCGAGGCCTGCATGTCGAGGCGGCGGCAGTCCAGGGCCAGCTCGAGGCAGTCGAGGAGGAGTTCGCCCTCGATCCAGGGATGGAGCTTGTTCGCCCACTTGTACAGATCCATGTTGGCATGAAGGCAGGCGGGCTGCTCGAATTCCTCCTGGCGATCGCGACTGGTCTGGTGCAGGTTCTTCGGCGCCGCCTCGGCGGTGAAGAAGCGGAAGGCGTCGTAGTGGGTGCAGCTGGTCCCCTGGCGGGCGACGAGATCGGCGATCTCGGCGGCCGGAAACCGCAGGGGAAGCCGATGGTGACGGTGGCTGCCGTCGCGCTCGACCATCGCCCATTCGTGGAGGCCGAAACAGGCAAGATGCGGCAGCGCCGCGGCACTGCGGCGGAGCAGCTTGCGGGTCCACTCCAGGGCGCGGCGGCGATGCCGCGGCATCCGCTCCGGATCGAATCCCCAGCCGGCTCCGTCCGGACGGAAATACGGCGCGTTGCCGAGCCCTTCAAGCGGCCCTTCGAGCAGGCAGCCGGGCGAAGGCGACCATCGGGCCAGGCGCCCCGGCGGAAAGCTGTAATACTCGAAAAGGAACTCGAGCACCGCGTCGTGCCGCCCCTGCCGCCGCGCGGCGACGTAGTCGCCGACCAGGGCGTCGAGGCGGCGGCGCTGGCCCTCGGCACGCTCGAGCCAGTCGCCGCGGCGGATCCATTGTGGAGATTCATGCATGGTCCCCAGTCTAGAAGGCGGGAAGGAAGCGTCAAGACTTTCCCGCCAGGACTTGCAAAGGTGACCGCGGCGGTGTTATCATGGACGAGGCCCTGCGTCCATCGCCGGGCATGCACAAAGAAACCCAGGAGATCTCATGAAAATGCTCAAAGTCCTCGCCGCCGCCGCTTTCGTCTCCTCCATGGCGTCCTGCGTCACCGCCCCCTTCGTCCCGCCCGTCGGCGCTGCCTATGCCGACATCAAGGCGCCGCTCGACCTCGACTACAAGGACACCGCCGTCACCACCAAGACCGGTCGCGCCGAAGCCTTCTGCATTCTCGGCCTGGTCTCCTGGGGCGATTGCAGCACCAAGACCGCCGCCGCCAAGGGCCAGCTCAAGACGATTTCCAATGCCGACTATGAATTCTTCAACGTCATCGGCGTCTATCAAAAGACCACCGTCGTCGTCGAAGGCGAGTGATTCACCCTGACTCGGAGGCTCCCATGAGAAAGCGACTTCTCGGCCTCGCCCTCGGCCTCTGCACCGTTTTCGGCAGCAGCTGTGCCGGCTACAAGGCGCCCTTCATGCCGCCCACCGGAGCGATCTTCGCCTCCGGCTCGGCCCCCCTCAGCCTCAATGCCGATCAGATCCCGGTCGAATCGGCGGCGAGCGGCTCCTCGTCGACCTACTTCGTCTGCGTTCCCTTCACCTACGGCGCCCTGTCCTTCGCCTGGGACGACGCCTCGGTGAAAACCGCCGCCGCCAAAGGCGGAGTCGGCAAAGTGCAGTATGCCGACTACGAGTACTTCCAAATCCTCGGCATCTTCGGCCGAATGACGGTTCATGCGCGAGGAGAAAAATCCGCGCCCTGACCCGCCCTGATCCCTCCTGAAAAAATTGGACGGAGCCCCTGGCCGGCTCCGTCTTTTCATTTCCGGCCCAGCTCAGCGACCGCAGCTTTCCCGCCACGGGCACTTACGGCATTTTTCGCGCTCTTCGCATAAGGGATAATCCGCTTCGTCAGCAGAGAGGAGCCGCGGCGCGCCGCTGAGCACCCGTTCGCGCACTTGTTGCGCCGCTTCGGCGCTGCTGCCACACCATTCGAGCCGCCCCGTCTCGAGGTCGAACCAGGCGAGCTCGGCCTCGCCGAAACGGGCCAGGCCCTTCGTCGCCGCCCAAAGCTCGGCCAGCGCAAGACGCCAGCGGTGTGGACCGCCGCAGCCGACCTGCAAGAGCTTCCACTTGCCTTGCCCAGCCCAACGTCCGTCAAGGCGGCTGAAGGCGCTGAATTCACCCACCGGGATGGCGATTGGCTCCTGACTCAAAAAATGCCCCGGCGGCAGCAGCCGCAGCTGCGCCAGATCGGCCGAATCGCTCAGGGCCTCCAAGGCGTCGCCGCTCTCTTCCAGCAATACTTCGGCCCATTCAGACGCCGCTGCAGCGCCGCTTATGGCGGACGCCTGACGGAAGATCGCTTGACGACAGGCCTGCCGGACTTTCCAAGCTTCAGCGTCGTCCAGCAGAGCGTAAAACGCGGCGCGCAAACCGTCCTCGCGAAGACGCGAAATCTCCGGTGAATCGAGTTTTTTCAGGGGCAAAGAAACGCGGCCCCAAGGATCTCGGGGGCCGCGGTAGCGCAACCAGTAGGCGCGAGGGCAAAAGCGGAACAGCAGGTCGCGGGAAAGCGACCAGGAATCTGGAGGCATCAGGGGCCGGAGCTGGAGATGTCATCGACAGTTGAGCTTCCATTGTTGAGGCCGGCATCGTCATTGCCGTCCGGCCCAAATGAATAAACCTCGAGGAAATCGCCTGCAGCGGTGTATCTATACCTAAGGTTGTTGCCCCAGTAATCCTGGATCTGATTAGAAGAGAGAGTCAATTCCAGAGCGGTGTAATCGATGTACCACTTGTTTTGGGCGCCTCCGCCTGCAGCGGCACCGCCGTCATGGAGCTTACTGCCGAAGTCGACCGCAGTCCATGTTGTGGCGGCCCCAGGCATTGAGCCATATCGATTCTTGTAGCTTTCACAAGCCGCGACCACACCCTTCACCGCCAGCTTGGTCTGCTTCTTGGCGTTGTTCTGCAGCACCTTGTTGACCCCGGCGGCGCCGAGGGCCATGAGGATGAGGAGGATGCAGATGACGACCAGCATCTCGATCAGGGTGAAGCGTGAGCGTCGCATGGGGCGGATCCTTCTGGGTGGGAGTGGACGAAGGTGGCTGATCCCTCTTAATTAGGGCTCTGTCATCAACATACACCGGAACTTGAATTATGGAAAGCTTTCACGCCTTGGTGGTTTTAAATCTTCTTCCCGGCATCGGCCCGATCCGGATCCGCGCCCTTGAGGAGGAGTTCGGCTCGCTCTCCACCGTTTTTCTCCGCAGCCGCAGCGAACTGGCGCGAGTGCCGGGCATCGGCGACAAGCTGGCCCAGCAGATCCTCGAGTGGCAGAACTTCTGCGACCTCAAGGCCGAACTGCGCGCCTGCGATGAAGCCGGCGTCAAGATCCTCACCTTCCAGGATCCTGATTACCCGCCCCTGCTGAAAGAGTTGCGCGACGCCCCGGTCATCCTCTATGTCCTCGGTCACAGCTCCTGCCTGCGCGAAGCCGAAAAGACCCTCGCCGTCGTCGGCACCCGCCACCCCAGCCGCTACGGCGAACAGATGAGCCGCAAGCTCTGCGCCGAAGCCGTCGCCGCCGGCTGGACCGTGGTCAGCGGCCTGGCTCAAGGGATCGACACCTGCGCTCACAAAGCCACCCTCGACGAAGGCGGCAAGACCATCGCCGTCCTCGGCGGCGGCGTCGGCCGCATCTTCCCCTTCGAGAACGTCGCCCTCGCCCGCCGCATCGCCGATTCCGGCGGCGCCGTGATCAGCGAATTCCCCTTGCTTGCGGCCCCCGCAAAACACACCTTCCCGATGCGCAACCGCATTGTCGCCGGCATGACCCGCGCCACCCTCTGCGTCGAAGCCGGCACCGGCAGCGGCTCGCTGATCACCTGCAACCTCGCCCTCGAACAGGGCCGCAGCGTCCTCGCCGTGCCCGGACAGGTGACCTCGCCGCAGTCCCGCGGCTGCCACTCGCTCCTCCGCGACGGCGCCCGCCTATGCGAAAACTTCGATGACGTCATCGACGAGCTGAGCTTCCTGCCGGGAATCAAGCGGGTGAAAAATGCCGCTGTTGCGTCCAGCGCAAAAACTTCAGCCCAACCGCTTCGCCAACCCGAGCTCTTCCCGGTCGTCCAGCTCAGTCCGCTCGAGCAGAAGATTCTCGACACCCTGAGCCGCGGCGACGCCACCGCCGACACCCTCTCCGACGAAACCGGCGAGACTCCCGGCAAGCTCTTCGCCGCCTTGCTGGAGATGGAATTGCGCGGCCAGGTCAAGCCTCTCCCCGGGCGCCGCTTCACCGCCTGTATCTGAAAGATCCGGTGCTAGATTGAGGAAATACGAGAACTGAAAATCATGCGCATCGCCAACCCCATTTACGACAGCGTCTTCAAATATCTGATGAGCGACCCCGCGGTCGCTCGTCTGATCATTGCGACGATCACCGAGATGGACATCGAGTCACTTGAACCCAGCGTCAACGAACACATCACCGAGGTGCATGCTTCGCTGGTGGTCTACCGTCTTGATTTCCGCGCCAAGGTGCGCCTGCCCGACGGCACGACGCAGTTGATCCTGATCGAAGTGCAGAAGGCGAAGCTGCCCGACGATGTGATGCGCTTTCGTCGCTACATCGGCGAGCAATATGCCCATCCCGACAACTGCGTCGTCGAAAAACACCAGGGCCGCGATCGCAAAACCGCCCTGCCGATCCTCAGCATCTACTTCCTGGCCTACCCCATCGACGGCATCGAAACGCCGGTGCTGCGCATCCGCCGCGGCTATTTCGACGCCATCACCCGCGAAGAGTTGAAAATCCGCTCGCCCTTCGTCGAAGGTCTGACCCATGACAGCATCGTCATCCAAGTCAGCCGTCTCCATGAAAAAGCCCGCACCCCGCTTGAGCAGCTCCTCGGCTTTTTCGACCAGCAACAGCTCGACCCCGAAGATTCCCGCCAGCTCATCGTCGATGAAGACGGCGTCCCTGAACAGTTCCGCAGCATTGCCCGCATCCTTCTCCGGGCGACGCAGTCGGCCGAAGTTCGCAAGCGGATGATTCTCGAGGACGAATACCTGAAGATCATCCAGGACGAAGAGCGCGACAAACTAGCCGCTTTCGAATTGCTCGAGAAAGAGCGGCAGCTGCGCTTACACACCGAATCTGAGCTGAAGCAGGCGGAAGCCAAGCTCGCCGATGTCCTGCGCGCCGCTCAACGCGAAAAACTGGCTTCGGCAGAAGCGCTGCTGCAACTCGGCCTGAGCGATGAACAGATGCTCAAGGCGACTGGCTTGAGTGCCCTTGAAATCCGTGACTGGATCGCCGCCGGACGGCCGTAATTTCCCCCAAACCCAAAAGGCTCCCATGAAAAAACTCCTCCTCCTGCTCGCCCTTGCCTTCACCGCCGCCTGCTCCAGCGCGCCCGCTCCGGCCGCCGCCGCGACTCCGGCTAGCCCCGAGATCAGCTCCAGCTACCAACACCCCTTGGTCAACATCGTCACCAGCGAAGGCACCATGACTGCCGAGCTCTACGAAGACAAATGCCCGAACACCGTCGCCAACTTCATCGGCTTGGCTCAGAGCGGCTTCTACAAGGATCTCCGTTTCCACCGCGTCATCCCCGGCTTCATGGCCCAAGGCGGCTGCCCCAACACCCGCCGCGGTCAGGAACAAGGCCACCCCGGCACCGGCGGCCCGGGTTACGCCATCGACGACGAGTGCCACCCTCATCTGCTCCATGTCGGACGCGGCATCCTCTCCATGGCCAACAGCGGCCCCGACACCAACGGCTCGCAGTTCTTCCTCTGCTTCAACGACACCCCCTGGCTCAACGGCCGCCACACCGTCTTCGGCAAGATCGTCGAAGGTCTTGATGTCCTCGACCGCCTCGAAGCCGCCGGCAGCCGCTCCGGCAACCCGAGCAAAGGCATCTGGATGGACATCCAGGTCAAACGCCTCAACAATCACCCCTACAGCGTCGTCAAGAACAACAAGCGCTGAGAAAGCAGAGCTTGAACTCGTTCTTCACTTGCCCCAGAGGGGCTGCCTGATCTCAGCCTGGGGTGGAGCCGAGGGACGAGGCGCAGCCCCAGGTTTTAAACGTAAATGTCCGAGCCCTGAAAGGGCGACATGAAGCCTTTGCCAAGCTTGAATATCGATATCACGCTTTCAAGCCGCCCCGCTGGGGCTCGTACTCAATTTCTTTCCGACCCGGGGCTGCGCCTCGTTCCTCGGCTCCACCCCGGGCTGAGATCGGATCGCCCCTCCGGGGCTACATGATTTGATTCAACCTTTCAACCTTCCAACCTCCTAAGTCCCCCATGCGCTTCTTCGACACTCATTTCCATCTCGATCCGGAAGACGACGGACGTCTCATCATTCCCGCTGCCCGGGCCGCCGGGGTTTTAGGCCTGGCCCGCATCGGCTGCGAGCTGGCCGATTCGCGCCAGGCGCAAAAAGAGGCGGAGGAACTGGGCATGGCCTTCAGCGCCGGCGTCCACCCCCATTACATCGACAAGTTCGACGGCGACCTCGCTCCTTTCCGTGAGCTTTACCAGCACCCCCGCTGCGTCGCCGTCGGCGAGATCGGCCTCGACTTCCATTACCACCGCGAAGACGATCACAAGCAGCGCCAAATCGCGGTCTTCGAGGCCTTCCTCGGTCTGTCGAAAGAGACCGGCAAGCCGGCGGTGATCCATTGCCGCGACGCCTTCCCCGAAACCCTCGCGTCGCTGCGCCGGGTCCTGAACGGCCAAGTGCCCTTCATCCTCCACTGCTACACCGGCGACCTGAGCCAGGTGCGCGACTTC
Organism: Verrucomicrobiota bacterium; assembly: GCA_039798785.1. Classification (GTDB taxonomy): domain Bacteria; phylum Verrucomicrobiota; class Lentisphaeria; order Lentisphaerales; family Lentisphaeraceae; genus CAMCSH01. Next base: position 1,749 of record JBDKFG010000031.1, on the reverse strand, counting down.
CTCGACCTCGGCGGCTACATCTCCTACTCCGGCATCGTCACCTTCAGCAGCGCCAAGGCCTTGCGGGAATCACTGCAGGCCGTCCCCGACGACCGTCTCCTGATCGAGACCGACTCCCCCTGGCTGGCGCCGATCCCCCACCGCGGCAAGCGCAATTCCCCGGCCTACGTCCCCCATGTCGCGGCGCGGGTCGCCTCGGAGCGCAAGGTCAGCGTCGAAACCCTCGCCGAACTGACCTGGGCCAACGCCTGCCGGGTCTTCCAATTGCCCGCCGACGGCGGGATCGCGGCAGGAGCGGGCGTCTCCTGACCGGGCACGACCGGGCGCCGATTTCCTCCTGCGAATGCGTCACCCCGGGGCCTCGTCCGCTCGGGCCGACTTGATTTGTCCCCAAGCGCAGCTTCCATTGTCGGGTACACCGATTGAGGAGACCTGCCATGAAGACCCTGCTGCTGACCAACGAATATCCCCCCAACGTCTACGGCGGCGCCGGCGTCCACGTCGAATACCTCTCCCGCGAGCTCGCCAAGCTCATCCCCGTGGAAGTGCGCAGCTTCGTCGACAAGAACGGCTCGCCCGATGCCGATCTGCCCAATCTCAAGGTGCGCGGCCACAACCCCGCCCTGATCCAGAACCCCGCCATGGACCCGCGCTTCAAGAGCGTCTTCTCCACCCTCGCCCGCTGCGAGTCCTTCGCGATGGAGCCCACCGACGCCGAGATCGTCCACTGCCACACCTGGTACGCCCACTTCGGCGGCATCATGACCAAGCTGCTGTACGGCTCGAAGCTGTTCATCACCGTCCACTCCCTCGAGCCCCTGCGCCCCTGGAAGCGCGAACAGCTCGGCGGCGGCTACGAATTCTCCTCCTGGGTCGAGCGCACCGCCCTGGAGATGGCCGACCAGGTGATCTGCGTCTCCCGCGAAACCCAGGAAGATGTGCTCCGCCTCTTCCCCGGCGTCAAAGCCGAGAAGACCTGCGTCATCTACAACGGCATCGACACCGAAGAATACGTCAAGACCCTCGACCACGAGCTGATGAGCAGCTTCGGCATCGACCTGAATCAGCCGATGGTCCTCTTCCTCGGCCGGATCACCCGCCAGAAGGGCATCATCCACCTGGTCAATGCGATCAAGGACATCGATCCCGCCGCCCAGGTGGTGCTCTGCGCCGGCGCTCCCGACACCCCCGAGATCAAGGCCGAGATGCTCGCCGCTGTGGAAGCGGTGCAGGCGGTTCGCCCCGGCGTCATCTGGATCCAGCAGATGGTCAGCAACGAGCAGAAGATCAAGCTCTACTCGCACGCCGACGTCTTCTGCTGCCCTTCGATCTACGAACCCTTCGGCATCATCAACCTCGAGGCGATGGCCTGCGAGACCGCGGTGGTCGCCTCGGCGGTCGGCGGCATCAAGGAAGTAGTCGTCCCGGGCGTCACCGGCCTGCTGGTCCCGGTCGAACAGCTGCAAGTCGCCCCCTTCGAGCCGGTCGAGCCGGCGAAGTTCTCCCGCGACCTCGCTGCTGGCATCAACGCCCTCCTCGCGGACCCCGCAAAACGCGCCGCCATGGCCGCCGCCGGACGCCAACGGGTCGAAGACATCTTCTCCTGGAAGGCGATCGCCGAACAGACCGTCGAGGCCTACCGGAAGGGGTAGATTCAAGATTCAAGATTCAAGATTCAAGATTCAAGATTCAAGATTCAAGATTCAAGATTCAAGATTCAAGATTCAAGATTCAAGATTCAAGATTCAA
>JBDKFG010000030.1:0-54161 GCA_039798785.1 Verrucomicrobiota bacterium | reverse complement strand
CGTGCCCTGCGGCCCCTGGAGCGAGACACCTGCAGGCCAGGCGCCGGACGCCTTGGGGCCGTACATGATCTTGGCGGTGGGGTCGTAGGCGAAGTCGCCGTCGGTGCCGGCGCCGGCGGAAGGGGCGCCGGAGGTGGTCAGCACCGTCTTACCATTGGTGCCGTTCGTCCCGTTGGTGCCGGCCGCGCCAGTGGCGCCGGGGTTCCCCTGGTCGCCCTTGGGCAGGCCCACGGCGAGATCGAACTGGCCGGGCGTGCCGGTCGGGGTGGCCGTGACGGTCGCGGCCGCGCCAGGCGCCAGGGTGCTGACCGAGACATTGCGGATGGTGAAGGCCGCACCGGTCGCGCCGGTGTTGCCCTGGTCGCCCTTGGGCAGGCCCACGGCAAGATCGAACTGGCCGGGCGTCCCCGTCGGGGTTGCTGTGACGGTCGCGTCTGCGCCGGGCGCCACAGTGCTGACCGTGGTGTTGCGGATGCTGAAGGCGGCGCCGGTCGCGCCGGTGTTGCCGGTGTCCCCCTTGAGGCCGGTGTCGCCCTTGGGCAGGCCCACGGCAAGATCGAACTGGCCGGGCGTCCCCGTCGGCGTCGCCGTGACCGTGGCCGCTGCGCCGGGCGCCAAGGTGCTGACCGTGGTGTTGCGGATGCTGAAGGCGGCGCCGGTCGCGCCGGTGTTGCCGGTGTCCCCCTTGAGGCCGGTCTCGCCCTTGGGCAGGCCCACGGCGAGATCGAACTGACCGGGCGTGCCGGTCGGGGTCGCCGTGACGGTGGCGGCCGCGCCGGGCGCCAAGGTGCTGACCGTGGTGTTCCGGATCGTGAAGGCAGCGCCAGCGGGGCCGATCGCCCCGCGCTTCAGGTTGACCACTGGAGCGGCCGGGGACGGCTGAGCGGCGCCGATGCGGGTGCCGAGGACGGTGATTTTCCTGGCCATCAGAGTGCCCCCTTCTTGGCGGTGAGGCCGAAGCGCTCGTCCAGGGTGATCGGGTCGAGAGTCTGCACCTCGCCGCCGGCGTCGGCCATGGTGATCTCGAGCTGCAGTCCCTTGCCCACCCACCAGTTCTTGCCGAGGCTGGCGGAGCCGGGCAGGTGCAGCTCGATCCCTGTTTCGGTGCCGGTGTCGTAGCTGGTCAGGGGCAGATAGGTCTGCCACTGCTCAAGGCGCGGGTCGCTTGCGTCCAGCGCAAAGGCGGCGATGACACGGCGCTGCGAGCCGTAGCTGAAAAACAGGTAGGCCGAGATGCCGGGGTAGTTGTCCAGGCTGTCGCCCTCCTCGAGGCCCATGGGGATGGAGAGCAGGATGTCGGTGCCGAGCGGGATCATGTGGCCACCATGAATTCGGTGTCGTTGTCGAAGATGAAGACTCGCAGCACCAGGCCGCGGGGGGCGACGGTGGTGTAGGTGTAGCGCCGGCAGGTGCGGCCGAACTGGCGGATGATCTCGTCCATCAGGGCGCCGTTCTGGCTGATCGCGCCGTCGCTGACCTCGAGCTGGATCACGTCCCAGTTGGTGGCGTCGTTGCGCTCCAGCTGGCCGATGTAGCCGATCTGCAGGCGCTGCCAGATGCGCTCGAAGCCGGCCTTGCTGCCAGCGTCCTGGGCGTTGGCCAGGGCATGCACCACCCTCAGGCGATACAGGCTCTCTGGCTCGCCGGCGAGGCGGTTGATGTCGCGCTGCCAGGCCATCAGGTCGACCAGGAGCAGCGGCGCCGTGGCAGCGTCCTGCTGCAGCGGCAGCGCCTCAAGCCAGCCCTGCACCATGTTCCACCAGGCGTGGCAGAGATTGCCGATCTTGGCGAACTCCCCCGCCCCTTCCCAGAAAGGCAGGGCGACGGCTTCGCGCTCGGTGACCGGCTTGCCCAAGATGTTCGGGGCGCCCATCTCAGCCTCCTGTCACGGTCAGGGTGTTGATGCGGGGCACCGACAGGGTGCTGACGATGTCGCCTTGCCCCCAGACCAGGCTGAGGATCTTGGGGAACTCGGCGTGCAGCTCCTTGGCGAGCAGCGAGAACGAGAAACGGGAGTAGGGCAGGACCTTGGTGACCTTGCCGTCGTAGCCGCTGTTCTCGCGGAAGGCGCAGCGGATGAAGTTACCGATGTCGGTCAGCATCTGCGTGCGGGCCGCGCCCTGCACCGAGGTGTCGAGGTAGGCGGTGACGGTCAGGGTGTAGTTGGTCGTCGGCATGGCCTTGACCTGCAGGTCATCGCCGTGGCCGTGGTTGCCGTCGGTGGTGATCGCGGTGTTCAGGTCCGCCAGGATCGCCGTCGGCGTGGTGCCGGCGTCGAAGACGATGTAAGCGTCGGCCGAGCCCGGGCCGCGGGGAATGGCGTGGTCGAAGTAGATCCGGTCGACCCGGATGCCGCTGCGCTCGGTGATGATGCTCTTGTACTTGGCGTCGGTGTGCCAGGCCCCGACGGCGGCGAACTGGTTGCGCACCCGCAGGCGCAGCTCCTCATCCGTTTCTTCGTCGGCGCCGGGCGTGCCCAGCCAGTCGGCCGCGTTGGTGACCGTCTGCACTCCCGGGACGATGTCCTCGAAGATGGCGTAGTAGCCGGTGCCCAGGTTCCAGGCGGCGCCGGCGCCCTCGGCGGTGCAGGCCACCTGCAGGGTGCTGACGCCGATCCCCATCACCGCCTCGGCGTCGGTCTTCAGCTTGCGGACCACACCATTGATCGCGGCGCTGCGCACCCGCGTCCCGGCCGGGATGGCCAGGGCGCCGGAGGTGTCGGTGCGGGTGAAGGTGAGCGAACCTTTTGCGGCGGCCGCAGCCTTGCGCTCCACCCCGTAGGAATAGGCCAGGGCGTCCAGCCACCAGCCGGCGGCAGTCTTGACGTAGAGGTTGGGGACGATGCGACGGATCAGGAAGGCGACGCACCAGATGGCCGGCTTGATGCTCATCGCCTTCACCGCCCGCCAGAAGGGCGAGTAGTCCGAGGTGTTGGCGACGGCGATGCCGGAGCTCGCCGCCAGGGTGGTGAATTCAGCCTGCAGTGCCGCCTCGGAAGTCGGCAGGCCGGCTTCGGTGAGGGCGTCCCGGATCTCCGTTTCCGCCGGGCTCAGGTTGTTCAGGTCGAGAATTTCAGCCATGGGGATACCTCAAGAAACCGAAGCGTTGATGGTGAGGCGGCCGAACTCGTAGGTGTCGGCCAGGAGATTCCAGACGCCGGGTTCGCCGGCGGGCTCGATGTCGACGCTTCCGGGGATGATGCGGCGGTCGGCCTCGACCAGGAGGACGATGCGCTGCAGCCAGAGGCGCCGGCGCTCGCTGCTGCGCTCCGCCACCAGGGGCGGCAGATAGCCGCTCTCGCGGATGGCGTGGAGGATGTCCTGGGCGATGCAGTCGCGGTCGGTGACCATCAGCGGCAGGCCGTCGGCGTCGAGGGTGAGGTCGTCGCCGGTGATCAGCAGGTCGGAGTAGGTGCTCATCAGCTAAACCCCGTCTGCAGGTGCGCCATTTCCTCGAGCCAGGCGCGGCTCGGTGGGGCGGAGGTGTTGATGACGACGCCGCCCATGTTGGCGATCTTGGTGTTGGTGCTGACCGAGTTCTTCAGGCCGCCGGCTGGGAGCGTCGCCTTTGCGGGAGTCGCAGGCGGCGTCGGCTTCGCGGCTTCCGCAAGGCTTTCGGTCCTGTTGGTGAAGGTGAAGTTCTTCAGCCCGCCGAAGCCGGGGATGTTGCCGAGCTTCTGAATCATCCCTTCGAGCCAGGCCAGCACGCCGTCACCCTTCTTGAGCAGCCAGTCGAAGGCGCCGGAGAAGCCGGCCACCACGCCATCCCACAAGCTCTTGAGGCCGCCGAAGACCATCTTGACGATTTCCCAGAGGGTGAGGAATCCTTCGATCAGGAATTTCCCCACCGAGGTCTGGGTGAACCAGTTCCACAGGCCCTTGGTGAGCTCCCACCAAAGCTTGAAGATGCCGATGACGACTGTGACCGCGAACTTGACTGCGTAGAGGCTCAGGATCATCGGGAAGAAGATGATCAGGAAGACGCGTCCAAGGGCGCTGTCGGTAAACCAGGCCTTGAGCTTGCCCCAGTGGGAGATCACCGCAACGATGGCGGCGATCAGGGCGACGATACCGAGCACCACCAGGCCCACCGGGTTGGCGGCCATGGCGGCGTTGATCGCCCACTGCACCGCGGTGTAGGCGGTGCCGGCTGCCGTCCAGGCCACCATCACCAGCTGCGCCACGCCGGCGCCGATGGCGAAGGCCGAGACAGCGGCGGTGATGCCGATGACGGCGAGGGTGACGACTCCGAGCACCTGGCCCAGGGTCTTGTGCTCGTCGAGCCAGAGCGAGGTCGCCGAGACGGCGCGGCTGAGCATCGCCACCATCGGCGCCAGGATCGGCGCGATCAGCTGGCCGAACTGGATCCGCGCCGCTTGGACGCTGCCGCTGAGCTTGTCCCAGGAGTCGACCATGGAATCCGCCATGTCGACGGCGGGGCCGAAGCCCTGCACGGCGCCCAGCTGGCCGATGCTGCTTTTCAGGTCGCCGGTCTTGCCGATCAGGTTCTTGATCAGCGCCACGGCTTCGTCGCTGCCGAAGGCCTTCTTGAGGGCGTCGCTATCGGCCACCTTGCTGATGTCGCCGAAGCGGCCCTTGAGCTTCTCCAGGATCGTCACCATCGGCAGCATCTTGCCGTGGCTGTCGGTGAAGCGCATGCCCAGCTCCCCTTGCGCCTGGCCGACGCCGGCCAGGAAGGCCTTGTACTTGGTCGCGGCGTCACTGCCGCCCATGGTCGCCTGCAGGGTGCCGAGGATGCCGATCTGTTCATTCATGCCGATGCCGGCGGCCTGGGCCGTGGAACCCAAGGCCGAGAAGGCCTCGGCCATGCCGCCACCGGTGGTCTTGAACATGCGGACGGCCAGAGCGGTCTGGCCGGTGAGCTGCTGCACCCACTCGGCCTTGCCCATCTTCTCGGCGTCCTTGGTGAAGATGCCGTACATGGTGCCCATGTAGCTGGTGATGGTCGCGGCGTCGCTCTTGGTGCCCTTGGCGAGGATGGCGCCGGCTTCGGTGAACTTGGCCAGCTCGCCGTTGCGCAGGCCGCTAATCGCCGACTGGATATCGTAGCTGGAGCGGATGAAGTCGGCCGCCGCGCCGCCGTAGCTGCGGGAGAAGTTCAGGGCGCTCTTCTCCAGGGCCTGCAGCTCCTCCTCGGCGACGCCGAGAGAACGGGTCTCGCCCAGGGCCTTGGAGACTTCGCGGGCGGGGCTGACGATGGCGTAGAGGCTGGCTCCGGCGCCGGCCATGCCGACAGCTCCCTTGGTGATCGACTCGATCCCCTTGCCCGCCTGTTCCTGCATCTTCTTCAGCTCGCCGATGACGCCACGAGCGGGCGCGCTGACCTTGTCGATCAGCGAGGCCATGAAGCTCAGTTTCTCGGTGGCGCTCATCTCGTTTATTCCCCTTCAAGGGCCAGGGCGATCCCGGCCGCGACGACTTGTTTCATTCCTTCCCAGTGGAGCTCCTCGAGGTACATCGCCTCCGCCATCGTCTGCTCACTCACCGGCTCCCGGGGGAACCACTTGCGGCAGAGGATGCGGCGGCGGCTGAGCTCGTTGCTTCTCAATCCGGCGAGGAGCTCGTCGACTTTTTTACGCTGATCTCGACCTTGGGCCGGAACTCCTGGATCACGGTGCCGGCGATCTCAGAAGCGAGGCCGTCCTCGCAGAACCCCAGGAGCTGCTCCTTCTGCTCGGCCTTGACCGTGCGGCGGAGGAGGTTCTTGGCAGGGGCCGAGATGCCCTTGCCGCTGGCGAGCTCGTTCTGGAAGTCCTCGTACTCCTTCAGGCCGACGTTGAATTCGAGCTCGATCTCGCCGATCGTGAGGGTGATCTTCTTGGTCTTGGACATGGCTTAGCCTTTCTGCTGGGCTTTGATGTAGGGGATGCCGTCGATGTTGACGAACTCGGGTGCGGTGACGACGAAGGGGACCGAGCGTACCGACTTGTCGGAGCTGCCCTTGTCGACGTCGAGGAGCTTGGCCAGGGTGATCTTGCAGCCGAAAGCCTCGACCTTGGTCTCGTCGTCGCCGGCCTTGGCGTAGGCGACGATGTCGAAGGGGGCGAGCTCCTGCCAGGAGCCGGCGGACTGGGCGGCCGACTTGAGCTTCTTGAACTCGTCCAGGCCGATCGAGAGTTCTCCCTTGGCCGAGACCTCGCCGAGGAGCCAGCCGTCCGGCCGGCCGTTCTTCTTGGCGAAGGTGGTGCCGTCGTCGATGTCCAGGCTCATCTTGTCGCACACGATGTCGGTGTCGCCGACGGTGATCGAGAAGGAAAGCGAGTTGATACGCTGTCTGCCGCTGGTGCTGTTGCTCATATCAGGCGACTCCTCTGCTCAGGTCCAGGCCGAGCCAGACCGTGATTTTCTTGGGGTTCTGGTAGGGGGCGGCGGTGATGCCGACCGCGACCTCGGTCTGGCTGGTCCAGGTGATGGCGATGTCGCCTCCCTCCGGGGGCTGAATGAGGCCGGGGATCTCGCCGGCGCCGATGACGATCGGCCGGGCGGCCTCACGCAGGGGGCGGCCGAAGTAGGTCTTGTGGAGCTCGATGCTCTTGCTGGTGCTGTTCAGCAGGCGGTTGGCGATGCGGGCGATGACCAGGACGCGGACGCGGCGGGCCAGGTAGTCCATCACCCTCAGGTTTTCGAAGACCTGGAAGTCGCCGCTCTCGTTGTCCAGCATCATGTGGTCGGCCCAGAAGGTGCCGTTGTAGCCGGCGTACCACTGGGGCACCGAGAAGCGGGCGTCGCTGAGCTCCTTCATGTCGGCCATGTTGATGTAGGCGTTGGCCGAGTCCTTGGGCTTGGGGCCGAGGCCGATCAGGGCGCCGGTGGCGGTACGCATCGGGCTGTCGGCCAGGGAAGCGGCGGGATTGCAGAGGCGGCCGATGACGACGCCGAGGTTGTTGCCGTGCAGCTGCGGCACAAGGGAGACGCGGGCGGCGACGACGGCGTTGTTCAGCGCCTTGATCGCCGTCTTGTAGGCGCTCCAGGTCTGGGTCAGCGGGTCGATGCCGGCGACGGCCATGTGGCAGGAGAGGTAGACCGCGTATTTGCTCAGCATGGTGTTCATCGCCGTCTGGGCGGCGGTGACGTCCGCCTGGGCGCTGACCACGGGGCAGATGACCACGCCCTCGATGGCGAGCTGGGGCGACTCGGTGAAGACGCGGTCGAGCTCGACCTTCCAGTCGTCGGTGCCGACGGTGATCGGCATGGCGTAGCAGACGAAGTTCGGGTCGGCGGCGTTGGCGATGGCCGCCTTGAGCTGGGTCTTCAGGTCGCTGCTGCCGCTGCCGAGCAGCGTGTCGAGGTCAGTCTGCGGGCCGATGGTGAGCAGCTCCTTGTTGTGGCTCGAACTGGCGGCGACGCCGAAGAACAGGAAGCAACGCTCGGTGGCGGCGAATCCGCCTCCCTGGTTGTTGACGGTGAGAACACTGACGGTTCCGATGCCCATGGTTATCTCCTTTTGCGGGTGAACTTTTCGATGATGATCTTGCGGAGCTCGCCCATTTCCGCCTTGGAGACGCCAAGGAAGGGGCGGGCCGGGAGCGGGATATCCCAAGCCTGGGGCTTGGCATCCTTGGCGGGGGTCTTGCCCATCTTGCGGAGGATCATCTCCGCCTGGGCCGAGCTCATGCGGGAGCGGATCCAGGTGTAGTCGCGGCGGATCTGGCCGCCGCTGCCGACCTTTTGGAAGAAGCCGAGGCGCACCAGGTCGGTAGCCTGCTCATGCGTCGCCGGGGCGCGGATGCGGCCGGTGCTGTGGGCCTGGCGCTTCTCCTGTTGCGCCTGCAGCTCAATCCAGCGCTTGAGCTCGCGCTGGCCTTCCGGGCTCCGGTTGTCCCAGCGGCCGGCGACGCCGAACTGGTGGCGGTAGGCGATCTGGGCCGTCATGTCGTTGGGCCAGGTGACCAGGCCGCCTTCGGGGCTGGGGATGACCTTGATGATGTTGCCGAAGGGGCTGCTGGAGGCGGCCATGCGGCGGAGCATCCTGGCGTTCTTCAGCGCCGCCTTGCCGGTGAGGCGCTTGGGATTGGCGGCGAAGCGCTTACGCGGGGCCATCGCCTGGCCGTCCACCGTCACCTGGGACTTCAGGTGCTTGCGGGTGGCGGAGACGACGGCATTGCCCAGGGCGTAGTGCAGGCGGCGGAGGTCCTCCTCGCTCTGCACCAGCAGCAGCAGGTGCTGCCGGATCTCCTCGCCGCCGTGAACCTTGATGCTGATCATGTGCGGCCGTGCTCCACCGTGCCGTGCTCGGCGATGAAGAGGGCGTAGTCGCCGGGGGAGTAGCGCTTGCCGCCGAGCTCGAGGAGGCCGTCCGGGTCTTCCTTGAGGTGGAAGGTGTCGTTGAACTCGGCAGTGATGACGACGCCGGTGTGGTCCTCGGACTCTTTCTGGAACAGGAACTTGGGATCCTGAAGAGCCAGCCGTTCGCGATTTTCGTCCTTGGTGATCTGGGTTTGGACCAGGAGCAGGAGCAGAGGGACGGAACGGCTGGGCAGAGTGTCGATGTAGAGGCTGGCGGTGTAGCGGAAGTTCAGGAAGGCGATGCCGGTCGCGGGCTTGCCCTGGGCGTCGAGGCCCTCGACATCGAGGCCGCCGGCGGAGCTGGCGGAACCGCTCTCGACCTCGATGTCGATATTGGCGGCATCGACGCCAAGCACCTTGGCGTGGGCGAGGATCACCTCGACCAGGGCCTTGGAGGAGTTGTGGCCGAGGGGGTTCATGCGAGGTAGACCCCGACGCGGGGCGAGCCGATCAGGCGGCGCAGGGCCGTCGCGGCTTGCGCGTGGTAGTCGTCTCCCATCTCGGGATCGGACTTGGCAAGCATGTCGGCCTCGGCCTTGCGGCTCATGCTGCGGTTCTCCGGCATGAGCTGCGCTTTGGCGGTGCAGTAGACGGCGCGGAGGAAGAGCCATTCCTTGACGCTGATCCCGTTGACCTTCTCGGCCGGGACCGCGGCGAGGGAGGCGAAGCCGGCGCCGACCTGCTCGGCCTTCCAGGTGCCCAGCTCGGCCATCATGGCGATGTAGGCGAGATTGAGCGCGCTTTCGACCGTCACTGCCGGCATGTCGCTGGGGATGCGGTACTCGCGGCAGAAGGCCTCGGTGCTGACCGCCGGCCAGAACTCCGCCACCGCGACGGTCTGCTCCGGCGAAGGGGCGTAGCTCTTGGCGTTGAAGTCGTAGTCGAAGGTGCTCATGGGGCCTCGGGGAAAAGAGCTGGGGGTGTTCTGGTCGTCTGGGATTTAGGGCGAGCCCGTCCCAGGCGCTCAGGCACCCGCAGCCGGGGGGGGAGGTGTTTGCCTGGCGACGATCTTCTCAAGCCGCTCGAGGGCGGTCTTGATCGAGGCACCGGGATCGAGGGTGAGGACGCGCCGGAGGAGCTCGAGGGCCGCGGCGGGCTCGGAGTCCTTGAGGGTGTCGGCCTTGAGGCGGAGGAATTTGGCGAGGATCTCGTCGTGGACCTGCCAGGCGCCGCCGTCGATCAGGGCCAGGACGGCGCCGAAGTGCGGCTCGATCGGCTGTTTCAGGGTGAGCTGCTGCTTGGCCCATTCCAGAGTTGCGTCGGCCGCAAAGGTGGCGATGTCGCGGCGGGTGAATCGCTCGGGGAGCTGCTGTTTCTGGCTGGCGGCCAGGGTGGCCAGGCGCAGGGCCTGCTCGAGCTCGCCGATGTCGAAGAGCCAGATCATGACTTCGACCAGGACGGGGTTGGCGTAGCAGTCGCCGGCGGCGATGTACTTGTCGAGGTGGGCGCGGTACTGCGGGATCAGCTCGTCGGCCTTGACCTTGTTGCGGGCGCTGCCCTTGGGCCGGCCGCCGAGGCGCTTCAGGTCGTTTTCCAGGGAGCTGAGCAGCAGGTCGAATTCGCGGTTGGCCTGGCCGCCGACGGCCACGCTCTTGGCCTCGGCTGCTGCCTTGGCCTTGGCGTCAATGACACCTTGGCGGTAGCGCCAGGCGGGGTTGGGGTGGGAGTTACTCATCGGGAGGTTCCGGGGCTGTGTGGGTGAGCTCGTCGAGAACGGCGAGGAGGAAGTAGAGGATCTTCATGGGGGGCTTTGCGGCGGGCGCAGCTCAGGCGCTGCGCCCGCCTCGGCGCTTACTCGAAGACCACCTTGCTGTCGTCGATGGCGACGGCGGCCTCGAGGTTGGCGATCATGTAGGCTTCGTTCATCGAGATGTAATCCTCGACCTGGTCCTTCTTGGGATTGTCGACCGACTGGCGGCGGACGCTCGAATCCTGGAAGTAGATGTGGAGGTTGGCGGGGTCGATGATCAGCAGGCCGTTGTCCGGGAAGGTGGGGACCATGACCGATTCCAAGCCGCCGTAGGATTTGCCGAGGACCTTGATAGCGTTCTTCTCGGTGGGGGTGCCGGCGTGGTCAATCAGCATCTTGCCGGTCTCCCAGGCGACCAGGCCCTGGCCGATGATGGCGACCTCATTGCCGGTGCGGTGCTCCTCGGGGATCAGCGAGAACAGGCTGAAGACCAGGTGGTCGAGGTTCTTGTAGTCGCCGGTGGGGCCGAGGTTGATCTGGCCGGCGGCGCCGGTGCCGGTGGGGCTGATGTAGTGCTCGGGCTTGTTGCTCTTCAGGTCGAAGATCCAGCCCTTGTTGACGTCCTGCAGCTTGGTGTTGGTAGCGCGGTCGGTGGTGGCGGCCTGCGAGGTGCCGTACCAGCCGATCAGGAGGCGGTCCAGGCCGATGCGCTGCTGCACAGCCTTGGAGTAGCGGGCCTTGAAATCGGGGTAGCGAGCCCAGGTGTCCATCAGGCTGTAGGGGATGGCGACATCGAAGTTGGTCTGCTTCATGGCATACTGACGGCCATCCGGGCCGCCGGCACGCTGCGGCGAGCGCTCACCGGTGCTGCTGGTATCAGTGCGGCCGGCGACGGTCGAGAGGATCGACATCCGCAGGACCTCGCCGACCAGGTCGACGCGGGGAATGACGGTGATGCGGCTGAGGAAGCCGACGCTCTTCTGGATGGCGTCGTTGAGTTCCTGCGCCATCGGGGTGGTGGCGGTGAACTGCTGGGAGGCATTGTCGGTGCCGTAGGACTTGGCCATGGCGGCCTGGAGGGCGTTGAAATGCTTGCGGGTGTCGATGCGCATGGGGATTTCTCCGGGGGGGGTTCTGGAAGCGGGTGGGGTGGGGATTGAGCGGAGGAGAGTCAGGCGGGCGGCGCGGTCAACGGCGCGGCGTCGGGCTTCGGGGCGGGGGGCGGCGCCTTCGGCACGGGGGCAGGTTCCGGGACAGGCTGAGGCGCCGGGGCGGACGCAGGCTGCTGGGCCAAGCGCTGAGCGATGGCGGCGCCGGCATCGGCCAGGCCGCTGGCGCCGGTGTTCACCGGCACGGTGGCCGAGGGGCGCACATCATTGCGCGGAGCCTGGGTGGAGGTGGCGGCGTTGTCACCGGACTTGGTCAGGTTGCCGTCGACGAAGATCACGCAGCCCTGGGCGTAGACGCCGCCGGTGCGCTGGGGGTTGTCGGCCGTGGCGCAGCTGGCCACCAGGGCCAGCGCGAGAATCGAGAGGAGCAGGCAGAGAAACTTCATGGGTGGGATTCCTGGCTGGGGTTGCTTGGGTTCTGCGGAGGGGCTGGGGCGGGCCGATCAGACGAACTTGTCGTCGTTGCCCGAGCCCTCATTGGGCGGGACCGGGGTGCCGGGCTGGCCCTTCATGGCCGCTTCGACGGTGGCGGTCAGCTTCTGCAGCGCGCCGGCCAGGTCGGAGTTGCTCTTCTCGAGGGCGGCGAACTGCTCCTTGGTGACGCCGGCGGCGGGGGGCGCTTCGGTCTTGCCCTCGGGGGCCTTGGGTTCGGCAGCGGCAGGGGGCGGCTTGGCGGCGAAGGTTTCGCCAAGCTTGGTGATGGCAGCGACGACGGAGGCCTGGCCGTCCTGGAGGGCCTTGAATTGCTCGGGGGTCATGGCGGGGGATTCCTGGGGGTTCTGGGGTTTCTTGGGGGACGAGGCGAAGAGGGGGGCGAGGGCTGAGGCGATCTTGGCAATCAGGCCGGGATCCTCAGAGCCGCCGCTGGCGACGGAGAAACAGGCGGGGTCGAGCTCGAGCGACTCGCTGCGCTCCGGGCGGGAGTCCTGGGCGTGCTTGCTGAACTTCAGCTCGGTGGTACCGAGGCTGGCGGGGGTGTCGGTGAGGGCGAGGCCGGAGAGATACCACTTGCCGGAGCCGGCGAAGTTCGGCCAAAGCTCCATGGAGGTGAAGACCTTACTGCCCTGTTGGTTCAGGCCCAGCATCGAGGCGTTCGGCTGCAGGCGGGCTTCCAGGAAGCTCTCGCCGCCGGGGGCGGGGGTGACGCGCAGTTCGCGGACGCTGCCGAAGTTGCCGAAGTAGTGCTCGTAGTTGAGGACGGCGGTGTAGCTCTCCGGGTCGTAGGTTGCGGCGGCTTCCTTGATCATCGCCGCTTCGATCCGGCGGCCGTCGATGGTCGGCCCGGATTTGCCAATTTTCACCCAGTCGGTGAGGAGTGCGACTTTACCTGCCATGCGGGGGCCTCTTGATGCTTGCGTTTTGCCCTGTGGGGCGTGCTCTTGTGAGGCCATAATGCAGCGATTCCACCCCTCTCGCAAAGCAAAAAAAGTGCGACAAAGTGCGATGGGGCCGGCATCTCACTTCATCGCACTTTTTGACCAAGGTTTCTTGGGTTTTCCCTCCGCTCATCAGGCTAGAATCGTCTCAACAAATGAGGCGAAGCAATGGCCACCTACACCGAAGAACAGAAAAGCGAAGCCAGAAAGCTCTTCCTCCAGGGCTGTAAAGTGGTCGAGATCGAGGAGCTGCTCAGCATCAACCGCCGCACGCTCTACACCTGGATCAAGGAGGAGATGTGGGGCGAGGCCCTGAACGAGCAGAGCTCGCTCTATGTGGCCCACCACCGCCTGCAGCTGCTGCTCAATCGGGAGCACAAGCAGCCCGGCGACCTGCAGGAGATCGAGGCCCTGGTCGGCGTCATCGACCGCCTGGCCAAGATCGAGGCGCGGACCAAGGCGGCGGCCGCCGTACCGGCAGAAGTCGCCAGCGCTGCGGACCCCGCAAAGGGTGAGCGCGGCGAGCGCAAGAAGAAGAGCAAGAGCCAGAAAAATGACTTCAGCGGCGTCAGCGAAGCCGTGGTGATGGACCACTTCTTCACCGGCCTCTTCGACTACCAGAAGGAGCTCTGGGAAGTGCGCCGGGAACGGGTGCGCCAGGTCCTCAAGAGCCGCCAGATCGGCCTGACCTTCTACTTCGCCCGGGAAGCCTTCGCCGATGCTCTTTGCACCGGCCGCAACAAGGCCTTCCTGAGCGCCTCCAGGGCGCAGAGCGACATCTTCCGCGAGTACATCAAGGGCTACGCCCTCGACTGGTTCGGCGTCGAGCTCACCGGCAAGGACAAGATTGAGATCATCACGCCGCACGGCACCGCGACGCTGTACTTCCTGAGCACGAACGCGACCACCTCGCAGGGCTACCACGGCGACGTCTACATCGACGAATACTTCTGGATCCCGGGCTTCGCCAAGCTCAACAAGCTGGCCGGCGCCATGGCCGCCCACAAGCAGTGGACCAAGACTTATTTCAGCACGCCCTCGGCGAAGTCGCACGCCGCCTTCCCGTTCTGGTCCGGCGACCTTCACAACGAGCGCAACAAGAAGGCGAACAAGGCGCGGATCCCGATGCTCAGCGAGGCCGAGCTGCACAGCGGCGCCCGCTGGACGGCCGGCGACGGCTGCTGGCGCCGCATCATCAACCTCGATGACGCCGAGAAGCAAGGTTGCAACCTCTTCGACCGCGAGCAACTCAAGCTGGAGTATTCACCCGAGGAGTATCGCCAGCTCTTCCTCTGCGAGTTCATCGACGACAGCGGCAGCGTCTTCCGCTTCGCCGAGCTCGAAAAGTGCCTGAGCGACGAAACGGAATGGAAGCCCGAGGGTGGCGGCTGGAAGGGACCGGTCTGGATCGGCTACGACCCCAGCCGCATCATCGACGGCGCGGCCATCGTGGTGCTGGCGCCGCCGGCAAAGACCCGCGGCCGCTTCCTGGTGCTGGAGAAGATCACCCTCTACGGGGAGCGCTGGGAATCCCAAGCGGCGGTGATCGAGGCGCTGACCCAGAAGTACCAGGTCGAGTACATCGGCATCGACATCACCGGCCCCGGATCCGGCGTCTTCGAGCTGGTGCAGAAGTTCTTCCCCAGGGCGACGCCGATCAACTACGGCGTCCAGGTCAAGACCAACCTGGTGCTGAAGGCGCAAAGTATCATCGGCGAGGGCCGGATCCTCTGGGACTCACGCCACAGCGACATCGCCGCGGCCTTCATGATGATCAAGCGCGCCGCCGGCGGCAGCACCTTCTTCGCCGAGCGCTCCGCCACCACCGGCCACGCCGACGTGGCCTGGGCGATCATGCACGCCCTGATCAACGAGGGCCTGACCCTGCCCCGCGGTGACGGCGGAAACGGGGTCAGGGTGAGCTTTGGGGAGGCGGCTTAAGTTTGCGGTCGCCCCAATCTCCGGAGCTGCTGCAGCAGCTTGCGTTTCTGGGCGGCAGTCAACTGCCTGACCCCGTCTCGAAATTCCCGTTCGGTGTAACGCCTCTTTGTTTTCTTGTCCATTCGTGTATTCCTTGACTATCCTTCAGTTCATCTGAAGAGAGCGGCGGGCAATGCAAGACCCATGCCACCCATAAAAATCCCTTCATAATCAAGCCCTCGCGACGAATGAATTTGTTGCGAAAATCTCATTCGGCGCGATTTTCCCACAAATCCTTGGAGCTCCTCATGCGTATCCGCTGCCCCCATTGCCAGACCCTCAGCACCATCTCCAATTGCAAGGAGCCCTCGACCACGGACAAGGACATCTACGTCAACTGCGTCAATCCGGCCTGCAATGCCAGGACGGTGCACCGCATCAGCTACAGCCACGATGTGCGGCCGCCGGCGGGGGAGCTGCTGAACATGTTCGAGGAGCTGCTGGCGAAGATGGATCCCGTGCGCCGCTCCGAGCTCTTCAAGTGCTACGGCCCGCAGGGGCAGCAAGGGGCCTGAATCCCCCAGCCGGCAGCAAGAAGCCCGCCTCCCTCGAGGCGGGCTTCTTCGTCTTCAGGCGCAGGCGGCAGGCGGGGCGAGTCGCTTGCCGGCGTAGTCGCACCAGTGGCGATCCAGGTCGCAGCCGATGAACTGGCGGCCGAGCTTCGCCGCGGCGACGCCGACGGCGCCGGAACCCATGAAGGGATCGAACACCAGGTCGCCAGGGCGGCTGGCGGTGCTGATCATAAATTCCATCATGGCGGCAGGCTTCTCGCAGGGATGCTTGCCGGGGTAGGGTTGCACCGGCGGGAAGGTCCAGACGTCGGTGTGGTGCGGCGAGGCCTTGCTCAGGGCGAAGGGACGCCGGCTGCGCTCGGCCTCGGCGGAGAGATCACCATGGGAACGGGCCAGAACGGGGCGGAGCTGCTCGACTTCGGCCCGCAGCGAGGCGTGGTCGCGCTGCAGGGCTTGCCGGCCGTTCTTGGCCGCGAAAGCCTGCAAGCGGGCGTAGTTCTCGGCCGAGGGCAAGGCCCACTGGGAGCGACCGAACCAGTGGCCGGCCATGCTGGTGCCGGTGGCGGCGTTGGCATCCCTGGCGGTGAGGCCGGCGCGGGTCCATTCCTCGACCAGGTAGAGGCGCACCGGCTCGCAGCTCTCGCCAATCTTGCGCTGGTGCCGGTTCTTGCTGCCGAAGGGCTCGGCGAAGACGATGGCCTCGGTCTGGGGGAAGAAGCTGCGGAGGTCCTCCTTGCAGCAACCCATGTGCCGCCCCTGCGGCTTGGCCCAAGTGATGGTCGGCAGCACCTGGAAGTGGCGCGCCACCTCGAGCTCGACGCGCGCACGCATCTGCGGCGAGGCGAAGACGAAGAGCGTGCCGGTGGGCTTGAGGATGCGGCGCCATTCCTGGCAGAGTTCGCCGATCCAGGCGATGAAGGCGTCGGCATCGCTCCACTGGCGATCCCAGGCCTCAGCCTTGACGCGGAAGTAAGGCGGGTCGGTGAGGAGCAGGTCGACGCAGGCGTCGGGCATGGAACGCATGAAGGGAAGGCAGTCGCCACAGTGAATTTGCATCTCGAATCTCCGGTTTTTTGTAGGGATCTCCCACCCCCCGCTTTTACCAGAAAGGGCGGGCGATGGGCAGCAATTCTGCCGGGTTTTGAGATTGTGCGACTGCAAGACAAAAGGCCCGCCGGTGAGGGCGGGCCTTGAGGGCGAAACAGGAGAGATCAGCCGACCAGGCGCTGCAGCTCGCGGCGCAGGGCGAGCAGGTTGCCGGGGTGCATGTCACAGCGCTTCTCCAGCTGGCGGAGGAAGCGGCCGAGAAGGGTGCGGGAGGCGCGGCGGGCGGAAGCCTCGGCCGCGGCGTCCTGGGGGGCGTCTTTGTAGATGTTGGCGTAGGCCGTCATCGTCGGGCAGCTCTCCAGGACGTGCTCCTGGGCGGCGAGGACGCCGAGCTTGCCGGCTTGTGCCGCCGGCAGAGCCAGCCAGCGGCGGCCGCGTTCATCCCGCATGACGACGAGATCGAGGTTGTGCGACCAGAACTCCAGGACCTCGCTGCGAAGCTGGCGCAGGCCGCCAGGGGCTTGGGTGAGGGTCTGGGGGGTGGCTTGGGTTTTCTTCTTGCTCATGGTGGAAACTCCGGCTTGTTTGCTTTCGTGAGCCCTCCCTTTCAAAGGAAGGCGCCGGGGTGTTGAAAGGGTGGCAAACAGTCACCTCCCACGAACTTCACGGCGAACCGCTGTTGTATCGATCGTGGGCACCCCGACATAAAGCAGGAAGAACATTCCAGCAGCATGGCGGTGATTGGGTGGAAACTAGCCTGTCGTGGCTGGCGTTCCTATGTTTGCTACGGGCTTTCAAACCCTCGACAGCCCTACGCAAGCAGCCCTTGGGGGAGGCGTCCAGAGCGCGGATGAACTTTTCCCGGAAATCTCATTTAGTTGCGCTTGTCGCGTTATTTGGAGCGAAAGTCGCGAGTCAAAATTATGCGCACAAGTAAAAACGATTTTAACTTTAAGTCTTCTACAATCACAGGGAACACAATGACAGCCAACGCACCTAAATCCGCCAAAGCGCAACCCAAGTCCAGAACGCTGGCAGCGCAAGCCACCCCACAAGCAAAAGCCGCGGCGGCGGCAGCAGCAGCTATACTGGGTCAAATTGAATGCCGGTTTATTCCTTTAAATGTGACGGGTGATTTAGAAGCTGCCCTTGTTTCGATCGAAGCCCTCTCTCTGAAAGATAGAACTAAGCAGTTAAATAAAAAAAGTATGCGGGCTGATTTGATTATGAGGTCAGGGGGTGAATGGAAAGTAAAAATCATCCACGCGCTCGACTTTTCTCGGGATGAGGAGATGAGGGATGACGTACCAGCTACGCCAACCGAATATATTGGCAAAACACCTTGTAATTCTACCTGCTTTGTATTCAGCAAGAAAAAGGGTTTAATTGTAGAAGGAAGAGGTGAATGCATTCGCTTTACAACAATAGAGAAATACTTTCACGAACTTGGATATACAAACATCGGCTTATCTGAAATTATAAATAAAAAATTCTATTCAAATATTACTAAAAAGAGTGGTAATGGAGTCATAAAAAAATTAAATATTAAATACGACTTAGCGAACACGGTCGCCAGCGCAAAGGCGGTTGGATTTAATGCACGGGATTATCTTAAGATTTCAGATGAGATTTCAATAGAAATAAAAATTAAATGTAAAAGCGATGCAGACAAAGGCGTAATTAAAAAATTAGCCAAAAAACTTAACGATGCGGGGGCTGATGTAGAGGTCTACGGAAAGGAAGATCCAGAGCACGCTCTCACATGGGGTGAGCTCACTGGATCACGAATTACAATAGACTTAAAAGTAGATGTTGATTATGTCAAAAAAACTCTAGTTGAAGATTCTAGATTTCGAGCTATGCTCTATGAGATTCAGACCAACGGAGAAATTTTATGGATACCATCAACAAATTGACAAAATACAGGCGGTTGATCCTCTGCTGCCTGCTCATCTTCTGCACTTGGTATTTGACCAGGTGCTTTGATCTTGTCTTCCCAGAGAATAAAGATCTACTGAGCCCGACAATCTCATTGGTCGGCATCCTTATTGGATTTCTCATTGCCATCAAAGCCATCATTCTTACCTCAGGCAGTTCATCAATGGCCCTGCTAAAAAAAGCTGGTGCAGCTGACGAAGTCTTTATATCTGTAAGAAGAGCCGTAAAATTTGGATTCTTCTTCTCTTCCTTCTGTATTGCCTGTTACATTGCGCCGAATAATTCAATCGTTTTCTTTGTGTGGGCAGCACTACTGGTAGTTCAGATGTTTTACTTTTACGATTCTGTCGATCTAATGTTTCTGATTCTCGAAAGAGATCACAAGCAGGCAATCCCATAAAACAAACCAAGCAATTAGGCGCTTGTGATTTAGCCAGCATGGAGAAAATCAATGATCCGCCTTTTGTTCCTCGGCATACTCCTCACCTTAACCGCAGTTGCCGAAGAGATCAAAGGCACGGTTGTCCGCGTCAGCGATGGCGATACCATTGTCGTGCTTGACGCAGGAAAAACCCAGCACAAAATCCGGCTTGCCGGGATTGATGCGCCGGAAAGTCACCAGGCCTATGGAGACAAGGCGAAGGACTCACTGGCCGGGATGGTAGCAGGCAAAGAAGTCCGCGTCGAGGTCGCCGGGAAAGACCGCTATGGCAGGGAGATTGGCCGAGTTTTTGCCGGCGCCCTCGACGTCAATCTCGAACAGGTCAAAACCGGCTTTGCCTGGCACTATGCGCAGTACGCAAAAGACGCCAAGGACTTGGCCGAGGCTCAAGAGAAAGCCCGAGCGGGGAAGCTCGGGCTTTGGAAGGACAAGGAGCCTGTGGCGCCGTGGGAATTTCGGAAGGCGAAGAAGACCTAGTCGATGGAGAGCAGAACCCACCCTGGCAGGCCAATAGCCGCGCAATCAAAGACGTGAGTGACGACGACCTGCAAAGTGCGGCGGGTGTAGCCAGTTTCTGGCTTCCACTCACAAAGCGCGAGGATATCGTGGGTCTGATAATTCCGGTCGTTCCAGCGCAGCTCAGCGCGTTTACTGCCATCGTTGACGGCTGACCAGGCGTCTGGAAGGGTTTTCAAGTGGTGTCTCATCCGGCCACCTCACGCACCTGCGCCGGGCAGTTTGCCCCGATGATCGCGGCGGCGACGGGAGGCGGCACACTATTACCAATCCGCGCCACTTGGCTGGTTGCCGTGCCGGTCAGCACATAATCGTCTGGGAAACCTTGTGCCCTGGCCAGTTCTCGAGGAGTCAGCATCCGCAGGCCGATGTCGACAATCTGGTAGTCGACGCCGTGGACGGTGACCAAGCCAAAACGGTCTTTTGTGGTCACTGTATCCAAGGGCTCATTGAGGTCAGCGGCCACGCCGGTTCCGTAGTATTTGACCAAGAAGGCCCGCACCTCGGCGATGTGTTGACCGCTGGCGGTGACCGTTGGCATCGGCTCGCGGACATCGGCGCCAGTGCTGGTGCCGTAAAATTTGGTCAGGTGCGCAGCGACCAGTGAGTGATGATCTACGGTGGTGACGGTGCCGAGGGGCTGAGCGAGATCAGAACCGACCACGCCAGTGTAATGCTTGGCTAGGAAGGCACAGACCAAGGCGTGTCGAGCTTCGCAGGTGATTGTGGTCAACGGCAGAGAACTGGGCCATTGAGCCCCCACGCTTGATTGATTGTCGATGGCGATGATGAAGGGCTCGGGATTGTTGACCACATAGCGCATGATCCCGGCGGCTACGCGCCGGCAGGTGGCATCGACCAAGGGCCTTTTGCGCTCAAAAATCGAGGGACAGGGAATCGACCAGTCAATACACTCGGCGGCGCTGCGCCAGGGCTTGAGATGGCCGAGGAACAGATCATCAAGCTTGCGCGGGTCCCGGTGAGTCGGCTCTGGCCAGACGATTGGCAGTCCGTCGCAGCGGGCGATCAAAAAGAACCGGCGGCGGATGGTCGGCGCCCCATAATCGGCAGCGCAGAGCACCTTCCATTCCATGACGTACCCCAAGCGCTTGAGGCGGGAACAGAAGCGACGGAAGGTATCGCCGGCTCGGAGCTTGCATGGCCTGCCGTCATCGCCAAGAGGCCCCCAGGTGAGGAACTCCTCGACGTTCTCAAGGCAGATGACCGCGGGGCGGACCTGCTCGGCGGCGCGGACAGCTGACCAAGCCAAGCCGCGGATCTTCTTGCTGACCGGCTTGCCGCCCTTTGCCTTGCTGAAATGCTTGCAGTCGGGTGAGAACCACATGAGCGCCACCGGCTTGCCGTCGCAGTGCTCGCGGTGATCGACCGCGAAGACATCCTCGCGGAGATGCTTGGTATCTGGGTGGTTGGCCTCATGCATGGCGATGGCTTCAGCGTCGTGGTTAACGGCGTAATCCGGGCCGCGGCCGAGGGCCATCTGCATACCGCAGCTGACACCGCCGCCACCGGCGAAGTTGTCGGCGAGGATCATACGGCTGCCTCCGGGATGACGATGACGGGCAGGGGTTTGGTGGGGGTGCTGGGAGTCTTGACGCAAGGCGGGCAAATCGGCCGCGACCCATGCAGGGAATAGGCCTTGCTCATCTCTGGGATGATGCGTGCGCAGAGGACACAACGCACGTCCCCAGTGATCCGAACGGGTTCAAACGGGGTGACGCGGATGGTGGGGGCGTGAATAGACATGGTTTGCTCCTGTTGTTTTCTGGCGGCGTGCAGGCAGTGGCAGGCGCCTTGATTCTGGTTCAGGTGATGGTTGGCCTCCGCGAGGCTGCTGTGGGCGCTCATGGCGGTGCGGACGACACGCACGGCGGAGCAGAACTCGCACTTGATGATGGCGGAGAGCTCGCTCATGCGCCGACCCTCTCGCCCATGGATTTGGCGGGGAAAACGCCGTGGGGCACCAGCTTCATCAGGGCGAGATGGCGGCTGCACTTGCCGCAGCGGCGGGCCTGGCGCTCGACCACCTCGCGGACGGCGTGGGCTTCGGCCTGGGCGGGATCGAAGCCGAAGCGGCTGGCCTTCAACTGCAGCGCTTGGTGGTCGCGGCCGCAGCCGGGGCAGTTGAAGTTGGCGAAGAACTTGGCGGTGTCGGGTTCAGTGTTCATGGATGGACTCCTTGAGGGATTGGAGGAAGGCGAGGCCGGCGGGTGTGAGGCGGACTTCGTAGCGGCGCTGATCCAAGAGGCTGCGCTCGCAGCGGATCAGGGCCTGGTCGGGATCGCGCTGCGGGGTACGGCGGAGCACCGGCGTCAAGGGTTTGAACTGATCGGGACGCAGAGGGCGCGGCACCAGGGAGACGCGGCGCCAAGGGCGGCGCAGTGCGCGGCAGTAGAACTGGGCGGTCTTGGCATCGACCTGCAGCTCCTCGGCGAGCTCGACGATGGTGCGGCCAGGCATCTCGCGGATGGTGAGCAGGGTGCGGAGCATGCCGAGGGTCATGCCCTCGAACTGAACCAGCGCCGGCTGGTGGACCTGTTCAAGCATGCTTCACCTCCTGCGGGACCTTGAAGACCCAGGCGTGCTTGGCGCCACCGCGGTTGCTGCTGATGGTGCCGACCTTGACGAAGGGGCGGCTCTTGCTGTTCTTGAGCTGCTCGCGAAGCTCGGTGACGGAGTAGCGCTTGAGGCCGAATTCGCCGATCCAGCGCACCACCTCGGCAAGATCGAAGGCGATCAGGCCGGGGTCCTTGGTGATGTTGAGCGGCTCGCGGTCGCGGCCGGACTTGGTGAACTCGCTCTCGACATAGTCGAAGAGGGTCCAGAACTCGGTGATGAAGGGGTTGTCGCCCTCGATGTAGTCGTGGCGGGCAAGGGCGCGCTGCCAGAGGAACTCCTCGACCTCCCGGCAGATCTCAACGGGGAAGACCTCGGGGCCGAAGACGCGGCCGAGCTGATAGACCCAGGCGGCGACCTGGGCGTGGTTGAGGATCAGGCGGGAGTCCAGGCCGCGGGCGCGGACGGCGTACTTCGCCTCGATGGCGGCGTAGGCGGTCTTGTAGTGCTCGAAGAGCTCGTCGCCCATGCTGAGGACGCGGTGCAGCCAGCCGCAGAGCTTCTCGGTGGGGTTGCCGATCAGGCGCTGGGCCACGGCGGCCAGCTCGCGGGTGTGGCCGGCCTTGGTGACGTGGCAGTGGACGATCCGGGAGAGGACGGACTTCTCACCCTTGACGGTGTCATTCTGGCTGACCAGGAGTGCGCCACGGAAGGGCGGCTCATCGGTGGTGGCGCCCCGCTTGGCGACGCCGATGGCACGGATCGAGCGGCCGTTGAAGAAGGTCTTGAGCTCGCCGAGATCGAGGCGCTTCTTCTCGGCGCCGGCGTCGCCCTCGAGGAGGACGACGGGGAGGTTGGCGACCTGCTGGTAGTTGCGGGCGCGGCCGACATGGGAGGCCGCGGCGGGGTTGAAGCCCTCGTAGCCCTCACGGCCGACCAGTCGCCACATGAATTCGATCTGCGAGGACTTGCCGGCGCCGGGCTCGCCGGTGTACTCGAGGAAGGGCCAGCTTTTGTGCGTGGCGCGGATCTGCTCGGCGAAGAGGGTGCCGAGCCACCAGGCCATCAGCACCAGGCCGTTGTTGCCGAAGCAGGCGCGGAAGTCCGGCAGCCAGGAGCCGTCGAACTCGGTGCTGGCGCTGAGATCGACGCCGGAGGCCGAGCACTTGAGCTGGTGCTTGCCGGCGACGATGTAGCCCTGATCGTTCGGCTCCAGGCGCTTGCTGCCGTGGTAGGCGAAGCCGGGGAAGATGTAGGCCTCGAACTCCTTGGCGTAGCCGACGAAGGGGATGGTGGTGACGGAGTTGATGCGGCTGTCGAACCAGGATTCCTTCATCTTCTTCCAGTCGGCGGCGGTGCCGTCGAAGGTGCCGCCGGGGGTCTTGGAGAGCAGTGCCTTGTTCCAGGAAGCCGGCGACTCCAAGACAGATCCTTCAAAGCTGACCTGCTGCTCGGCGTTGCCGGAGATGAAGCGGAAGCTGAAGTGGTAGAGCTGCTCATCGGTGAGGGCGTCCCGCTCGATGTAGAGGAAGGTCGGGGCGCAGTTGGAGATCCGGAACAGGTTGAAGACGGACTGGAAGAGGCCGACATAGTCAGCGAGGTCCTTTCCGCTCACCGTGTCGGCTTCCGCCCAAAGTCGGCGCAGGGCTTTCGGATCGCTGAGCTGCTCGACCTTGATCCGGTGCGAGTCATCCTTGTCGGTGCGAGCCCGCAGGGAGTGAACCCCGCCGCCGTGGTTGAAGACATGGTGGGAGGTGCGAGGGAAACGGGCAAAGAACCAGAAGGCCTCCAGCAAGGGCGTCTCGGCGAGCTGGTGCAGGCCGCGCCAGAGGGATTCCGCCAGGTACTCCTCGGTGAGGCGGCCGGCGCGCCAAAGGTCATCCCAGTCGACCTTCGTCTTGCCGCCTTCGGGCAGTGCGATGGCGACGGCCTCGCCCATGGCGCGCAGCTCCTGGGCGAACTTGAGCGCGTAGCGGATGCCGGCAGGCTCGTTGTCGTTGGCCAGGATCCAGCGGACGCCCTTGCCGGCGTGGGCGTTGATGATGTCCCAGGGGAGGTTGTTGCAGCTCATCGCCGAGATGGTCTTCAGCCTCTTGCCGCCGATCTGCAGGTGGTGGAAGCCGAGCGCCTTGAAGATGCCCTCGGTGATCCAGACGCGGTCGCCGGGCTCGATGGTCTGCCCGGGCGGCACCCAGCCCTTGTTCTTGAAGCTGGACCCGAAGGGGAAGTGGGCCTTCTTGCCCGCGGCTTTGACGCCGGCGGCGTCGATGATGCGTTCCCACCAGAGGTCGCCGCTGATGGGGAAGCGGACCGTGGCGTGGCCATGGTGCCATTCCTGGCGGTACATGCCGGCGCAGAGCTTGGGATCGAAGCCGCGCTGCAGCTCCATGTAGGCGTCGGCCGCGGCGTTCGGGCGCTGCTGCGTCTGCGGGTGGCGCTTGGAGATGTTCTGGAAGAGATCGGCGTAGCGCTCGCGGGTGGACTCGGTGTAGCCGCACTTGCCCTCGCGGCCGCACTTGAGCTGCCAGGGCTTGTCGATGGCGATGAAGAGCTCCGGCTGATTGCAGGCGGGGCACTTGCCGCCGCGGAGCATCTTGCCCTTGGACTTCAGCTGCAGCTGTGGATCCTGGCGCAAGGCCTCGACGATCTCGGCGGTCATGTCGTGGTTGTGGTGCATCAGGTGGGTTCCGGTGGGGTGGTGGGCTTGGGTTTTTGTTTTGTCCGGGATCCTCGGGGGAGGCCGCCCCGCTGACCGTTCAGCCGGGCGGCGCGGAGTTTGTTCGAGGAGGTGGACCGGCCGCCCTTGCGGCCTGATTCGCGGTGGTCAGGCATGGGCGTCAGCCCTCCGTTGACTTGCCGCAGAGCGGGCAGAAGAGGGCTTTCACCGAGTGATGCTTGGGGACCTCACGGCCGTCATCCCGGCGCCAGGTGGCGGTCAAGATCAGCACGAAGCGCTGGACGAGCTGGTTCCCCTTCAGGGCCATGTCGGTGTTGATGCAGACGAGGCTGAGCAGCTCAGCAGCTCCCTCGGGGCGGGGGAGTTTGCCGGCTTCGGCATCGACGCTGAGAATCGCCTCGAGGTCTGGGATGCAGGTGCAGTTCATGGCTCAGCCCTCCCCTGATTTGCGGTCAGGATAGGGGATCGGCTCTTCGAATAGATAAGCGCGAATCCCTGCCTTCTCTAAAAACAGTTTGGAGGGGAGATGCCTGTCAATCGAAGCAGGCCGGATGAATCGAACTGGCAAAGTCTTAGTGACCTCGAAGAATCCGGGGCGGATCCAGGCAACCCCTTTATCAGTGTGTCTCACCACGATCTTCTTGGGGTCAGTCAAAGCCGATTTGTCGTTGAGATCAGTGAAGATACCGCAGCCTTCGGCGGCATTGACAATTGCATCGACCAGAAGCGTCTTGCCGAGACCGTCATGCCAGAGCATGCACCGGCTGATTGGACGGCGCAGCCATTCCTCGACCACGTCACAGAGATCGAGATTACCACCGAGGCAAGTGGAAAGTACAGACCGAAAAACAGGGCAAGCTTCGTAGGCTGCTTTAGCCTGAGCACGACGCATGAGAGCCACTGTGGCATCATCCAAGATTTTATTCATGGCAGAACTCCGGAGGCAAGGAATTGTTGGGTAAGGCGGATGGCTTCGGCGACGCCGAAGAAGACGTAGAAGGCGGCCGCGGCCAGCAAGAGGCTGAACTTGACGAGGCGAAGGCGGCACCGTAAGCTTGTGGTGTTCATGGGGGGCTCCTGTGTTCATGCGCCTCGGCTGTCGCAAGCAGCCGGGGTGCGCTTTTTTTGCTCGGGGTGGCGATGCCAGACGGCGAAGTCATCGGCAAGGCGGATCAATTCGCGCCAGCGCTCAAGGCCTGAGCCTTGGGGATTGACCTGGATGCGTTCGGAACAGGCGAGGCAGGTGAGCTCGCTGCTGCCGAGGACGATCCGGACCAGATCCGGCTGCCGGCGGCTCACGGCTTCACCTTGCCGCGGACGATGGGCGGCTCCTGGCCGGCAGAAACGGCGAGCAGGTAGGCGTCGATATCCTGGCATCGGTAGCGGACGACATGGTTGGCATCGCCTTCCTTGGCGGCGCGGATGTGTCCCTTGTGGACCAGCTCGTTGAGGGTGGAACGGCTCATGCCGAAAAGGGCCTGGCAGTTCTTCGCGGTCTGCCACTGGGCAAGGACGGCGACTTCTTCTTGGCGGGTGCGGCTCATGCCTCCCCCTTCCGGCAGTAGGTTCCGGCTTCTGCGGCGACGACGAACTCCTCGATGCAGCGCTTCAAAGGCTCCCAGCGGTGCCGGATATTCGCCGCCTCGTTGCCGGTGATCCGCAGGTCACCGTTGGCGTTGCTGATCTCTTCGATCAACTGAGCGAAGCCGGTGAGCATCTTGCTGACGGCAGCTATAGCTGGATCGTCGCCCTGGTCGACGCCGGGATTGCGGACGATGATGAAGCCCCTCTGCATGGCGAGGTAGGCCAGAGTCTCATCGTTCTGGGTGGCGGCCATGAAGTTGAGGCAGGCGTCGATCAGGTTCGGCGTCTTGCCCAGTGGTTCATAGGGGGACTGGCCCGAGATCATGTTGCTCAGGGTGCCGGGGTGCATGCCGATGGCCCTAGCCACCTCAGCCCCCCCGACATCCTTGCAGGCCTTTTTCATCGCCTTGCGGGTCTTGCTGTTCTGGTCTTCCATGGATTCTCTCCTTGGGGTTCATTGACTGGCCGGGATTCGCCTCCCCGGTGCGGCTTCTGCAGCTCGTTGCGATGTGATCGAAAACTTTGGATCATTGAGCAACGCAACTGAACGCAACTCATATTGGGATTATCGAGACAATGACGCAACAAAAGAGCGATGATAATGCGCAACAGACCGGTCGAAGGCCTCTCGCACACTGATCTTCTTCCCCTCGCGCTCGGACTGCTTATCGCAGATCTCGTGCAGCAACTTGGTGGTTTCCGGGCTACACCGATGGGCGACCCAACGGCGGGCATCGTGCGGTTTTCTCCTGGCAGGCATGTGGAGCTCCTTGGCTGTGGGTGGCATCATCGCCACAAATGCAACATAAGTGAATCATAGCAACAAATCAAGGTGAGTTATAGCGAAAATTTCAATCTAAACGCAACATACCAGCAAGCACCCAACAGACCGTGGTGCAGGCAAGAGGAGGCTGAGATGAGCACGACAGTGAACAAGAAGATGATCAAGGCGATCAACGAAGCCATCGCGGAGCACGGCTCCATGGATGCGCTGAGCAAGTTCCTCAACTCAAGGCCGGATGCCTCCGTGCAGCTGAGCAAGTCCGCCATCAGCCGGATCGTCACGGGCAAGACCGTCGAGCTCCGGGCCGCGACGGCCAAGGCCCTCGAGCCGGTCTTCAGCAAGTACATCAATGTGCAGGACCTGACCGAGACCGATGTCGCCAGCAAGATCCCGATGGATGAGGCCCTTCTCCTCGACACCTACAGGGGCTTGAGCCAGGAGCAGCGCCGCGAAGCCCACCGACTGCTGCGCGAGCTGATCGACTCGAAGAAATGAAGCACCTGACCAAGCAGGCGGGAGTCTGGCACATCCGGGTGGCGCGGCCGCCCAAGTGCTGGGGTTGCCGCGGCGAGTTCTGGCAGTCGCTGCACACCGGCAATCAGAAGGAAGCCGAGCGCCTGCGGGACCGCTACCTGATCCCCGTGCTCACGGCGGCGAGCGGGATCGAGATGATGCGGACGCTGCTCGGCCTGCTGGCGGCCGCCGACCAGGAACTCAAGGACCGCCTGCAGGAGCTCGGCCACCACCTGGGTAACTCCAAGGTGCCGACGGTGGGGGACATGTTCGAAGCCTACCTTTCATTCCGCCGCAAGAGCAAGGCGCCAGAGAGCACGATCGAGACCTACCAGGCCTGCGGCGAAGCCTTCCGGAAACTCGGCCTCGACGGCATCGAGGCGGACAAGCTGACGACGGCGGAGATCACGCAGTTCCGCGACCGACTGCTGACCCTGCCGGCGGGATGGCAGAAGATGCCCGTCATCAGCTCGGCGCCGGCGGGAGCGAAGACGGCCTCGCCGACGACGATCAACAACTACCTGCGGCGCTTCCGCTTCGTCTGGCAATGGAATGTGCAGGAAGGCAAGATCCCCAAGCGTGCCTGCCCGGCCGACGGGATCGGCGCGGCGGGCAAGAAGAACCGAAAGTCGGCGCGACCGGTCACCGAATATGACGCGGATGGATTGCTGGAGCTGCCGTTCCCGGCGACGGCCCAGAACGTCGACAAGCACGCCTGGCACTTCCTGCCGCGGATCGCCCGCTACACCGGGATGCGCCTGGCCGAGGTCTGCCAGCTGCGGCGCGAGGACATCCGCGAGGAGAGCGGCATCCTCTGCATCTCGGTGAATGACCACGACGGCAAGACGACAAAGACCCGCGACTCGGTGCGCCTGGTGCCCGTCTCCGCCAAGCTGGAGGAGATCATCAAGCCGCTCCTCAAGCGCAAGGGCGAGCTCTTCCCCAACACCGGCACCTACGGCCACAAGATCGGCCACGACTTCAGCAAGGCCTTCAACAGGCGGGCCAAGCAGGTGGGCGAGCACCTGAACTTCCACGGCTTCCGCGCCTATGCCATCACCGCGATGGCGAACGCCGGGGTCCCGGAGATCGACCGGATGCGCATCGTCGGCCACAGCAGCAAGTCGGTCCACGCCGGCTACACCGGCGACGACCTGGCCCGGTTCAAGGCCGCGGTCGACAAGATCCCCTGAGCACGAAGACCTACTCCGCTGATTACTACGCAGATCCGGAAAAACTCCAGTCCAGTTTTTTGCATTTTGTCTCGAAATTCCCGAATTGAAAGGCAGGGTGTGAGCGTAATAGTGCGTCGCGTTTGTCGCCTTGAGACAAGAAAGCCCCCGCCGGTGTGGAACGGCGGGGGCTGAGTGGAGGCGGGGGGAGACTTCGACCCTTGGCCACTCCCTCTCAAATTTGACGTTTTCCCCGGTTTTTGAGCTCAAAAGTAGGCTGTAGAGGACTCGGCGAGCACGGAAAAGAAGTGCTCGAAAGTGGCGTGAAAATGGCCCATTTCCGAGGCAAGTGGCTAAGAAGTGGCATAGTTTTGGCCAAGCTGGAGTTGAGCTCAAATCCTGCGCCAATCATTGCCCTGACCTCGGGTGCCATCGCTCAGCTCTGGCTGTTGGGCAGGTGCCGGCCGACATGGCCGATGATGAAGCGATGGTGAACTTCATCGCGGAGGAAATGCAGGGAGAGACAGGTGTTGGCATCTTTCGAGCCGAGGGTGAAATGCTCCTCGAAGAGATGCTGCGTGCCGTTCCAGGTGAAGAGATAGTGCTCGCGGTGGCGCGTCGCGGCGGTGTCGCTGAGGTGGCCCTTGTAGTCGCCCAGGCCGAGACGCTTGAAGGTCGAGTGGAAGCTATCGCCGAGGGAGCCACGGTTCTGTCGCCAGATCGCGGTCAACTGAGCCATCACCTCGAAGTGC
Organism: Verrucomicrobiota bacterium; assembly: GCA_039798785.1. GTDB lineage: Bacteria > Verrucomicrobiota > Lentisphaeria > Lentisphaerales > Lentisphaeraceae > CAMCSH01. The sequence continues at coordinate 25,129 of JBDKFG010000030.1, read as the reverse complement.
TTCCACAGTTCGCCGCAGTTGACGAAGGGGGATTCGGCGGCGGATTCATAAGCGCTGTCGAGGAAGACGAAGTCGTCGGGGAATCGTTCTTCCGCGAGGTGAATGCAGTCGAGAGGTGTCTTGAGGGCCGGCAAGGCGTCGACGGCGGCCGCGCTTTGACCCGCCGGGTTCTTATCGAGGCGCTTGAGCTTCTCTTCGAGATTGCGGACTTCGCGGTTCTTGCGGATCATCTGGCTGAGGAGATCGCCGATCTGTTCCTTCTGGGCGTCACAACGCCGCAGCAATTCCTCTTCGCGCTGCGAGCCGCCGCTATGGACGCTCCTCTTCTTGATGGCGAGCACGCTCAGTCGGATGGCTTCCGCCAAAGAGCTCAGCACCGCGCTCACCCGCATCGGCTCCAGGATGTGACCTTCAGGATTCTTATGGAGCTGCAAGAGCCAGTCCAATCGCTCATAGACCTCGGCCTCCGGCGGACGGAAGAGCTGGGCTTGATCGCCGCCGATCAAGTTGTCCGTCAGCATGTCTTTGAGCTCGTGCAGCAGATCTTCCCCGCGCTGGCTGTCGTGCAACAAGACCAGGCTGTTCAAATGGCTGAGTTCGCGGGCCTTGTCGTGGCTTTCCGTCAATCGGAGCAGCTCGGCGTCGAGCCGCTTCAGGCGGGGAGGCAAGGCGGCTTCCACCTCGGGTGCCGCTTCCGGCAGCTCCTCGCCGGGAAGAATGAGCTTCGCCTGGATTCGCCAGTCCTGCGTCTTGGCGGTCTGGGTGATCCGCAGGATTTCCGCCTGCAGGGCGTCGGGATCATGAGCCAGGCGGCTCACCGCGTCGTGCAAATCCGTCTTGCGCTTTTCCAAGGACTCGACGCTGCTTTGCAGCACTCCGGACAGAGCTTCGATTTCCCCCCGGCGTTGCTGCACAAAACCGCGTTGCGTGCCGAGATCATGGCCGAGCTTGAGAAGAGCGTCGCGAATCTTGCTGGCCGCCTCGAATTCATCGTCGATGAAGTAGGCCACCAGCTCCCGATCCGGGAAGATCGCCTCAGCAAAGCCGGCGTAGGCGTGATCGAGGAAGATCAATCGCCAGTGGGCCTGCGACAGTGGCGCCTCCAAAAAGAGAAACAAATGACTCAAGCCCATTTCCGCCAGTTCCCGCGGCGGCATCGGCTTGCTCTGGGGCGCGGCCTGGGGCTTTTTGCTTGTTGCCACCTCGGATCGTCTGACCGCTGCGGCTCGTGATTCCAAGTCATCGCCGTAGGACTCGGTGCAATTCAAATTGAGGACCCGGGATTTGCCGCCGATTTTGTCGATGGAGTAGCGCAGCAGGGCGAGGAAACCGAGGTCGCCTTCGCCGAATTTGGGTCCCCAGTAGAAGCGTGCTCGCCGCTCGGGTTCCGCGAAGAGAGCGTGTAGCGACTGCCGCAAATCGCCCAGTTTTTTGATGTCGCCACGAGTTCCCTCCATCAGGCGCTTGCGGCAGGCGAAGGCCTCCGAACCGATGGCGAAAAGCTTGTCGAGCGCCATCTCGTTTTCCAGGACCTTCGGCAGCCGGGTGCCCCGTCTGTCCCAAGGCCAGCGGTCCTGGAGGATCTGTTGAATCTCGTGCGTGGTCAGTTTTTTCATTCGAGCAATCCTTGCCGCTTGGCTTCAAGATGAACAAAGGGTGAATAGCGCAAGAGGAAAGGCGCAGTCACCTCTCCTTTCGCAAACTCCTCGAAACGCCGCAGGCGGATCTCCCGACACTCGGGATCATCCAAGCCGAGGCGGGCGATGGTGTCTGCCACCTGCTGACGCTTGGCGGCGCTGAGCTTGGGATTGGGGTAGATGTGCCCACTGACCAGCTCCAGGTGGAACCAGTCGGGCTTGAGGCCGATGGGATCAAGAACATCGTCATAGTCGCGCTTGCGGCAATTCTGCGTGCTGCAGGCAAGCCGGTAGTTGTTCCACTCGTAAGCCTGGGAGGCATCACGAGACTTGGCGATGAAATGGTCGACGCTGCTGCCGCCCGTCACCCGCTCGATGTAGACGCAGAGGTAGGCGCAGATGCCGGAATAGGCGCGATGTAGCTCCGGCAGGCATTCCCGCCAGCAGGGAGGGAATTCAGTGCCTTCCGGGGTCGGCGAGGCCCCGTTTAGCCCCGCTTTGCCGAGCCAGGTCAAGCCTCGCTGGCGGACCTTGAGGTCAAAACCCGCCGGCTCCTTCTGAAGCTTGACGGGGATCATTTCAGCCAGCCCTGCTTTTCGCCGACGAAGCGCCATCGGATCGAGAAGGAGTCGGTATCGCTGAGTACAGCGCGCAGCTTGGCATCCAGCTCCAGCGCCTTCTTCTTGTCGATTTTGGCTTGACTCAGCAGCTCCTGAGCTTGCTGAAGCATCCGCTCAGCCTCCAGGGAGTACGAAGATTGCAGATCAAAGGCCGGGCTGATCAGCCACTTCGAGGCATCGCCCTTGCGGACGAACTCCCGTTGCCGCAGGGCCACCTTGCCGTGCTCCGAATCCAGATCAAACCAAGCATCCTGCTCGTCAGTGAAAGCCGGCTCCAACGACGCCATGATCAAGGGTGAATGCGTCGTCGCCAGGATCTGCACCTGGGTGCCCTTGTGGAGCTTTTCCGCCACTCCCAGCAAGGCCGGCATGATCGAGCGCTGCCAACTGGGGTGAAGGTGCGATTCAATCTCGTCGACCAGGAAGATGATCTGCTTGGCGACAGGGTCGCCGACGAGCGATGAAGCGCGCTTGTGCTCCTCCCAGGACCAGACCAGGAAATAGGCGAGAGCGACGATGCGGCGGATGCCCGACGAGGCATGGACGATGGCGGCACCATCTGCTTCGTAAGGCATGCGGATGGTCGGCATGTCGCGGACATCATCCAGGCTGATGCGAGTCAGCTTGCCGGGGCAGAGCTTTTCGCCTTCGGAGGGCGAAAGCGCCTCCAGAACTTTCTTCAGCAACTTGAAGGCCTCGCCGTTTTCTTTCTGCCAGCCGGCCCAGTCGCGGATCAAGCCATTGCAGAGCATGGAATTGGCTTCACCCGGCAAGCCGTCCCAGACTTGCGAGGGGCTGAAGATGTAGGCCGGCGGCCGGTCCTGTTCATCGACGCCATTCAGGGTCTTCCAGTAGTTGCGCGCCGGGTCCCACAAGGCGAAGCTGCCGTCAGCCATGGCGTAGAGCACCAGACCAGGGTTCGCTGGGCGGCCGGATTTGCCGGTCCAGGCTTGGTCGCGGGGGGCATAGGTGCTGCTGTACTCCAGAAGCTTCTTGCCCTTGCCGCTGAGACTGAACTTCAGGCTGGCCTTCTTGGCTTCGCGGGGCAGCGCGGTGTAGCCGCTGGTGAGCTGGGGATTCAGGACTTTCGGCCATTTGCGGGTCAGTGCCCACCACGCGACATCGAGCAGGAAGCTCTTGCCGAGGCCGTTGTCGCCGGTGATGATATTGAAGCGCGGCTTGAGGTCGAGCTTCATTTCGGCGGCGGGGCCGACGCCTTGAAGGTGGAGGTGATGCAGCATGGTCGTTTACCTGAAATGGGTTTTTCGTGAATTTAGTCGGTGATCGCAAAGCCGTCTGACGCTCAAGCCCCACCAGAGAAGGGTTTCATCGCTATTCGTCGGCCCAGTAAGGCACATACTGCCGCAGCTTGGGCGACACATTTTCATCAAAGCAGCGGATGAGCCCGGCGTCGATGGTTTTGCGGATGATGAGTGAGATGGTGGTCTTCTTGTTTTCCCCGACTCCAAAGCGCTCGCGCAAGGAGGTGTTGGTGAGGTAGTCGCAGACCATTTGCCCTACCACGGAGTGCTTCCGGCTATTCGCCCACTTCAGACACGCATGCTGGTAGCAGGCGCGGATGCGCTCTTCATTGTCGAGCTCCGACAATGTGCGACGAGGGAAAATGATGATCCTGGTCTTCAGGCTGAAATCTGCCGCTTTAAACAGGGGGGGTGCGAGATGCTCACCCTCGACAAGAGAGAGTACATGATTAAAGCCGTCTCCCACCCCCTTGAAAAGCCCCAGATGGCGCATTGTTGAAGTCAACGGCAGATTCCTGAACTTCGGGCCATCTTTAAGCAAGTCTGGATAATTAATCAGTGGATTTCCTGCGTTGGATATTTCTATCCTATCCTCAAAGATCTCAACCAATGGCCCCTGAGGGAACGATAAGAGTTGGTGAACTAAAGCATTGATGACCAGTTCTTGCAGTAACTGCTCGGGAAACTTCAAATTTTTTCTTCCCTGACTTGCCCCTTCAAATTTCGCTATCAAAGCTTGCTTCACAGTAGCCATAAAATCAGGAAATTTCACCGCATATCCAGCAGTATATACTTTTGAAAATACCGTGTTTTTATTGTCCGAACCTTGATATCTAACGACTTTGAATGACTTACACACTAAATGACCGAAGTTACCAAGCTCATGCGCAAAAAGAATGGCGCCAATATTGGTGATATTCCAGCCAACAGGTTCACTAGGAGAAATGAGTTGAGCATCAGCCAGCTCCATCAGGATGTCTGCTGTATCCTTCGGCAAGGGGATTCTTCTCAGCTTAAAGTACTCGTGAAACTGCAGAGCCTTTAGAACGTCTTTATCAGTGAGTTTCTCAGCCGCAATCTCTAATTCAAAAAATGGTGACCAATCAAGAACCGCTTCTAGTTTATTAAGCTCATTAACTGTCACCACTCGAATATCGCTACTTGAGCCGTTGCGAATATAAACATTTCCTCGGTACCGCAAACTATTTCCTTGTGCGGCTCTTATTTTTAGCATAACTAACTCATGGATGCCCATCTTGATCTTTACAAAACGAATATGATGTCTCGGCCACAATCCCTGAAACAGATGAGTCCCCAAGTTTTCGCCATCAACCTTGTCTTCGGGGGAGAATCTGGTTCCTACTATCTCTCGACTAGTCTCTCTGATTCCCCAAATAAGATAGGCGAAAGGTTCAGCCGCCACGGCCGCCGAATTAGCCAAAGCAGAAACGCATTTCCCGATCTCTTGGGGCGTTCCAGGAGAAACCCTGTACATCAGCCATTCCGTCTCATAAGGAAGCTCACGCAGATCGCGGACTAAATTCTCCCAGTATTCCCGGTACTTATCCCTCACAGGAATCTTCGGAGCCTCGCCCGATCTAATCGGGGGATGAAGCTTTTCATACGCTCTTATCCTGGCGGCCAACTCCAATTGCTTTTCTTTTTCAGGAGTGCCAGGAGCTGCTGCCTTCAGAGAATTCAGCTCAGCACGAGCATCAAAATAATCAAAGTCAGTCGACAGAGGCAGGGGGCCCGGACCTTTCACTTCACCCGTACCAGCGCTCACATCTGCATCTTTTGGTGGGACTGAGTTCGTCTCTGACGGCCCCTCAGTCGGCATTTCCGCGACAGAGTCTGGAACTACACGAATAGACTCGAAAGCATTGATTTCCACCTTCAAAACCTCCGCTTCATCGGCTTCAGGTGTCCCCACCTGGGCGTCACCTAACTTCACTAGCCAGGCCAGCGCTTCTTGATAGTCAGCCTCCGTAACTAGCATCATAGGGAACTCCCTCTGTCAACTTTCTTATCCACATTGGGACGTCAGAGCATGGCTCGGATCTGCTCGACCAGATGCAACACTTGCGTGCCGGGGGACTGCGGCCAGCCATTGACCGGATGAGGCAGCTTCTCGGCGTGTTTCATCGCCTCTTCAACTCGGTTGATGAAGTCGCCAGGGTTCACGGCGCGTTTGTTGTAGGCCCCCAGCAGGCGGCGCAACTCTGTTTCGACCGCGTCGCTGTGCGGGAAGCGTGCAGCTCGTTGAGTTTCATCCGGAATCGCCTTGGCGAGATCGACCAGGTGGAGGAGCAGCCAGATCTCGAAAGAGGGATTGCTGATCGCCGTCTGGAATTTCCGCTTGCGGGCCTGCTGGATCACGGTGGTGAGATTGGGTGTGTGGTTCTCCCTCACCCAGCGGTCGGTATCGAGGACCAGCCAGAAGCAGTCGCCGTCGTCGTAGTCACCGCGCAAGTCGTCGCAGAAGCGCTCCAGACGGGCCATCACATGCTGCGGCGAGGATTGGCAGTCCTCCGTGGGCAGCACCTTGATCTTGAGGCGGGTGGAGTGAAAGATGGCGAAATACTGGGCGGGGGCGTAGCGGTCTTCGCTGGCGATGACGATCAGTCGGGCGTCGCGGAGCTTCTTCGGCTCTTCGCGCTTGACGCTGATCGGCTTGCGAGAGGTTAAGCCCATGCGTCAGGCCTTCTTTTGCGGCAGCAGCGAGCGGACATCCCCAAGGAAGGGAATGGCGCCGAAACGGCCCTGTAGATAGCCCTTCTCCAGCCTCAGATCCTTGCGCACCGGGAAGTCGTAATTGACCAAGCACTCGATGTGGCTGGAGCCCTCCTGATCCTTCTCGACGAAGAAGACCTCGTCGCGCCGGATCAGCTCCTGGTCGAGGATGTGCGTGTCGTGTGTGGTGAAGAGCAACTGGCTCTCCGCTCCCTCGGCACTGGCCGCGAGGAAGAGCTTCAGCAGGTGCTTGCTGAGCATCGGGTGGAGACTGCGGTCCAGCTCGTCGATGACAAACACTCCCTTGCCCTGGGTCAAGGTCTGGAAACTGGGACCCAGGTGCAGGAGGCGCAGGGTGCCGTCGGACTCATCATCGAGGTTGAATTGCCTCGCTGAGCCGGCCTTGCCTTTGTGGGTGGTGTGCAGGGTCTCCAACTCCAAGCGGCCGTCCGGGTGGCGGTAGAGGTAGTTCTTCGCCAGCTTTTGGCCGGGAGTCCCGGAAAGCTCGGCGATTCGCCCCACCGCCTGCGGATTCTCGGCGAGGATCGAAGCGAGAAACTGCTGCACGGCCAAGGGCAGGTTGCCCGGCTTCTCCAGGTCGAAGGGCGACATCTTGCTATCCAGTGCGTCAATGCCGGTGTCGGCGACGCGCAGCAATTCCTGGAGGAAGTCACGCGCCGGCTCATCCTCGCGGCAGAGCTTGTGCAAGGTCTGGCACTGGGAGTCGGGGGTGAGGATCTGCAGTTCTTCGCGGAACCAATCAATGACCGGCTTGACCGCATCGACGCGGTTGTCGTGGAGCTTGTGTAGGAAGATCTGTTCCGGGCTGGTGCCTTCAGCGATGAAGCCGATGCGCAGCCTCTGATCCTTGGTCTTGGCCAGCAAGGGACCGCACTCGACTTCGACGCGGTCTTCGCGGGTGACCCGTTCAAACAGGATCTTCTCCTTGCCTCGTCCCGGCACGCAAGTCAACCACTCCTCTTCGACGCGAGTTGGCGAGCTGATCAGCAAGCCGTACTGATAGACCGCGCCCTGATGGCTGAACGACAGCTCCAAACGCACCGGCAGGGGCTCTTCGCCGGCCAGGCGATGCGGCTGCAACAGGATCTGGTGTCCGGTGGCGACGCCGCGCAGCACCAAGGCTTGCAGCAGGCTCAGGGCGCGCACCAGATTGGACTTGCCCGAGGCATTGGCGCCATAGATGACTGCCACTGGCAGAACCGTGCCCACCGCCGCTTGACGCAGGTGCTCCGGGTGTTGACTGTGGCGTTTCGAGGGACGCAAGTCCAGGACCGCCTCGTCCGAGCCAAAGCTCCGGAAGCCACTCACGCTGAATTTGAGGATCATCTACCCGTCTCCTGTGAAAAAATCTCGCGAAACAGGAGAATATAGCAGGGGATTGACGAGAATCTAGCAGTTACAACGCCAGCTCCACAAGATCCGCAATCGACTTGATTTCCTTGTTCGCGAAAAGAGCAGTAATACCTCGCTGGAGATGCAGTTTAAGCTCTTCGGCATAATTTTCTGGATTAGGATCAATTCCGTCAATAACGCAGCGTTGCTTGACCAAGGCAGTGATCACTTCATCATTGGCACCCGCAAAGGTTCGCCAACTCATTTCTATGTTGCTATCAGCTCCTGGAGTTGACTTTGTAGGACGATCAGGATTCTTCAGCGAGACCATCAGGGCCCAGCGGCAAAGCACATTCCAGTTTTCGATCTTGGTGTGGCGCTTAAGCGCGATCAGGTGATCTCGGGCGCGTTGGGAGACTCGGACGGTTTCGACAATCATGATGGGCTCCTAAAAATTGAACGATCAAAGACCGTAGTAGTGCGGGGGGATGGTGTAATCAATGACCCAATCCACATTCAGAGAGGCGCAAGGGTGGGCAGGTAGATGCTGGATCTCATCCAGGGCAAGGGGCCAAAGCTCCCGCTCCTGCGGAAGACACTTCAGGGCGGCAAGGATCTCGGACTCAGCCTTCTTCTCTTTCCAGAAGATCGTGTGGTCGCCACCATTCCCCTCGTTGCTGACATCCGCCACCCAGTCGCCTTTCCAGTACAGTCGAGCACTGAATTGGAGCGAGCTGCCCATCCAAGCTGGGTCAGCACATAGGCATTGCAGTTGCAACTCCTTCAAAGGGCGTTTGTCATGTTTTGACATGGTGACCTCTCTGCTGGCTTGAACTGTGGATGTCATGCGAAGTACCCTTCGCGGATGCGGCTGCTTTGGGCCTTGTTGTCGAACTCAATCGAGTAGCTGCGTCCGATGGATTCCTTCAGGCGTTCCAGGTATTTGTCGGTGATCTCCTCGTCGGTGGAGAGAAGGAAGACCTGGTGGCTGGCCTTCGGGAAGTAGCTGTCGACAAGCTTGCTACGGTGTTCACTGTCGAGACGCCCGAGCGGGGTGTCGATGATCACCGGCAGAAGGCGGTTGGAGGCTTTGGCCATGCCCCAAAGCATCGCCACGGCGAGGAGCTGTCGTTCGCCCATCGACAGTCGTTCGGGGTTGAGGATGCGGCCGCTGTCGTCACGCAGGGTGACGACGCAGGTTTGCGGTTCGATTTCGATTGCGGCAATCATCCCTTTTTTCCGCAGCAGCTCTTGGAAGCTCTCCAGGATCAGTTTCTCGAGACGGTGAGTGTGTTTCTCCGTGACCTTGGCGCGAAAACGCTCAAGGGCGCGTCGGACACGGTCGCTGTGGGTTGCCAGGCGTTCGTAGTCGCTGTTCTCGATCTGGCGTCGGTGTTCGGCTTCGTACTGTCTGTCGAGCTTGGTCATCAGCACCGCGTGTTCTTTTTCCAGGTTGGCGATTTCGGCGTCTCGAATCTCCAGTCGCACCTGCACTTGCGTGAGGCTTTGGCGGGTGGCTTCGCGCTCCTTCAGGACTTGCTCCAGGGAGCCGGCATCAGGGACGGCAGCCAGCATACGGTCAAGCTTGACGACTTTCTCTTCCGCCTCGCGGTACAGCTTCACCAGGTTCTTGCCGCGCACTTTCTGCTCGGCGAGAAGTTCGTCGATCAGGGTGCGCAAGCGGCCTTCTCCGCTCGCAGTCAAGAGCAGATAACGCTTGACGCCGGCTTCATCCGCACTGAGTAAGCCCTGCTCGATTTCGAGCTGAACCTGTTTCAGTAGTTTGGTCCCCAGATCCAGAGTCTTCAGGCGGCGAATCACCTCCGCCATCTTGCTCTTCACTGCTTCCTTAAGGCGCTCGCCCTCAGAGGAAACGAGTTCCTGACGGCACTGCTCCAATGTCTGCTCGATAAGGCTTCGGCAAAGGTTTAGGGGGAGATCTTGCGCGGCAAGTTCAAGGAGCTGCTGAGTCGCTGCCTCGCGTTCCTTGGCGGCGACATCACGGTCGCGGCGCATCTGGGCTTCTTTCTCAGCCAGTTCACCACCTTGCTCGCGGTAGGTTTTATCAAGGACTGCCAGCTTGGCTTGCAGTCGATCCCGTTCCGCCACGGCCTGCGCCTTGTCCTGCTTTGCGTTGTCCAGATCGTTGCGCTTCTGCTGAAGCGGGCCTTCTAGCTCTTCGAGCTTCTCTTTGCCCTTGTCGCTGGATTTGTCCTTGGTCGCCTTCTGCTTCAAGGCCTTGAGGTCGTTGCACAGCATGTCTACCAGGTCGACGCCCAGCAGGGCGTCGATGGCGGTGCGCAGTACCTCGGCAGATTTTGCCGGGTCCGCAAGCGCTTCGATGCGGTCGCCGTCGAAGAAGAAGAGGTGCGCCATCTGGTGCGGGATGAAACGGCCGACGCGTTCCTGCCATGTGTCGCTGACAACTTGATCGAAGATGCCATCGATGTGAACTTCGCAGCTCTCTTTGATGCGTGCTCCCGATTCCGACCACAGGCGCTTGACGCTGTAGCGGCGCTCCTTGCCTTCTTCATGAATGCGGAAAGTGAGGGTTACTGCCGCCCCTTGTTTGGGGGGAGAATGGCGGTTGATCAAACGGCGCAGGTATTCCTCGTAGCTGAGGCCGCTCATGCGGCCGGCCGAGGCCAGCTTGCCGTAGAGAGCAAGCTGGAGGGATTCGAGGAAGGTGGTCTTGCCGGCACCGTTCATGCCGCCGATCAGAATGATCGGGCGGTTTGCCTTGGGGTCCAAGAGGACGCGATGTTCGCCCTTGAAGACGCCGACATTGTGGAGAATGATTTCTTCAAAGATCATGAGAAGCTCAGTACGTTAGGAAGTGAAAAATGTGAAGTCTGGGAGTCCCGCCTTCGTGCCAGGTGTCGCTCGCTTGATGAAGCGGCGCTTTCATCCGGCAATGCTGCCGAAATACTGCAGGGCTTCGCCTGCACCAAGGCACCAGTGGCGAAGGTCTTCACGCTCCGTGTCCTCCGCGAGGAGATCCCCCGCACGCAGTAGCACTCCACCAGCTTCGTCGTTGTCGACAAAATGGAAGTGCAATTGCTGACAAAGAGCGATTCGCAAGCGCTGGTTGAGAAGGATGGCTAGAGCGAAGAGATCCTGGTGGCCATCATCTCCGCTATGTTCTTCTTGGTCGAAATCACGGCAGAGTCGCGGCGCCAGCTCAACGGGGTGCGCAGGAGAGTCGAAATCTAAGGCCCGACGAGCGGTCTCTTCGTCAAGCAATCGGCTCAACAATTCGACATCCAGCAGCTCGATGAATTCCGGTTGCCGGACGAAGTCTTCCGGTGACAAGCCGCGAGCTGTAGCTCGAGGCTCAAGCACAGCTTCGATCATTCCCATCGGCAGGACCAGGGGACTGATTTCGTTGTGGTAATGAGGCAGATGAGCCGCCAATACGGCGGCTTCCCAGCGTCGTTTCAGCTCCAGTCGAGTGGCAATCGCCAGACGCTCGGCGCGAGCCATTCGCCACAGCACTTCCTGCACGGCGCTGAGGTCCTGCGGCATCGGTTCTTCGCCGCGTAACAGCAACCGGTTCAAGGCATCCAACTGCGCCAGCAACTTCCGGCTGTTGTCCCCGGGAATTGGCCAGCCGGGGAGTGATTTGGTTTCGCTGTTCATGCCTCGCACTCCTCACTGATCGGCGCATCCGGGAGATGGCTGGCCGCGTCGCTTCCTTCCAAATGCTCGGCTTCGTCTCCGGCTTTGCGGATGCTATCCATCTTGATCTTGTAGTCGAGCGCATCCAGCTCGTCGTCGTAGAAGCAAGTTTTGACCGTGGCCTCCAGCTTACTGAAGAGACCACGGCGGTTGACATGGGTGCGGAATTGACGCTCCACATCGAGGAGGTTGCGAGCCAGCTCGTAGACCAGTTCGCCGTGCTCCTTGCCGCATTCTTCCTTGAGGAGGTCGAGGGTCTCCTTGTCATACAAGAGGTCCTCATCGACGGGGTCACCGGGGTAATCGGACTCCATCACTTCCTTCCAGATCAAGGGCACCAGATCTTCAATCTCGTGCTTCTCGTTGACCCAGATGCGGCGGATCTCCTGCAGCTCGTCTAGGCTGATCAGCTCAATCTCGGTGGCCTCTTTGGGGCCGATTTCACGGACGATCTTCTGTGTCTCCAGCAGCTTCTTCAGTAGCTCAGCGCGAGCTTCCTGAGTGTAGGGACCGTGGACCAAGTAGAGCTCAGCGACTTTAACTTTATTTTGCATCAAATCGCAAGCTGGAATTCTTTTAGCGCGGGAATCGATAGTGCACACCAAATTGGGCTCTTTTTCCGTTCCAATATTTTTGGATAGTCCATCTACATTGTGAGGGATTTTAGTATTGAATCTTGGAGTGACATTATGTACATGAGCCGTCAAGCTGCCGTTGATGCGGCGGAAGCTGCGACGGGCGCGTTCGTCTTTACGCAGTTCTTCGGTGCGGAACTCCAAGGAGTTCCTCAAGTCGAGCATCGGCAACATCCAATCCTTGTCGGCGTCGTTGCGCAGCATCGCTTCCATCGACTTGTCCTTGTCGACCAAGGTGCAGACAAAGCAGCCGAAACGGCTATTGCCGCATGACGGCGTCGAGGTGTCGACAACTAGAGGGCACTCGCCATCTTCCGAGCCGGCACGATACATCGCCATCAGATCTTGGTTGTTGTAGCCCCACGCATTGGGCACCTGGAGGAGGAACTGCCAGACATCGTCGTCGCTCCAGTCTTCGATCGGAGTGTAGATCAGGGAGTTCGCGAGGCTGGCGCTCGGGGTCAGGCGTTCGCGCACCGAGTGCTCGGCGTGACGCGCCAAGGAGCGGGCGCGGGCGACGCTCTCGGCCTTTCGCATGCCCAAGACCAGGATCGCTTCGCCTGCCTCGCTGACGACATTCTTGATGAAGGTATTCGAGGGCTTGATCTTCAAACGGTCGGTACACCAACGGAACATGTTGCGCGGCGCCGGATAGCCCTTGCCAATCAAAGTCACCCAGAAGGTGTCGCCGACTTCCGGCGTCAAGCGGTGCGGGATCACCGGCATTTTCTGCTTGTCAGCGGCCTGACGCATCGCTACCAAGGAGCCATTGACCCAAGCGGCGACCACCGGGTTTTCCACCAGGGTGTCGGTACTGATGATGTGCACCGGCTTCTTGAGTTCGGACTTTGGCATCCGGTTCAGGGCCATCCAAACCAATTGCGCAATCGCGGTGGAGTCCTTGCCGCCGCTGTAGCCGATCACCCAAGGAATGTTGTCCTCGCGGTAGAGCTGTTGGATCTCGTCGATGATGAAGTCGACGACTGCCTCCATGCCGTGCTCGGCGAAGGCGGTGCGACGCTTCTTGACCGAAGCGCTGGCGCCATCTTTCATCGCTGACTCAATGTCCTTAGCCTTGGGCTTAGCCATGTCTTAATGCTCCTTCTGCGCGCTGCTCCATTGGGCTCAGCGATAGTTTTAGAAATTTCTTGATCACATTGGTGGTCAATACCACATTCTGAGTGCCTTTGGTGACTCGACCACCAACCATCGCGCGTCCTTCCCAGGTCTTGCTATTGTCTCTGCGCCAATTGATCTTGGCGATGTCAGCAAGGCGCTTCTTCCAGTCCTCGGGATGCTCGCGAAGCAGGGTGTTGCCGACTTGCCCCAGGGATTGCAGGACGATACCGTGAGAGTGAATGAACTCCTGGCGGATCTCTCCAGCGGTTGTCTTGCGCTGCCGAACATGCTCCCATTCAGGGATGTACTTGGAAACCTCATTCCAGTATTCAGTGGCACGACTCGCGGCTTGTTCGCTATTCTGAATCTCCAGATTATCCAAGAGGTCAGCATTGGCGTTGTAGAGGGCGCTCAAAGTGAATAGCTTGCGAGAGCGAGGTGACAGGGTGCTGCTCTCAAACTCGACGATGTCCTTGAAGAAGGGGCTCTTCAGCACCATCAAACGCGTGAGGTTGGCTTTGTCGTCCCGATGATCGTACAGGACGCCAATCGACTTGCTGGGGCGGATGGCATAGCGGTTGAGGTCAGCGAACATTTGCTGGCAACGAGCTAAGCCGTGATCCAGGAAGAACACCACCGCGATGGTTTCGCTGCCGAGGTCAGGGTTTTCCCGCAGCGCCTGCTCAACCGCAGCGCGTCGGTGCTGCCCGTCGTTGATGATAAAGCGGGCGTCCATGGGAACTCGCAACAAGCCGATACGGCTGACTTCGCCAGTGCCTCCGAGCGCCTCGAATGACACCGCGGAGTCAATAGAAGCGGTGATCGCCGAGAAGCAGTAGTCCTCAGGGTTGTCGAGGATGTAGCGGCTCATCTCAGGCAAGCGGTTCTTGTTCAAGGTGCGCTGAGCACGCATCGCCACGGGCATCTCTTCCTCGTCAAAGAGGAAAATCTTGGGGATCAGCCGCAAGGGGCACATAGTGGTGTAGTACTCACGTCCTGCCTGGATGCCGCGGATGGCGGGGAAGGTGTAGCCAAAGTTGTTCGCACTTGCGAGAGTCATGGCGAGACATTCCTTTGAAGCTTGGTATTGTGGGCCCCGAAACATATCTTCCATTTGTTTGTTTTCAAGGTCACAAACATGCGTCTCTTTGACAATCTCCCCCCTCGCCCCGATGGCCGCCCTCAGTACTTCGACGGAGCAGCTACCACGCCTGTAGATCCCCGCATCGCTGAATTGGTGATGCACTACATGGTTCAGGAATTCGGCAATGCCGGCAGCCGCCATAGCTACGGATCGGAAGCCCTCAAGGCAGTCAACAAGGCGCGCGAGCAGGTTGCCGCGGTCATCGGGCTTGATGACCCCACCGGAGTCATCTTCACCTCTGGAGCTACCGAGTCCAACAACTTGGCTATCCTCGGGCTCACTCAGCACGGATTGGAGACGGGACGCAAACACATCATTTCTAGTGCGATTGAACACAAAGCGGTGCTTGAACCCCTCAAAGAGATGGAACGGCGTGGCTTCAAGGTGACATTGGTCAAGCCGCAGATCAACGGTTGTGTCGACGCCGGTGAAGTCCTGGACGCTCTCCGCCCCGACACTCTTCTGGTCAGTATCATGCATGTAAACAACGAACTCGGGACCATCCAGCCTTTGCAAGCCATAGGAGAAGGCTTGCGAAACTCGCAAGCCTTTTTCCACACTGATGCCGCTCAAGGCTTCGCCAAGGAACTCATATTCCTAAAGCACTCCCGAATCGACATGATCTCGATGAGTGGCCACAAAATTGGAGCCCCCAAGGGCATTGGTGCGCTTATCATGCGCCGCCGCCGCTACAAGCTACCGCCCCTCACTCCCATCATATTTGGAGGGGGCCAAGAACGCGGCCTTCGGTCTGGGACTCAAGCCGTGCCGCTTATTGCCGGGTTGGGGTTGGCTTGCGAATTTTGCCTCAAGGAACACAAAGCCTGGCTAAAACGGGTCGAAGAATGGCGAGCTCAAGTAGTTCCTCTACTTGAGCTCGCTGGTTACGCCTTCACAGTGGAACAGTCCAATTGCCTGCCAAGCTTAATATCAGCTCATCATGCCAACTTCAGCGCTGAAGCCTGCGTACTTCAGGAAAAAGATAGGGCAGTTTTTTCAACAGGTTCGGCTTGCTCATCGTCTGGTACTGAGTTAAGCCATGTTCTTAAAGCTATTCACAATCAGGGCAATTTAACTATAAGAATATGCTTTTAATAATCGTCGGAGTTTTCCAGTAGCGAAAGCTTAAAGTGCCAAATTTTTTGCGTTCTATGATTGGCAATAATTCTATCCAGATCATTATAAATCATGTCTTCTACAGTCTTACTTTCCTTAATCTCAATTTTCCACTTGCAATTCCAAAAGTCATCTGGTATCATAGAGGATAACTTACATGAATATTTCTGGATTTCAATATAGTTTGAAATATCAATACTTTCATCCAACCATTTTTCACGAATTTTTCCGGCAATGAAACGATTGTAAGCAAGCATTGAGACCTTTTTCTGTAAATTGCATTCAATTTTCCAGATGTGTGCGTGATGAGTTTTAATGCCTGTCCAAATGGCAAATAATAAATCCCGAAATGGAGTTTCATCAGATTCAATAAATTTAAAACTCTCCTTAAGGTGCATTACAGATTTCTCAATGGTTGACAATGTGATTAATTTAGTTTCTGAATCATCGGACTCCCATTTAAGCATGCCTTTAAATGGACTTTCATCTAGCGTATCGCAATCTTTCAAAAGAGGAGATTGCTCACCGTACGAAATTCCAGCATTAATTAAACGAATGGAAAGACCATTTTCATTGATGGATCTAGAAATAATTGTCTTGACATTGTCTGTTCTTACTCTTGATGCCTTGTTGTTAATTGAAATAAATTGGAATGCCTGCTCTTCTGCATCAGCATCCAGCAGAACAGTAACCACAATATTGTTTTTTTCCTTAGATATATTAGACTCAAAATAAGAGATCCCATGAATCCGATGCTGGCCATCAACAATCAATCCAGGCTTATCATCAGAATTAAGAATTTCAATCGCATTATTTGAAATTAGTTTGAATGATTTTGGCGGCAGAGCAATAATTGCAGAATTTGGTATGGTATTTTTATCATCAGATTTCAAAAACCTAGATATGGCCTTTACACGAGATTCGGATAACATTCTTTGAACGCCTT
The DNA here is from genome assembly GCA_039798785.1 of Verrucomicrobiota bacterium. GTDB lineage: Bacteria > Verrucomicrobiota > Lentisphaeria > Lentisphaerales > Lentisphaeraceae > CAMCSH01. The sequence continues at coordinate 8,886 of JBDKFG010000030.1, read as the reverse complement.
GGGGTTGTTCTGCAGTTCTTGAAACAGTAGCCCACTCTAAAATTTCAGAAGGACTTGCAGAAAATACGAACATTTTTGGGGCTTTGATTGATGATCTTTGAGAGAATATAAAACCCGAATAGCAAAAATTTTTCTTTTGTGATTTCTTAGTGCTCATTAGTCAGTCTCCTTAGATTGAGTTGGTAGAGTTGCAATTATATTAAAAAAATGCCATCCATCATCAGGATTAATTAGAGTGAAAATTGGCTCCCCAAAATCCAGAAATTTTCTACCCGAATAGTAACACTGGTAATTCTGGCGCATTAAGATTGATGTTTTGAACTTTAAATCAAAAACTTTCTCGTGAGATTCATCGCCAGAATTGGTCTTGCTAATATAGCAGATCCATGGAGTGTCAAAATAAGAAATAAATTCAGATTTTGCATTATTGTAGGTGGCTGACGCCGGACGGCAGTTGTCGATCACAGTCATGCCTCCCATCGATCTTGGCCAAACATGATCAAGTTCAGGGATTGCAGAATTGAATTGATGATTCCCTCTAACTCGTTCAGCTGAAATCATATTGAGATCCAATTTGCTCCCCCCAATATAGCAATGTAAATCCTTGTTTCTCGCAGGACCATATATTTCATCCGCAACAGAAGTAGAGAAATCCTTATTGGAATTCTTTAGCGATTCAAAAGTTAATTCAATAGCCATATCAATATCATCCGGATTAATTCTAAGTATTTCAGAGTAATATTTTAATATATATTCCCTTAGTTTTTTGGATTTGTTAGGATCCTCAAAATGAGATGGCTTTTTCGGGTCACAATCTATGGATTTAGATTTCGCGTAGCATGTGTATATTGCCCTTTTTAATAAATACATAATTGATGTATGGTAGATTGACTCCATATATGAACCATCAGCCGAAATAGAGCGGTCAATTTTTGTAAGAAATGTCTCATGCAGTGAATTTGAATTAAAAGGAAAGTTTTTCATCAGTAATTTATATAGCCTGCAACCATGTCCATTTGATGAAATAAAGGCCAATGATTGTTGTAATTCGCTTCCCATTATTTCATCTCTCTAATTATGAATGCCGTCATTTCATGACTTGGTATATCAGCTTCTCGCAAATGTTTAAATCCACCTGAAGCATAGCTCAAGATGATCTTCATAAATTCCTCCCAGTTTTCATCTTTGAGAATCATGTGATCACCCTTTTTATGAAGCGCGATTGCGTAGAGGTAGGGGCTAAGTTCATGACGTTGAAAAATCGAGAATTCGATATCCTTACCAGAAGCCTTCTTGAAGTTGAGGTCGTAACCTCCATCCCCTTCAAGTTCCTTGTTAAACCCATAAACAGCCGCAAAAGCAATCAAGTGTGCATTGGTATCAAAGTACCCCTGCCCATAGCTGCGGGTTTCGCCGACAGCACCTTTGCTGAGGTGAGCAAATGGGGTCATTGATTCCGGGCTGGCCAAGCGTTTGCCAATGAATAGCTGTGCCATTAGTTGACCCCCACAAGTTCTTGGATCAAGGTATGTGATGAATCGTCATCCGTCTTGTTGATCAGCGTGATCTGTTTCCCGAAGATCTCAAAACGGAAGTCATCAGCATTGTCAGTTTTTGGCGTTTGCAGTACAAAGCCGTAAACGCGCTTTAGCGATTTCTTCAATATAGTGGCGATTTCGGGTGTCCACTGCTGTCCAGCGAAGAGGAGCACCAACTGCGGGATCTCCTGTTGAGCCAGGGCTTCATCCAGGTATTGGAGAAGTTGCTTCTGGTAGGCTCCTTGTACCTGTCCGAAAATCGAGTCCATTATGAAGATTTGTTCTGATACCGATTGCATGCGGACGAAGGAGCGGATCTCCTCATTGATCAACTTACGGATCTTCGCGAGGGCCATGATGTAACTGATAACCAAAACCTGATCTTGGCCGCCGCCTGTTTTGACTTCAACATTGTCTTTGGTAATGCGCGGGCGTAAGGTATTAGGTTCAATCAGAGCTAGAGAGCCGTCATTGACGATAGCTTCATAGCTGCTGGCAACAAACTTCGAGAACTTGACAGGAATTTCGTCTTTTTTCTTCTGTGCCCACTCACGCGTAAGCGCTTCCAGGCTCTTCAGTGAGTTGATTTTATCGATAGCTGTGCGGTCTTTGACTTTGGATAAAACCACTTCCTTCTCTCGAAGGATTCCGTCAATTTCAGATTTTGTGGATTCAATCTTGTATGCAAAGGTGGACTTATCTCTCTCCAACTCACGGAGCTTGCGAGTACAGGCATCAATACGATCTTTAGTCAGCTCCAGCTTTCCTTTCAAATCGCTCTGCTTGGCAACTTGATCGTAAAGCTCGCGAGCCTCCTCCTCAAGATCCTGGATGCTGTTGCGGTTATCGCGAATTTTTTTTTCATTTCTTTCAATTGTCTCTTTCGCTTCGGCAACTGGCTGAGCCCAGATGTTCTTGTCTAGGTTGTTTTTTAATGCGTAAATCTCGTGATTGATCTCCTTCGTGACCGAGGCTTCATAGATATTGCTCACATGTTTAAAGGGGGCGCTGCCTTTCTTGAGGTCGCGATCACATAAACACTTTTCGTCCTTGATCAACCGTTTAAGGAGGTGCTCAGTGACTTCAGATGGAACTTGATTCTTAATTTCCAGTTTATCGAAAGTTTTTTCAATCGCTGGAATGGCCTTAATAAAGAGTGAAGGAATCAGCAACTTAAATGCAAGACGCATATTCTCTTCATCAAGTGCAGAGTTTTCTTTTTTTAGTTTGTCGATTTGAGATACGCATTTGGCATGTTCAGATTGCAAATTTTGATTAAATGATCTCATTAAGTTGTCGCGATCTTCTCGCCACTCATTGAGTTGCGACTCTTCTTCGCGCATATTTTGATCGCAATCGATCAGGTCTTGCTTTAGTTTTTCAATCCGGTTTTGCTTGAAATTAAGATCTGATTCAAGCTTGGTGAGGCGATCCGTGTTTTCCTGGTCAAGCTTAACACTTTTCTCTGCATCAGCCCGAACTTTATTCAGTGTCTCAAGGATGTCTGACCATTGCTCCAGATAAAGCATGCTGTCGATGTTCTTCTTGAAATCAAAGTCCTTCTTAGTGAGAAGACTTGATGCCAATTCTTCACCTTTGAAGAAGAAGAAATCAAAGGTCGATCGAGACATCAGTTTATTGAGCAGTTTATTGGCATCTTGGTTCAGGCACCAAGTGTCTCGCTCATCCTTGTATTCAGTCAGTCGAACCGTGGATTCCCCGCTTAGGGAGTCTTGATTCTCCTTCGCCTTGTCAAAGTCAATCCATCGTTCAAGCTTGAATTTCCGATGGTGGTCGGTGAAATCCACTTCGACCAAGCACTTCAGTTTTTTGCGAAGCGGCGTCTCTTTGAATTTCTTGATGTTGATGAATGAGTTGTAAGTCTTTTCATTCGCACCATAAAATGCGAACTCCAAGGCTCGAATGACGGTTGTTTTGCCGGAGTTATTGGGGGCAAGGATGACCGTGGCACCATCACCCAGCTTCAGCGATTGCTCGCCGTAGAAGGTCATGAGGTCCACAAATTTGATGGATGAGATTTTCATGAACGAGCCTTCTGGTCCGCAGCGCTGACAGGCTTTACTTGAAGCAGTTCACTGAGTCGATCTTTCACCCGCTTATGGGCGTCGTTATAGTCGGCAGCGTTGAAACGGTCCTCGTAGATGAACCGCAGAAGCTTCTCCTGCTCGGGGGTGATCCCCTTGCTGGTAACAAACTCTTTAAGATTCATAGTCATCTCCGAGAACTTGGTTGAGACTTGTTGACTTTACTTTGCGAATGGCAGCCTGCAATATGGATTCCGCCTCAGTCTGGTTGTCTGCCAACTGCGAGAAGTCGTAGTAACGGCGCATTTCGCGTTCGAGGATTTGTTCGGTCTTCTCCGGGGAGAAGGTCGAGGAGTCCGGCAGCAGGATGAAGTCGTAGATTTGAGCGTGCGTCTTGCCTTGCGATTGACGCAGGACGCGGCCGCGTCGTTGGACGAATTGGCGCGGGGTGTCAAAGGAGTAGGTGATGACGCACTTCTGCGAGCTGGGGATGTCCATGCCTTCGTCGAGGCAGCCGATGGCGAAGAGAGCTTGGTAGGTCTGCGCGGCGAAGTCGCGGAGGATGCCTTGGCGGTCCGCGCCGGAGGTGGCGGCGGTGATTGAGGCCGAGCTGATGGAGTGGGCGCGGAGCACTTCGCGGAAGCGTTCTAGGGCGCGGGTTTCCTCGATGCCGCCAGGTGGGCAGAAGACGATCAGCTTGTCGAGGCGCCCCTGCTGGGGGAGAAGACGATCGATCAAGGCAGTGAAGGCCCCGAGGTAGCGATCGGCATTGCCCTTGAGGAAGTCGCGGGGCGCATCGTCCTCCGCTGCGAACCAGGAGCCACGAGAGAGCTTCGCCTCGATGTGGATGGGAATGGGGAAGTAGTGGTAACGGGTGAGGATGCCGCGCTCAATCCCCTCCTTCAGGCCGAAGTGGAAGACCACCTTGCCGAAGAAGGCGCGTTGCTCGTCATCGAGTTCCTGCGAGTAGCCCCGGTAGGGAGTCGCCGAGAGCCCGAGGCGCTGCGGGTAGAGCGTGGCCCAGTCCTGCAGCTTGGTGAAGTTGGCCGAGGAGCAGTTGTGTGCTTCGTCGAGGATCAGCAGAGCGCGGCAGCCGGCGGCAGCCGCTTGCTTTGACCAGTAGCTCAGATTGTCGTCGAAGAAGGTGGCGTAGGTGGTGATGATGACATTGAAGCGCTTGTCGCGTTTGGCGAAGAAGAACTTCAGCTCGTTGCGGTAGTTGGCGTAGGAATCGTAGGCCTTGAGGACATTGCAGCCCTTGAGCTTTTCCGCTTGCTGCGCCCATTGCTCCACCAGAATCTTGGTGGGACAGACGATGACGGCGAAATCGAGGCGGGGATCGTCTTTCGACTTGGTGACCACGTTCAAGGCCGTGACCGTCTTTCCGGCGCCGGTGCACATTTCGAGGATGCCGACGCGTTGGTTCGCTTCCCAAGCGGCGATGGCTGCCACTTGATGAGGCCAAAGGGCGCCTGCTTTAGCCTGAGTTTCCGCCACCTCAAGAAAATTGCTCGCGGCCTGCGGATAGGCAGCCCCAGCGTAAGGTTGGAGAAGCTCAGCCGCGAAGGCGGTGAAGTCGAGGCAGTTCAAACCAAGCGCGATATTGCCCCAGAGCGAAGCGAACTGCATGCGTTTATCGGCGACGCGCTCCGGATCTTTCCAGGAAGTGAAGACCTCGATTGCCTCGTAGTTGCTGACTAGGCCCCCGTGAGTCTCGTTGGCGGAGCCGGAGAAGGCGACGCAGTTGCCGTCGTTATCGGTGAAGAGGCCGATCTTGAGATGGAACAAGCCGCCCTTTGCGCCAACTGCGAGACGGACATCCAAGCGACCTGCGGCGATTAGCCAAGCCAAGGTTTTGAGACGGTCGCGGAGAAGGTCATCGGGTGGCAGGTTCGCAGGATCAAGCTCGCGTCGGGCAGCCGTCTCCAGGATGCTACGTTGATCGTAACCGGCGCGGATGGCCTGGATATCCTCTTCGTGCAGCACTGGCGAGGCGATGAGCTGCATGCGCCCACCTTTCTCCAGGAGCTGTTGCAGACCTTGGGCGGCGAGTGCCAGTCCCTGCGAGGAGAAGTAGCCGACAGCACGCTGGTAGAGCTTGGCCGCTCCGAGGCAAGGCAGATAGAAGTCCCGCACCAGGTCGTGCGTGCCGCTCTGGTAAGAGAGCGCCAGGGGGAGATCTCGTAGGCTGGTAATGGCGTGGTTCAAAGCCGGATTCCTAGGTATAGTTTGCAATTAAGATAAGCTTAGACATGCCCCAAAGCCAAATTTTTCTGGACGATTTTTTGACTTTAGCTCAGTTTCAGTTGCGGGACTTGCCAGGCTCTCCGGGATCTTCCCCGAGGGCACGGCGTCCTCCCTTGTTGAGCAGGATAGTGGCATGGCTGCGACAAATTCGAGTCACAGGTTGAGGGCGCGCACGAAGAATCTTGGTGCCTCCTCCGCCATCAACGCTAACATCTCCCTCGCTCAGCGCCTGACCGCGAGGTCAGGTGCTGAGGTGCGCGTGCCGCTTCGTCACCGCGCCTTCAATCGGTAGCTGGTGAAGGCAAAGTCGCTGAGCTCGTCCGCCGCTTGCTTGTGGAGCACTTCCTGAATCTGGAATGGGCGCCCGAAGGTGAAGCCAAGGGGAGTCTCCAGGGTCGCGTGCTTGTCGATCTGGAAAGAGGTGAAGTAGGCGTCGCCATCAAGCGGGCACTTGACGATGCTGGCAATGATCTCGTGGGCGTAGAGCAGGCCCTCGCGATAAGTCTGCTCACCGCCGATGAACACGATGTCGCGGTGCGTGGGCAAGGCCGCAGCGACCGCCTGGTCAACGCTCGAACAGAGTGTGAGCGCGGATGTCTCTGGGTTTTCCTGGCCCTGCGGCGCGGAGGTGACGACGAAGTGAGCGTGAGCCTGCGGGGGCCATCCGAGGGCCTCAAAGGCCTTGCGACCCATGATCACGCACTTTCCCTGGCTGTGCTGCGCCAAGAGCGTTTGATGGGCCGCCAGCCGCCACGGCATTCGATTGTTGATGCCGATGACACGATCCTTCTCGCTCATCGCCACGATCAGCGAGAGCCTGCGATGATCCGGGTGCCGGGGATCGGCGATGTTCGAGAGAAACTGGGACATGACAAATCACTTGTGTGTGGGGCTGCGGCATGGATAGAGCCGCACGCATGGTGCCAAATATCGTCCAAGTCGGAGACGCGACCAGTGGCGACGCTACAAACTGATGACCACCGCCTCAGCCCCTGCGGGCTGAGGTAGGTAAGCTTAATCAAGAGAATCTTCAAACAACTATTGACAACTATAATGACAAGCACTTAAGTGCGCCCCAACATTTCCTGAACGCCACACCACAGAAGAATTGCCCTATGCTCGCCACCCAAGCTCAGTTGCCAATCGATCTCAAGCCCGCACTTCACGCTTGGGTGATGGAGCATCGTTACGCTAAATTGGGGATCGAGAGCCGCGCTGCTTCCAACGCGAATCATTCTCAGCTCATCAGCCAGAGTGCGCAGATCTTGCGAGAAGGCGGCAAGCTTCGCCTTGCGACTGGAGCCTATGAACTGGTGGCCCGTGCCCACGCAGCGGCCTTCGTGGTGGACATTCTCGATATGCATGGTGAATGCTCCACTCTGACTTACCTGTCCCCCGAAGACGCGGTGCAGTTCATGGTCGGCAGCTACGACGGGTCAGATCCGGGCCATCCTTGACTTCACTTCTCGGATCCCGTCTCCGAATTCTCCTTCGCTTCGGAATCTCCCGAGGTGGACAACCCGGCGTAGCGTGCTTCGGTATCAACCGAACGCAACTCCAAGGAACCCAAGCCACCTATCAAACACCCCGCTTGTTGCCTACATAGTCGATTTTAGCAATCGACCACAATCCGTCCATCCGAGAAAAACGACCAAATTTAAATGGAGAGGGACGACATGTGGTAGAACGCGCCCGCTGGGCGCGGTCTGTCCGTGTCTCTCCATGGGCGCTTGGTCGTGCCTTCTCGGGAACACAAAACAGACCGCGTTCTTTTTTTGGCGCGGAATCGACAATCGAAATGGAGGTCCCCAGATGAGCTTTCTTAAGTCCCTCACCGCCGCACTTGTTTTAGTTGCCTCAGTCAGCAGCTGCAAGCAATCGTACGCTTCACTTCCCTCTGATCCACAGAAGCGCATTCAGGAGGTGCGCAAGGCTGATTCCTCTGAGTTATTGGCTCAAATCATCATACATGAACAGGTGGATGAAATCTGGAGCCTTGCAGAGCAAAAGCTTATGGATAAAACATTCATCGAAGCGGAAATTAAGAAGATGAGCCAAAAAGAAATCGCTGCGGCTCTCATCACTAGTAAGGTAGGCATATTGCTCTTTCGTGCTTTGGATGACCAGGAGCTTCTTGGTGAGGTTGTTATTAAGTGCCCCCGGCAAGATATATCTTTATACTGTTTGAGTAAAATTAATAGCGACCCAGTTTTGGCAAAGATACTGAACGACAAGGCCGTGTTCGAAAAACTAACTATACAGCCTGGGTATGCTGTAATCAATGAAAATAGATTCAGTCTAAGTACATGTGAATTCAAACACCCAGAAAGCATTTGCCTTGTTGATATGGATACAGTAGATCCGCTTATAGTTGGCATCTGCATTAAAAGCATGTCTGATATATCAAAATTGCAGAGTATTGCAAATGACCCAAAATATTCCGCGGCTTTATCCCAGACTGTACTTGAGCGGATTCTTGCAATTTGCGGAACAGAAGAGAAAGCGATAAAAGTATTTCATGAGTATTACGAAAAAATGGACGAGTCATTGCTCAAGAAACCACTTACAGGAAAAATGCTCGCGCTTCTTCGCGATTCAATAGAATGGACCGAAGTTGTGAAAGCCTACAAAAAGAAAAATGGCACGATATCAAAAAAAGCAGAATGGATTTTCATGGAGAATTTCCCCGGAAAGTATACGCCAGGACAAATCGAGCTGATCCGGAAAACTATTACTGAAAATGGATTCGGATTTTCTCTGCCCGAATAACCGTATCACGCGGGCAGTCCACAGTAGTTAAGAGCGTGAAGTGCCGGTCAAATTCTGAAAAACCTTCAAGAGGGGCGGGGAAACCCGCTCCTCTTCATTGCGTCTTGGCTTGGACCCTATGGAAGTGTAGATCAACTCGTTTCGCGTCTACATCACACCGGAGAATGAGCGCAAAATCATCGTGATCGAACGCTTGTTTCCAGAGCATAAAGCCATTAACCATAAGGAGGTGGGCCATGTGCAGTAGTGCGGAGGATATCGGCTTGGGTCAAGGTGGAGCGAGGCCA
>JBDKFG010000029.1:0-77123 GCA_039798785.1 Verrucomicrobiota bacterium | reverse complement strand
TTTGGGGTCGCGACCCCAAGCGGGGTGCGGGGCGGCAGCCCTGCGTCTCCTTGTCCCGCGCCGCAGGCTTCGGTTCCGGCGGAGTCGGATTAGGATCAACGCTTCGATTGGTAGCTGAAGCTGAATCGCCTCCGATTTCTTCGTCAAAGTGGAAATCGCAGAGCCGCGGCACTAGCTTAACTTCGGCACCTAACCCGAGGAGCTGCACATGTCCGATGAAATTTCCCCCGAGAGAAAACTGGCCTATTACGCTGGCAGCGGACTGCAGGGGCTTGGGCTTCTGCTCTTCCTGTCGGTCTTTGTGTCGTTTTTTTCCGCCCTGTCGGACTTCGGTCCTTCGAGCCATCCGGTCATCTCCTCTTCATATCCTGGCGCCATCCAGCAGACTGAGCATTTCCCGTCAGGAATGACCAGCAGCTTCATCCGCGCTCCCATCGGAATCGTCCTGATGATCTTTGGCGGCTTCATCAAAAACATCGGCGCCCGCGGTCTCGCCGGTTCTGGCATTGTCCTCAATCCCAAACAAGCTCGTGAAGATCTCGAGCCCTACAGCCGCCAGGCGGGCGGAATGGTCAAAGATGCCCTCGACGAAGCCGACATCAAACTGGGTACGCAGACTCAGCAAGTGGTACTCATCCGTTGCCGCAAATGCAGCACGCTGAATCCGGAAGATGCGAAGTTCTGCAAGGAGTGCGGCGGGCAAGTCTGATCCGCGGGGCTTTCCGCGCGAAGAAGCTGGAGTGATCCGCGCTTTCCAGCTTCCTTGAGGCGAATCCCGGTCTAAGGTGTGGCGAAACAACCCCAAATTCCCTACATCCGTGAAGATCACCCTCAGTTTTGACAAAGGAACCCTGCTGGTCGAAGGCCTGGCCGACAAGGAGCCGGGGCCGCTCGAAGGCCTGGTCACTTGGGACCCGCGGGTCAAGAAGTTCCGGGCCGAAGCCCTCGATTACGCCGCGATCGTCCGGACCCTGCACGGCAAACACGAGTTCCTCGATCTCGCCAAGACCTGGGAGCCGGTCGACTTCGGCGAGCCGAAGATCCCGCCGCCGCGCAAGCACCAGGAAGAGGCGATCGCCGCCTGGAAGGCCCAGGGGCGCCGCGGCACCGTCGTCCTCCCCACCGGCGCCGGCAAATCCCTCGTCGCCTTCCTCGCCATCGCGATGACCAAGCGGCCGACTCTGGTGATGGTGCCGACCATCGACCTGATGCACCAGTGGCAGCGGCAGTTGCAAGAGGTCTTCGGCCGCGAGGTCGGTGCCCTCGGCGGAGGCTTCAAGGACAAGCGCGAGCTCACCGTCGCCACCTACGACTCCGCCGCCCTGATGATGGAGCAGCTGGGCAACTTCTTCGGCTTGTTGGTGTTCGACGAATGCCATCACCTGCCCTCGCCGCGGACCCGCCTCGCCGCCACCCTCGCACTCGCCCCCTTCCGCCTCGGCCTCACCGCCACCCCGGAACGCAGCGATGGCGGCCACGAACTGCTCAACCGCTTCGCCGGCCCCCTCGCCTACCGCCTCGAAATCGACCAGATCTCCGGCAGCATCCTCTCCCCCTACCGCACCATCCGCCTGATCGCGCCGCTCGACGAGGACGAGATGGAGCGCTACAGCTCCTGCCGCGGCCGCTACCTCGAATTCGTCCGCGACAACGGCATCAGCTTCTCCAACTCCAACGGCTGGGGCCAGTTCATCGCCCTTTGCGCCCGCCGTCCCGAAGGCCGCGAGGTCTTCCAGGCCTGGCTCGAACAGCGCCGCATCGCCCGCGGCGGCCGCGGCAAGATGCGCCAGCTCCTGACCATCTTCCAGGAGCACCGCGGCGAGCGGATCATCATCTTCACCGCCGACAACGACACCGCCTACGCCATCGGCCGCTCCTTCCTGGTGCCGGTGCTGACCCACCACACCCGCCCCGGCGAACGCAAGACCATGCTGGAGAAATTCCGCTCCGGCGAATGGCCGGTCCTGGCCACCTCGAAGGTCCTCAACGAAGGCGTCGACGTCCCGGAAGCCTCGGTCGGCGTCGTCGTCTCCGGCTCCGGCTCGACCCGCGAACACGTCCAGCGCCTCGGCCGGATCCTCCGCCGCGCCGAAGGCAAGCAGGCGACCCTCTATGAACTGGTCTCCGAAAACACCGCCGAATGGTGGACCTCGGAACGCCGCCGCGAGCACAGCGCCTATCGGAAGTGAGGGCTTAGGGAAGCCACGAGGAGCTGGGGGTCAATTCAGAGGGCGGGCATACAAGACTTGGGCTTCTCGAGATTTTTCACCGTCTCGTTCCAGCCCGACATCATCTTCTGGAACTGCTGCTGATTCCAACGTTGGCTCTGGACCGGGCGGGGGCAGGGCACTGTCCCTTCCCAAGCGGCCTTGAGCTGCTGCCAATCCTGCGGCAGCAGGGAGGCCTTCAGGAAGCTCTGGGCGGGCTCAGGAATCGCCGCGTCGCGGTGTCGGGAGAAGCAGAAATTCGCGACGTTGTGACAGCCGCGATGCAGATCCTCGGGACGCAAGGCCTTGGCGAGTCTCTCCAGTTGCTTGGCACCGACCGGGGCACCGAGGAGTGCAGCCTTGAGCCGAAGCTCGAATTCCGCAGATGCCGGCACCTCCTCGAACTGTGCGTAAGGCGGCAGCCGGGAATAAAACTCAAGCAACTCGGCCTCGGCATCAGGGTGGCTCGAGCAGGCTTGGCCCCAATCATACCAGAGTTGCCGGGGATCGCCTTTGCCCAGCTTCAGATTCAAACGCAACCTGGATAAAGATCCGATACGGCCAAATGAGTCGCGAATGGGCGCATCAGGCAGGGTGCGCTCCGGAGTGGCCAAGGTCAGCGCCTTGTCGAGATCGATCTTCACGCCCAAGCCGCGTTCATAAACTTGACTCTCGTAGCCACGGACTGTAGCGATGAATCTTCCCGGGAACTCCACTTCCTTCAGATCCGAAAGCAAGGATTGCACCCTGTCGACATCGGGAGATTTCTGTTTCAGCAGGGCGCCGAGCAGAGTCGGTTTCGCCCCCTTGAGGTCTTCATTGCCGCGATCCTCCAGCGCCTCGTACCAAGAGAGCAACTGAGCGACGCGCCGATCGGCATCTCGCTCCTGCTGATACAAAGCGCGCAAGGCCGAGGCGCTGGAAGCATCGCCGGCCCGCAATCCCCGCCAATACCAGTGCTCCGCCATTTGCGGCGAGCGCAGAGATCCATAGGCGAAGAAATTGCCGAGGGCGAAATCCGCTTCCCCGCAGCCTTCCGAGTCCAATTGCAAAAAGGCATCCAGGGCGGCGCCGCGATCGGCGGCGCCGCCGATGCCTTCCTGCTGACAGAAGGCGGACATCAAACGGGCCTGCAAATGTCCCGATTTGGCGGCGCTGGCGTAGAGCGTCCTTGCCCGCGCCGGATCGGCCGGCACCCCAATTCCGAGCTCATAGATTTCGGCCAATTCAAACTGCGCCTCGGCCTCACCGTTTTGCGCCGCCTTGTCGATCTCGGCCAGCGGAGTCTGGAGATACTTCATCCCGGGAGGAATCTTGGGCTTCGGCTGACTGGCGCAGGAAGCGAGAAGGAGCAAAGGCAGGGCGGCGCGGAGAAGCATGGGGGGAATCCGGGTTATGCGTTGTCATCGTGGCTCGAGCTTCCGGCCCGAGAAAAATCAAAGAAAATCCTTGCGGCTTCGGGCACGAAGATCAGCTGGTATGATGGAATCGACCTTGAGTTCCTCGTCATTGAGATCACGGGCGGTGCGGAAGGGGCGATCCAATCGCTCTTGGGGGAATCTGCTACGACGGAGAAAATGCTGCAATTGCCAGTTCTCACTTTCCATCAAGCTCCATTCAGCCTCGGAAAATCGAGGACGGAGAAAAGCCATCAAGCTTTCCGGGGGACAAGGGAAGCCTGAGGGTTTTTTTAGGACGAGGCTCAGGGCGTCTCGTTCGATTTCGTGTTGTTCTCCTTTCACGGCGGCGGCGTCGCGCTGCAGTTGATCGAGAGGGATCGGAGCCCCCAGCAGCGCCGCTCGCAGGCGGACTTCGTAGCTCAAGCGCAAAGGCAGATCCGCAGGCATCTGCTTCTGCAGCGAGAGAAGACCGGATTGCGACGCCCGATCGCAAGCACTGGCGGCGAAGGCATCTCGCCATTCAGCCCAGAATGCGACGCTGCGAACTCCTTTCGCCATGGCCTGGATTTCCATCTTGCGTGCAGATGCTCCCGGGAAGAACATCAGGGAACTGTAGCATTTTTTCGCTCGCGCCAGATCTCGCGTCACGGCCAGTCCAGCGGCAAAGATGCGAGCCTCGACGGGTGCGCTGTGCTCGCGCAGGAATCCATTATTTGTGCATCTCAGTTCCTGCAGGATTTCCCAAGCGCGGCGGTGATTGCCGAGGGTATCGCCTGCATCCAGCCAGGCTTTCGCGAGCAGGGTCCCGGCGCGACAAGTGTCGTAGTCCTCCAGGGTGCCCTCTTCAGACTTGATTTCGTTCCACCAGATTTCCATTTTGGGCAGATCCGGCTGAGCCGCTGTGGCCCAAGCCTGCATCAAAGCGACATGAACGGCGGCTCGCTTGCGAGAATCTTTGGGCAGCAGTTGCAGCTCGCGCCGATACCAGTACTCCGCCATCGACGGCGAGCGGGCCACTCCGGCCGATCCCGAGGCAAAGACCCGCCCCAAGCAATGGCAGGCTTCGGGGCACTTCTTTGCGGCCGCCGCAACGTAGAAATCCAAGGCGGCACCGCCATCGACCGCTCCGCCAATGCCGTTTTCGGCGCACCAGCCGAGACGGACGATGGACTTCCGATGGCCTTTCGCTGCTGCAGCGCGGTAGAGATCCATCGCCTTGGGCAGGTCCTGCTTCACCTCGAGCCCGAGTTCATAAGCGTCGCCCAACTCGAACATCGCCGCCGGGACGCCATTCGCCGCCGCCTTCTGCAGCTCGACCATCTCGGGCCAAGGGCTGACATAGGACCATGCTCGCATGACCTCAGCGATTTCTTTTTCACCGACAACAACTGAGCTCTGCCCGGGTGGCATGGTCACGAGCTTGGAAGTGTACCTAAAAACCGGTTCCAGTTCATCGGGTTCTTCCGGCTGGCTGGCGCAGGAAGCGAGAAGGAGCAGAGGCAGGGCGGCGCGGAGAAGCATGAGAGATCCTCGAGGTTGATGAGCTGAATCTACGACAAGGCGGAGGCGAACGCAAGAAAAGGCTGAGCCCCAGTCGATGTCCGAATCAACGCTCGATATTCTTGACGCGCCGGAGGCCGCCGGTCTCGCGGGCATCTTCTTCTTGGAGATCCCGCGGCGTGCGGAAGGGGCGGGCGTGATGAAAATCCTGGGTATTGTGAAACCCGAGATACAGGGAAGGGATTTGACTGGGCGACTTAGAGCTTTTCAACTCCTGCCATTGCTCATCAGTATAACGGCTGCAAAGATGGGGATACAAAGCGGCTGGGATACTCACCGGGGCATTCGGTGCCAAAGCGGTTTCCAACACTCTCATTTCACTGAAGTGTCGGTACATCGGAGGTGTTGTAGATGCGGCCGCTTCCAATTCCGCCCAATTGACTTTGCCCCCCATGCAGGCCACGGCGAGGAGCACAGAATAATTTTCTGCCCATTTACCAGGAATACTCGCATGCAACTCAAGCAATTGTCGGCGAACTTCATCTGGCTTGGACAAGTGAGGGAGATTTTTGTAGCAGGAGACAAAACTGCCCGCAAAGCCCCGGAATTCATCAGCCTCTTCAGGTGACAGGCGCATCAATGCCAACGAGGCTGTACACCAATTCTCACTAAGCAAGGATTCGACACCCGCTGGAAGACTCGAATAAGAAAGGTACGAGATATGGCATTCCGCATGTCGATAGTGCGTTTTCGCCATTTCCAGATCTTTCGGAACCCCGACACCTCGTTCATAAAGCTGCGCCTTCAGCAAATCCCCGGTGTCCTGACGATTAAGCCACTGCCAAGCCTTGATGATGTCCACCGGAGTTCCGATCCCCTTGAGATGGCGTTCGGCCAGCAGGCTGACCGGGATATCGACATCGAAGTATTCGTAGCGATCCAGGAAGGCTTCGAGGAGTTGCCCCATCTCACGCGTGGTCGCCTCATCCTGGCGGCGGTTCAGAATCACCATCAATTCGCGAAAGGGAACTCCGGCGTTGTCGCGATACTTCTTCCTCCCCTCAATGACAGCAAGACAACGTCGATACCAGTACTCCGCCATGGCCTCGGATTTCGGCGCTCCGTCTGCGCCCTCCGCAAAGAGGCGGGCGAGGGCGAGGCTGGCCTCCGGGCAGCTCAAGGCGTCAGCCGCGACGTAGGCGTCGAGAGCGGCGGCGATGTCAACCTTGCCCCAGATACCGGTCTGATGTCCCCAGCCGAGGCGGACCAGGGCTCGCGGCTCGCCTCGGGCGCCGGCTTGACGGTAGAGCTCTTGCGCCTTGGCCAGATCCGGTTTCACACCCAGGCCCAGCTCATAGGCGTCGCCGAGCTCGAACAAGGCTCCGCCTTGGCCCGCATCGGCGGCCGTCTGCAGTTCGGGAAGAGTCGGCCAGGCACTTTCAGGCAAGGGCGCCCAAGTCCGATAGGGATAGCTGAATCCAGGTTCCGCCTTCGGCTGGCTAGTGCAGGAAGCGAGAAGGAGCAGAGGCAGCGCGGCGCGGAGTAACATGGACGATCCTCGAGGTTGATGAGCCGAATCAATCTACGGCTTACGAAAATCAAAAACAAGCATTCTATTCTGGGGTATTTCATTTGAGTCCAGAATAAATCGCAAGTAAAGAGTTTGAAAGAATCGGGTGCGGACTGGTCTCAGCTGCGAGATGCACTTAAGCTCGAAGCTTGCCATGCCTTTTCAGCCTTTGCGGCTCATCGCTCCCACTTTTCCTCATCGGGGCCGGGCAAGGGGGAATCGCTGACCGGATTGCTGCGTTCGTCACGGCGGCGGTGGACGATGCGGGTGGTGGGGTAGGCGAATTCGAAGGCGGATTCGCGCTCGGCTGCGCGGAGAACGTCCTCCCAGATGCGTTGGCAGACGATGCGGCGCTGGCGCAGCGGGCAGGCGTAGCGCAGAGTGATCATGATGCCGCGTTCGGTGACGTGGATCCAGGCGCTGGGGGCGAGACCTTCCTGGTCGTGTTCGGCGATCTGGTCGGAGTGCCGGCCATCGCCTTCGGGGGCTTCGAGGCTGGCGTGGCGGCGGGCGATGTCGAGGAGCAGTTCCCGTGCGTGGCGCCAGTCCGATTCGAAGCTGAGGCAGAGCTGCAGCTCGTCGCGCAGCAAGCCGTTGCCCTGGGAGTAGTTCGACTGCGGCTGCTTGAAGACGGTGCCGTTGGGAACGTGAATGACGCGACCGGTCGGCTGTTCGCCGTGGACCCATTCACCGACTTCGAGGAGCGTGAACTGGAAGAGGCGGATGTCGATGACGTCGCCCTTCAGCTGGCCGATCTGGATGCGGTCGCCGACGACGAAAGGCTGGCGGACATTGATGAAGATCCAGCCGGCGATGTGGGTGAGCGGCTCCTGGAGGGCGATGGCCAGTCCGGCGGAGAGGATGCCCAGGTTCTGCACCAGATCGGAGAAGCCGCCGAACCAGATGTGGATAACGATGAACAGGGCGAGGAGATTGATCACCCGTTCGCCGGTCTTGGTGACGAGGATGCGTTTTCCGGGGTCACCGACGCGGCGTTTGGCGATCGAGTGGAGGACGCGCCGGGCGAGGAAGGAGATGACGACAAGGAGGAGGGTGAGGAGGAGCCGGTTGAGCTGATCCGAGCTCAAGCCCAGCTGTTCGCACAGCCATTTCTGGGTTTCTTCGAATTTCATCGGCTGACCTCCTTCCACAGCGAGTAGAAACGGTCTTCGTAGCGGTCGAAGAGGCCGAGGGAGCGGAGCTTGGCGCCGAGTTCGGCGAGGCGTTCGCGATGGCCTCGGGCTCGGTAGAATTCCTCTTCGAGGGCGGCGTCCTGCTGGGCCCGGGCCTCCTGCCTCATGGCGGTCTCGGCGGCGCGCAGATCGCGGGAATTGCCGGGGGCGGAGCGCAGGACGTGGCCGCGGAGGAATTTCAGCAAGGAGATCTCCCAGGCTTCGTCGACACCGGCGATGACGGCGCGGGGATGGCCTTGTCGGGCCGCGTCCGCCACCAGCTTGCCGAGGACTTCCTCGAGCGGCTCGTGGACTTCGTGCGAGCAGACTTCCTGCCTGCTGATCTGCAGGCCGTACTCGAGGATCTGAATCTGGTCGCCGTTGCGGGTGAGCCATTCGGCATAAGCGCGGGCCTCGTCGCCAAAGCCGTCGAGGAGCTCCTGAGCCAACATGCCGGGGAGCAGGAGGCGCGGACGGGCGCTGGTGACCACCCCTTCGCGCAGCCGCACCAGACCGGGACGGTCGAGGGCTTCGCAGGCGATGACGTAATCGATGCGGCTGGCGCCGAAAGTCTCGAGGGTGCGGCGCGGCTCGACCAGGACCCGGGTCTGATTGACGGCGTACCAGATGTGATCGTCGAGGCTCATGATCACTCCCAGGCGGGGTCGGGACAGGGCATGGGGAGGGCGCGGGGCGGGCCGGGGGGGCGGGTGACGCCGAGGCCGAGGAGGGGGAAGAGATGTTTTTCGGTGTGGGTGGTAAGGGAGAAGAGGGTGAATCCCGGGCAGCCCTGGCGGCGTGCGGCTTCGATCTGGGCGATGACGATGATCGGATCGAGGCTGCGGGTCGAGGCGCCGATGCCCGGATGGAGCTTGCAGGAGGTGCCCGCGACAATGTGCTGCTGGCGGATGACTGTGGAGGAGAAGGCCTCGGGGCTGTCCATGTAGTTCATCGGGCAGAGGAAGTCGACCAGTCCTTCCTTGGCCCAGAGCGGCCAGTCCTGGGCGATGGTGTCGCGCATGTTCTCAGGCTGATCGAAGACCGCGGCGGAGAGCTGCACTCCGGGAGTCGAGCGCAGGACTTTGCGGACATCGCGGACCAGGCTGGTGATGAGATCGCGCCGCTGCTGATTCCAACGCTTCAGCAGTTCCGGATCGGCGGCCAAGGACTTGGGCAGGTCAGGCAGGACCTTTCCCTCCCGGGCAGCAAAGGCTGCACGGCAGGACGGACAGAAACAGGCATCGGGACCTTGATGGCGGATGTAGTCGAGGTGGACGCCGTCGACTCCCGCGGCTGCGGCGGCACGGGCGGCGTCGAGGACCAGCGAGCGGTTGACGTTCTGCGAGGGGCAGAGCCAGCCGGCATCGATCCTACCGTCGCGCCGGACGAGGAGGCGGCCGGTTTCCTTCAGGTGGGCGACGAAGGCGGCGTCCTTGCAGCGGCGGAGCTCGAAGCAGGTGATCCAGCAGTGGAGCTTGAGCCCCTCTTTGCGGCAGGCGTCGCGGGCAGCGGCGAGCTGGTCGTTCTGGCGGGCCTCGGGATGGAGGAGGAGGCCTCCGGCCTTGAACCAGGCCTCCGGCCCGGCGGCGAGGTTGACGAGGAGATCGGAGAAGCCGCTGCGTCGTGCCTTGTCGGCGATTTGCTGCCAGGAGCTTCCCGCGAGGCCGGAGCCGTCGTGGATCCACAATCCGCGGAACTCGCCGGGGACGGCCTTGCGGCTCAGGCACCAGGCTTTTTCAAGGGCCTGGCGGCACTCGGCGGCGGCGGCGTGGGCGTGCTGGTAGCGGCCGGCGGCGAGGTGGCTGCGGGCGCGTTTTTCGAGCAGCAAGGCATGTTCGAGCGAGACTGCAGCTTCGGGCCCCTGACAGAGACGGGCGAGTTCGGCGTGGGCCGCAGCCAGGTCGGGATAGCCTAGGCGCTGTCCGAGGGCGTCAAGGCGGCGGGAGGCAGCGCGGGCCTGGGCTTCAGGGGCGAAGCGGCTGAGCAGGCCGAGGAGGAAGTCGGGGCCGCGGCTGTCCTGGCCGAGGTAGATGTGGGTCATCCAGGCGCCGCCGGGCGAGACCAGCAGGGCGGGATGTTCGAGGCTTTGGCCCCTGAGGTCGCACCAGGTGGCGGCGACCCGGGCTTCGCCGGATGCCTGGCCGATGGCGGCGAGGGAGGAGCGCTGGGTGAGGGTGCGGACGTGGGTCGGCAAGGCCTCGGTCTCGAGACGGAAGCCGCCGAGGCCGAGGGGCAGATCCTTGCCGCGCAGGAGCCCCAGGGTGCGGAATCCTTGGACTTCGCCGAGGGCCTTGGGCAGGAGGTAGAAGGACAGGACCAGGCCGCCTTCGCGCTGGAAGCGCAGGACCGCCTCCAGGACCGGCGGCGGCAGCTGCGGGTTGTAGGGCAGGACGAGGAGGCGGTGGCGGCGGGAGTCAAGACGGGCGATGTCGAGATCGTCGAGGAGGAAGGGGGCGCAGGAGACCTTGGCGAGATCCCGGCAGATCGAGGCGGCGGAGCTGGCCGAGACCCGGGACTCCTCGGCCGGCAGCGGCATCTGGCCGGCGGCCAGGCCGGTGCTGCGGAGCACCGGGATCGCCTCCTCCGGCGCGAGCGGCAGGAGGCCGTGCACTTCGAAGCTGCAGTCGCGGGCTTCGCCGCGCCAGACCGCCACCCGGATCTTGCTGATCGAAGCCCAGCCGCCGACCTTGCCGTCGATCGTGCTGAGCGCCTTGTCGAGATCGATCGAGCCCACCGCGTCGCTGCTTTTCGGGCTCAGGTCGATGCCGTACCAGCCGTTTTGGCTTTGGAAGTAGACCGACAGGTAGGCGGCGGGGCTGGCGTCGGCGCAGCGGAAGAAGAGGCGGAGGCCGCGGGCTTCGCTGAGGTCGAGCTGGCAGGGGAAGTCCCACCAGAGGCGGCGTTCGGCGACTTGGGAGAAGGGGCAGTCGAGGGCGAGGGCGCCGCCGGGGAGGGGTCTTGCGGCCGGCGCGGCGGGGCTGTGCCGGATCGTCTCGGGCGCGGGCAGGGCCGCCTGGGTGAAGGGCGCGAGGAAGAGGACGAAGAGGAGGAGGAGGTTGAAAGGTTGAAAGGTTGAAAGGTTGAAAGGTCGAGAGAGGAGGTTGAAAGATTGCGCATTTCTCGTCCTGCGGCTCGACCCCTTGCGAGTCGCACATGGTAGCCCAGGGTCGCTTCGACCCTGGGTCAAGGCGGAAAATGTGCTGCCGACCCGCATCGGGTCGCACAGCGTCCGGTCCAACTCTGTGCGACCCGATGCGGGTCGGCGATCCTTGGGGAACGCCAACCCCAGGGTCATCGCCGAGGCGGCTCGACCCTGGGCTACCATGTGCGACCCACAAGGGGTCGAACCCCAAAATTCTCACAGGTTCCAGAGAGCGTCTGGGTTTTGTTCATGTGCTTGCCTTTCAACCTTTGAACTTTTCAACCTTTCAACCTGGGCCTCAACCCTGGACCCGGATGCGCGGATCGATGAAGCCGTAGAGGACGTCGACGACCAGCACCATGAAGACCAGGAAGGATCCGTAGAAGACGGTGGTGCCCATGATCACGGCGTAGTCGGCCTGCTGCACTGCCTCGACGAAGAACTTGCCGAGGCCGGGGATGATGAAGATCTTCTCGATGACGAAGGAGCCGGTGGTGACCGCGGCGATCGAGGGGCCGAGGACGGTGATCAGGGGCAGCACCGCGTTGCGCAGCTGGTGCGAGAAGAAGATCCGCAGGGGGGGCAGGCCCTTGGCGCGGGCAGTGCGGATGTAGTCGGAGTTGATCACTTCGAGCATCGACGAGCGCATCAGGCGGGTCATGAAGGCCATGGTGCCGATGCCGAGCATCATCGAAGGGATGAGGAGGCTGGGAACCATCAGGCCGAGCTTTTGGAAGAAGCCGGCATCGGCGGGGGCGGTGGTGTTGGCTGCGATCGGGATGCTCCAGCCGAGAAATTCATTGACATGGACGATGCCAAGCTGCACCATCGAGGCGAAGACGAAGCCCGGGACGGAGATGCCGAGGATGACCATCAGCATGATCACCGTGTCGGGCCAGCGGTTGCGGCTTAGGGCGGTCAAGGCGCCCCAGAGGATGCCGCCGAGAGTGGCCCAGACCATCGCCATCACCCCGAGAAGGGCGGAGACCGGGAAGTGGTCGGCGATGATGTCGTTGACCCGCCGGTTCTTCTGGGTGAAGGACTCGCCGAAGTCGCCGCAAGCGAGGTTCTTCATGTAGAGTCCGTACTGGACGAAGAGAGGCTTGTCGAGCCCGTATCGGGCCTTGAGGTTGTCCTGGATCTCCTTGTTACCGCCCTTTTCGGCGCGGAGGGGGTCGCCCGGCGCCGCATGCATGGCGAAGAAGGTGGCGGTGGCGATGAAGAACACCGTGACCAGGCCGGCGAGGAGGCGTTTGGCGATGTAGGAGCCGAGCGATTTGCCGGTGATCCAGTTCCAGAGGTTTTTCATGGGGGTGTTCCGGGTTTCTTCAAAAATGCAGTTGAAGGGTTGTGAGGTAGAAAGGTTGAGCGGCTATGGCTAAGGAGTTGCGAGGACTGAGCATTGGTTATTCATGGGCTTGCCTTTCAACCTTTCAACCTTTCAACCCGGTTTGATGCCGCTGATTTACTCTTCGATCCAGGCGTGGATCAGGCAGGGGTCGGTGCCGAGGCAGTCGCGGGTCATGCCCTTGAGCTTCTTGTGGACGACATAGACCACGGCGCGTTCGAAGAGGGGGACGACAACGGCGTGGTCGCGGATGTGGCGTTGCGCCTGGTCGAAGAGCTGGTGGCGCTTCACCGGATCGGCGCAGTTCTGGGCGCCGGTGACCAGGGCATCATATTCGGCCGAATTGTAGGCACCGTGGTTGTTTTCGTTCTTCGACCAAAGCAAGTCGACATAGGTCATCGGGTCATTGTAGTCCGGCCCCCAGCTCGAAAAAGTGATGTCGAAGTCACCGTCATGCTGTTTTTGTAGCCGGTGCTTAAAGGTCTGGAGGTCGAGATTGAGTTTGAGCCCGAGGTTGCGCATCAGGCAGTATTGCAGGAATTCCCCCTGGGAGATGCTGGTCGGATCGTCGGTGACGAGGAGGTCGATAGCGGGGAACTTCTCCAATTTCAGTTCGAGGCGGGCTTTTTCGAGATATTCGCGAGCGATCTTGACATCGTATTTGATCGGCGGCAGGGGGAACTGCGTCGGCCAAGGCTTGGTCTTGTCGCCGATGCAGTGCGGGATCAGGCTGTTGCCGATCCTGTAGCCGGGGATGCCGATGATGCGGTTGACGATGTCATCGGTCTTGACCGCATGCTGGATGGCAAGGCGGAAGTTGCGATTGGCAAAGATCGGCTGCCAATCCGGCCGGTCGGAACGCTTGGGGCGGTGGTTGAATTCGAGGTAGGCGAAGCCGCCGTCGTTGTAGGTGTTGAGCGGCAGCTTGGCGGCAAGGGCGGACTTGAGGGTTTCGTCATTAAGCGAGGTGAAGGCGATCTTGCCGGACTGGAAGAGGGCGAAGTTGGGGCGGAACTCTTTCGAGATGTAGTTGACGTTGATCTTGTGAATCTTGACGAGCCCAGGCTGCCAGTAGTGCTCGTTACGCTCCATCTTGAGGCCGGTGCGCTTGACCCATGAGCTGAGCTTGTAGGGGCCATTGTAGAGCATGTCGGCGGGGGTGGCGGCGTAGCGCATCTCGGTGTAGGCCTTGCCGTCGGCGGAGAGCTTGCTGCGGGATTTGAAGAAGTCTTCGCGGCAGGGCATGTAGGAGACGAAGACGGTGAGGTCGAGGAAGAAGGGGCAGGGTTTTTCGAGCTGGACTTCGAGTGTGTAGTCGTCGATCGCCTTAGCGCCAAGCTCATTCAAGGGCAGGTCGCCCTTGCTGATCTTCTCGCCGTTCTTGACGTAGTACATGATGAATGCGTACTGGTTGGCTTTGGCGGGAGCGACCACCTGCTGCCAGGCGAAGACGAAGTCGTGCGCGGTGACCGGCTTGCCATCGCTCCACTTGGCGTTTTTGCGGAGGTGGAAGCGGATGCCGAGGTTGCCGGGCAGCCACTCGTATTTCTCCGCCACGCCGGGGGAGATTTTCATGTTCTTGTCGACGGTCATCAGGCCCTCGAAGACATGCCCCTGGACGAACCAGGCGACCGAGGTCACCTGGTCCATGGTGTCAAGGGTCGGGGGGTCGTCGCTCATGTACAGGTCGACCCGCTTCTCCTGGGCGCTGACGCATTCGTCTTCGGCGCTGGCGCTGAGGAGGAAGGAGATCAGGAAAAATAAAAGCAGTCGTTTCATGATCAGGATTCCTGGAGGATGGATTCGAGTTCGGCGATTTCTTTCGGGCAGGCGGCGGTGAGATTTTCAGAGCCGTCAGCGGAGATCAAGACGTCGTCTTCGATGCGGATGCCGATGCCGCGGAAGGCGGCGGGGGCGAGGAGGTCGTGCGACTGGACGTAGAGGCCCGGTTCGACGGTGATCACCATGCCGGCCTCAAGCGGAGCGTCGATCTTGGGGTCGCGCGGCAGGCGGTAGACGTCGTGCACGTCGAGGCCGAGGTGGTGGCTGGTGCCGTGCGGGTAGAAGCGGCTGAGCTGCTTCTTTTCCATGATCTCGTCGAGGCTGCCGCTGAGGAGGCCGAGCTGGCGCAGGCCTTCGGCGAGGTCGCGGCTGGTGGCGAGATGCGCCGCACGCATGCCGATGCCGGGACGGAGGCGGGCGATGGCGTCTTTCTGCACTTGCAGGCAGAGGGCGTAGAGATCGCGGGCGGGGCCGGTGAAGCGGCCGGAGACCGGCCAGGTGCGGGTGATGTCGGAAGCGTAGCCCTCGACTTCGCAGCCGGCGTCGATGAGGATCAGATCGCCGGGGGCGATGGCGGCGTTGTTGTCCTGATAGTGGAGGCAGCAGGCGTTGGCGCCGGTCGCGACGATGGCTTCATAGGCTTGATGGCGGGCGCCGGCCTGCAGGCAGGAGAAGCGGTAGGCGGCTTCGATCTGATATTCGTGAGTGGCTTTGCGTCCGGCGCGCATAGCGGCGACGTGGGCGGCGGAAGAGATGGCGGCGGCGCGGCGCATCAAGCCGAGTTCGCGCGGCGACTTGAAGCGGCGGAGGCGGGCGAGGGTGGCGGGGCGGAGATCTGGAACGAGGCCCTTGGACGAAGCGGCGACGGCGCTGTCGATGGCGGCTTTGAGGGGGTGTTCGGTCGCGGGCGGGCTGTACATGACGCTGCGTCCCTGAAGGAGGCGCGGCAGCTCCTTGCCGAGATCCTCGCTGTCGAAGGCCGCGTCGACCCCGAAGAATTCCTGGGCTCCGGCGGCGCCGAAGCGGAAGCCGTCCCAGAGTTCCCGTTCGGGATCCTTGGGCGGGACGAAGAGGGTGGACTTGCGGCTGAGGGGGTCGATGACCAGGAGCGAATCGGGTTCGGGGAAGCCGCAGAGGTAGCGGAAGTCCGATTCCTGGAAGAAGGGGAAAGAGGTGTCGGCGTTGCGCAGGTGGACATAGGCCGAGGGGACGAGGAGGATGGCCTCGCCTGCCGCCTCTGACAAGGCGGCGCGGCGGCCGGCGAATTCCGCCAGTGCCGCCGCGTCGGGAATGGGCTGAGCCATTATCAGCCGAGGAAGGCCTTGTAGGCGGCGGCGTCCATCAGGCCGGCGAGGTCGGCGGCGTTGACGCCGGAGAGCTTGCAGATCCAGCCGGCGCCTTCGGCGTCTTCGTTGATCAGTTCGGGCTTGGTGTCGAGCTCAGTGTTGGCTTCGCAGACGGTGCCGGAGACCGGGCAGTAGATGTCGGAAGCGGCTTTCACCGATTCGACGACGGAGACGACGCCGGACTTGGCGACGACTTTACCGACGGCGGGGACTTCGACGAAGGTGATGTCGCCGAGTTCGGCGGCGGCGTGGACCGAGATGCCGACGGTGGCGACGCTGCCGTTGAGTTCGACCCATTCGTGGTCTTTGGTGAAGTACTTCATGATTTCTTCTCCTGTCTCGGGTTTCTTGTCTTTTGGAAAATTCGGCGACAGCCGCAGCCGTCAAGCGCCTGCTAAGTTAGAGCTCTTATGACTTTCCGCCTCGGCGCTGGCGACCGGATTTTCCCCGGAATTTGCCATCGCCGGTGACGGCGACTTGTCAGGAATGACGAACGGCTCCCCGCCGATCCTACACGGACATCATCTGCTCAAGATGATCGGCTCGAGAAATCGACCCAGCTCGACGAGATCCTTGCCACAATGGAGAAGCAGGTGGCGCTGCTGCAGGCGCCAAACCTGATTTCAGAGTCATACAGGCCGGTTTTTTTCGTGGTAGACTTGCGATGCCACCCCGTTCAGGCTTAACCTGCTTCAAGCGCCAGGATTATCTCGCGCGATTATTAAAGGAGTGAGTGAATCATGAGCTCGGAAAGTCAAATCCAGGAAAGAGAGTACCATCAAATCCGCGGCATCGAAAGCGACAGCGGCAAATCCCGGATCAGCATCGGCCTGGTCATCACCTTTGCCGTCGGAACTCTGGCCGCGTTGTATTTCGCCAATTTGATTTTCGCCAGCGGCGAACCCAATTATTTGATGAGTTCCTTTGGAGTGCTGGCGATGTTCGTCGCAGTGACGACCCAGTGGCATCAACACCAGAGGGCGAAACTCAGCCGTCGATTGAATGAGCAGAAACAGCTTCATCCTGGGGACAAGTGGCTCTGGGATTACGAATGGGACAGCCAAGGATTCACCTACAGCTCCAAGTCCGACAACTTTGTCACCATCCTGTTGGCAGCCGCCTTGCTCATCCCCGGAGTGCCGATGAACTACATGGCCTGGACCCAGAAGAGTTTCGTCTACGGAGCCATAGCCGTGGTGATGGACCTGCTTCTGCTCCTTTGCCTATCCACCCTGATCAAGACTTTCCTGCATGATGCCAGAGGGGGCAAGTCGCGGATAGCCTGGAATCAATTCCCTCTTCGTAAAGGCGAAGCGATCCATCTGCACTGGCTCCATGAACTGCAGCGCAAACCCGAAGAACTCAAAATCTCGGTCGATTTGATCCATGAATTCCTCGCCGATCTCGGCAACGGCGCCTTGATCACCGATTATGAGATCCTAACTTCCCAGGACTTGCCCACGACCGGAATCGCCCCCGGGAGCAAGCACGAACTCCCCAGCTTTGTCATTCCTGAAGACTCACCTTCCACTTCACTCTCCTACCAGGATCCCAAGCTGGGCTCCCATTATTATCTGTTGAAGATCTCGATGAAGCAGGACGGAGCCACCTTCACCGGACACTATCTGTTGCCAGTCTACTGACTGCATCCTGCGAAGGGCTGCTTCGAAAGCGGCTCTCGCGTTTGCTTCCGAGCTTCCGCCCTTCTTCGTGGTGAAACGGCTCTTCGGCGCTAAGTTGCGGTCAGACAAAACCCGAGGAAGACCGCCGATGCTGCTGATGATCGACAACTACGACTCCTTCACTTATAATCTGGTGCAGTATTTCGGCGAGCTCGGCCACCGGCCCGAGGTGATCCGAAATGACGCCTTGGGGGTCTCGGCCTTGATCGAGCTTCAGCCGAGGGCTGTGGTGATCTCCCCCGGCCCCTGCTCGCCTAAGGAGGCCGGGGTTTCCTGCGCCGCCATCCGCGCCTTCGCCGAGAGCGGCGTGCCCGTCCTTGGCGTCTGCCTCGGCATGCAGGCGACCATCGCCGAATTTGGCGGCATCGTCGACCGCGCTCCCTATCCGATGCACGGCAAGGTGAGCGACATCGTCCACCAGGGCCAGAGCCTTTTCGCCGGCCTTCCTTCTCCCTTCAAGGCTTGCCGCTACCACTCCCTCTGCGGCGTTTCGATCCCAGATTGCCTGGAAGTCACCGCCCGCAGCGCCGACGACCAGGTGGCCCAGGGAATCCGCCACCGCAGCCTGCCGGTCCATGGCGTCCAGTTCCATCCCGAAGCCATCCTCACCGAACACGGCCACGCCATGCTCGACAACTTCCTCAAGATCGCCGGGATGAAGTGAGCCTCGCCGAGCTTCGCTATTTCCTGATCAACAAGCCGCGCGGCTTGGTGTCGCAATTCCTCAGCAGCCATGCGGTGGGGCTGCTCGGCGACATCGAGTTCGACTTCCCCGAGGGGACCCACGCGATCGGTCGCCTCGACCGCGATTCCGAGGGCCTGCTCATCCTCACCACCGACAAAAGCGTCACCCGCAAGATCTTCCTCGCCCCAGAACCCCATGCCCGAGCCTATCTCGTCCTGGTCGAATACGCCATGAAGCCGGACACCCTGCAACGGCTGAAAAATGGGGTGCCGATCCGGATCGAGAGCGGCGAAAGCTATCTCGCCGTTCCGGAGGCGGCGGAAATCATCACCGATCCGAAGCCGATCTATGCTCATGCCGGGGATCCCCGCGAGGCCTATCCCCACACCTGGCTGCTGATCACCCTGAGCGAGGGGAAATTCCGCCAGGTCCGGAAGATGGTGCAAGCCGCCGGCCATCGCTGCCTGCGACTGATCCGCCTCAACATCGGCGGCCATCGCCTCGGCCATCTGCTCCCGGGCCAGGTCAAGGAACTCGATGCCGCAGAGTTTTTTGGCGGCCTCGGCGGGGACTGACGGAGTTTTACCGCCGTCTAGGACGGATTCGTGACGAGATGCGCCTCGAAAGAGGGACTCGACGAAGGGGAAGCCGCCGAGTGGCCCGTGGACAGCAAGTCCTCAGTCAACCTAAATTCCGCAGCAGCGGAATGGAACCGGGCTTGGAAGGCTGAAAGGCAAATACATGAAAAACAGCGACAAATGACGATTCTAGTTCGACCTGCATGCCTGCCAGCCGGAGGAGTTGCCGAGTACCATCGAACACCATAACCCCTTGCTGCTGTGCCTGATCCTTTCAACCTTTGAACCTTTCAACCTTGTCAACTGCGGTTTTTAGGGGCAATCCTCGCGCATCAGCTTCTCGAAGAAACCCGGGGCGGCCATCTCTTCGAGAAGCCGCAGGTTGTCGGCCTCGACCAGATCAGGCTGCGGCGAGCATCCCGAGACGATCAGGCCGGCTGGGATGACGCCCCGGTTCTTCAGATATTCCAAAGCCGTCGCGGTGGCAGAGAGAGTGCCGAGTCCCGGGCTGGCCACCAGGACCACCGGCAGCCGCAAGGCGGCGGCGAGATCCCCCATGGTGCAGCCGAGGCGCAGCGGCGAGGCGACGCCACCGGCGCTTTCGACGATCAGCAGCTCCGGCGCGGCCACCTCGACCAGCGCCGCGATCGCACTTGCGACTTCCGCAATTCCCGGAGCTTCGACACCGGCCTCGCGCGCGGCGAGATGCGGCGAGGCGGCCAGTGGAAAGCGATAGGGAGAAGCCAGCTCGAGACAGCCCGGCAGGAGGGACGCGCCGCAACGGGCCCGGACCCATTCGGCATCGCCGGGAAGATCGCCGCAACCGGTCTGCACCGGCTTCAGGTAGGCGGTGCGCCGCCCCTGCCCGAGGCCGCGGCGGCAGAGCCAGGCGCTGGCCCAGGTCTTGCCGACACCGGTGCCGGTGCCGAGAATCAATTGGCTTTCCATCGGTGCTGTCCCCAGTGTTTTGCTGAAGCAATCTAGCTTGCGGACTTGTCGTCGCGCAGCGCCTCGGAGTATAATCCGGTACAGGAGGAAGCGATGCGAGAAGAAAAAACATGGGTGGACGACGTCTGGGGCGGCTTCGCCGCGATGCTGGTGGCCCTGCCCGCCTCGATCGCCTATGGGGTCGCGGTCTATGCCCTGATGGGCAGCGAATACATCGCCGCGGGGGTGCGGGCGGGGATTCTCGGCGCATTGTGCATCGGCCTGGTGGCGCCCTTTCTCGGCGGCGCGCCGCGCTTGATTTCGGCTCCCTGCGCGCCGGCGGCGGCGGTCCTAGCGGCCCTGGTGGCCGAGTGTCTCAGCGGCGCCCATCGCGGCGCCGGCGCCTTGCCGCCGGAGAAGATCGTCGTCATCCTCACCCTGGTGGCCCTGTTCTCCGCCCTGCTGCAGCTCCTCTACGGCTTCCTCGGCGGCGGCCGCCTGATCAAATACATCCCCTACCCGGTGGTTTCCGGCTACCTCAGCGGTGTCGGCGCCCTGATCATCCTCAGCCAGGTGCCGAAGCTGCTCGGCGCACCGAAGGATCTCAAGCTGGGCGCCGCCCTCCTCCAACCCGGCTCCTGGCAGGGCCCGGCCCTCCTGGTCAGCCTGGTCACGATACTCGGCGTCCTCTTCGGCCCGCGCCTGACCCGCAAGATGCCGGCGACCATCCTCGGCCTGGCGGCGGGCATGCTCGCCTATTTCGTCCTCAGTTTCTGGGCTCCCGAGCTGCGCCGGATGAATCCTCTGGTGATCGGCAAGATCGATCTCAGCCTCGGCTGCCTGCTGCCCGACATCCCTGGACTCTGGCAGCAGCTCCGGGGATTGAGCCTGCACGACTGGCAGGACCTGGTGATGCCCGCTCTGATGCTCTCGGTGCTCCTCTCCATCGACACCCTCAAGACCTGCGTCGTGGTCGATGCCCTGACCCGCAGCCGCCACGACTCCAACCGCGAGCTCATCGGCCAGGGTGCCGGCAACCTCTGCTCAGCGATCCTCGGCGGCATGCCAGGAGCAGGCACCATGGGAGCAACGATGGTCAACCTCAACAGCGGGGGCCACACCCGCCGCTCCGGAGTCTGCGAAGGCTTCTTCGTCCTCGCCGCCCTGCTCCTCTGCCCCTCCCTCCTCGCCTGGCTGCCCCTGGCGGCGCTCGCCGGCATCCTCGTCGTCGGCGCCTGCCGGATGATCGACTGGAAGAGCTTCCTCCTCCTGCGCCAGCGCGGCACAATCCTCGACTTCTGCGTCATCGCCGCAGTGATCGCGGTGGCGGTGGGCTGGAACCTCATCGCCGCCGCCGGCGCCGGTCTCGCCCTCGCCATCCTCCTCTTCATCCGCGAGCAGATCCGCGGCTCGGTCATCCGCCGCAAGCTCACCGGACGGCAGTTCTCCTCGAAGCAGCAACGCCTGCCGGCGGAGCAGGCCATCCTCGAAGCTCACGGCAACCAGGTGCGCATCCTCGAACTTCAGGGCAGCCTCTTCTTCGGCACCACCGACCAGCTCCGCAGCGAAGTCGCCGACGACCTGCGCGAATGCCGCTACCTGATCCTCGACCTCCGCCGCGTCCAGTCGGTCGACTACACCGCCGCCCACCTGATGGAGCAGCTCGAAGGCCAGTTGAAGGAGAGGAGCGGATGGCTGATCTTCAGCCGCCTGCCCGAAAGCCTGCCGAACGGACGCGACCTTCGCGCCTATTTCGACCAGATAGGCGTCCTCGACTCGTCGCGCCATGTCCTCCGCTTCGACAGCCTCGACGACTCGATGCGGTGGGTCGAAGACCGCATCCTGGAGAGCGAAGCCTGCTTCCTCACCGGCCGCGAGCCGCCGCTCGACCTCGCCGAGGCAGAGCTCTTCCGCGAACTCGACCCCGAGCACCTCGCCGCCCTCGCCGCCTGCGCCCAGGAGCGGGAGTTCGCCGGCGGCGAAAATATCTTCGCCGCCGGCAATCAGGGGGACGAACTCTACATCGTCCGCAGCGGCGTCGTCCGCATCGTCCTGCCGCTGGAGAAGGGCCATCACAACCTCGCCTCCTTCGGACGCGGCTCCTTCTTCGGCGAAATGGCCTTTCTCGATCGCGGCGCCGCGCGCTCAGCCGACGCCGTCGCCGCACTCCCCTGCAGCCTCTGGGTGATCTCGCGCGCCCGCTTCGACGAAGTCTCCCGCCTTCACCCCGCCGTCGGCGTCCGGGTCTTCGCCCGCCTCGCCCGCACCATCTCTCTCCGCCTCCGCCGCGCCGACCAGGAACTGCGGGCGCTCTACGAGAGTTGAATCTTAATGTCCAAAAGGAGTCCCGCCATGACAACCAGCTCCTCACTTCTGCTCGCCGCCTTCGTGGCCTTCGCTCCCTCCCCTGCCAGCCCCGATGACGGCTTCGTCTGTCCAGCGCCGAAACTCATCACGCGCCCCGGCTTCCACGCTGAAGGCGCCTGGGCTCGCCTCGACGGCGAAGACGGCAAGCCGCTGGCAGCTCATAGCCAGTACAGCCTCGATTCCCAGGTCTTCCTCGACTGGCTGGCGATCGCCCTCGATCCGTCACGCCTGCCGGCTCCGCGCCGCGACAAGCTCGGCGCCCTCGGGCGGCTCGCCGGCCTCCAAGGCGCTGAACTCAAACAGGCAGCGGCAGCCTACAAAAAGGAACGGCGGTCCGATCCTCTCGCCGATCCTGATTGGCCACTCCTCCAAGCCAAGACGCAGCTGAAACTGGCGGTCGATCAGTACAATCTCGAAATCGCAAACCTCAACTACCGAGAACAACTGCGCGTCAGCGACCGGATCGACCTCGACGGTGGAAACAGCCCCGAAGGCAAGGCTTCCCGCCAGAAGATGAAGACGGCGCTCCTGGCCATGAATAAACAGCGAGAGGCCCTCAGCCGCCTAGCCGCCGCCGAACTCAAGGCGGCCTGGCCCGCCTTTCTTGACAAATACACCGACAAAGAGCCCCAAGGCACCTTGGCCAAGGGCACCCGGGTGATCGCCATGCATGCTTCCGACGACGCCGCCCTAGCCGGCTATTTCGACAAGCTCGCCGCCGGCACCCTCGCCCGCGGCGCCTTCCTCCTGACCGAGGACGCCGCCTGCCGCCTCAAAGAACGCAAGACCTTGCAGCTGCCCAAGGGCGGCAGCCTCAAGGTCTGCCGGATCGAAAGCCTGGCGCCGGCCAAGATCACCGAAAAGGACGGCGGCGAGCCCTTCGCCCTGAATCTCAGCGGCTGGATCAAAGAAGACCAGTTCCTCAAGAAGAAGTGAAAAGTGAAACACAACTGGGACACAAGGGGGACACAACGAGGGGCAACCTCTAAATCAAGCCTCAAGCTTACCTCCTTATTGAGCTCAGTTTGTGTGACTCCGAAGGAGTCTCAGAATTTAGCCCAGGGTTGAGCCGCATCGGCGACACCCTGGGTCAGAAGAGCTTATGAATTTGACCCCGAAGGGGTCGCGGAGGCTCTGAATGCGGGTGTGGAATTTAGGCTCAAAGGTCACCGCATAGCCGTGGGCATCGCCCACGGATTGGAGCCTGAAAGCGATTTCGCCTCGCGCAGCGAGCGCAAGGCCTTTGCGCAGTTCGCAGACTTTTGTGGCCCGCTTGCCCTTTTCGTTCCTTCGAGTGATTCATCCAGGCCGCGCTTTTTTGCCGTCGCACCCTGTTCAGCTCGGCATTGCCGCTTATCTTCCGCCGCTCATCTCCCCAACCCAAGGTCCCCTCGTGAAAAAGAAAATCCTCATCGTCCTCGGCGTCCTCCTCGCCCTCCTCGTCCTCGGCCTGATCTGCGGCGTCCTCTTCTTCGGCAGCATTGTCAAGACCGGCGTCAGCGAAGTAGGCCCGAAGATCACCCAATCCCCCTGCGACATCAGCGGCGCCTCGCTCAACCCCCTCACCGGCTCCTGCTCGATCGAAGGCTTCTCCGTCGGCAACCCCAAGGGCGACTACAAACAGCCGCACGCCTTCAAGTTCGACAAGTTCTCGGTCAAGCTCCAGCCCTCCTCACTCCTCAGCGACAAGATCATCATCGACGAAGTCCTGATCAGCGGCACCCAGATCGACTGGGAAGGCTTCACCGGAGAGAACCTCACCACCCTGCAGAAGAACATCGAGGACTTCGTCAACAAGCTCGGCGGCGACAAGAAGCCGGAAGAAGGCAAGAAGCCGGAAGCCGAAGAGCCCAAGGCCGAGGAGAAGCCCGGCAAGAAGGTGATCATCAAGCTGGTCCGCGTCGAAAACTCCTCGATCATGATCGGCTCGCTCAACACCGCCATCCCGATGCCGCCCCTCACCCTCAAGGACATCGGCGGCTCCGACGAGAAGGCCGAAGGCGTCTCCACCGCCGAAGCAGTCAAGGAGATCTTCAACAGCATCCTCGCCAGCGTCAGCAACGTCGTCAAGGACGCCCTCAACAAGGCCGGCAAGCTGATCGGCGACGGAGCCAGCAAGGTCGGCGAGATGGGCAAGGACGCCGGCAAGGCCATCGGCGAAGGCGCCGGCAAGGCCGTCGAAGGCCTGAAGAAGCTCAACCCCTTCGGCAACTGAGCCCGCTGACTTGAGAAGAGGCCCCGGTTTCGCGCCGGGGCCTTTCCATTTTCGCGCTTTCGTGTCTCTTTCTCACCGTCCAACCCCCAAGGCTCCATGAAACTCCAGCTCGACCGCCCGATCGTCTTCTTCGACCTCGAAACCACCGGCCTCAACCCCAGCGAGGACCGGATCATCGAGATCTCCTGCGTCAAGCTGATGCCCGACGGCAGCCTCGATGAACCCCGCACCAAACGCCTCAACCCCGGCAAGCCGATCTCCCCCGAGTCGTCGCGGATCACCGGGATCACCGACGAAATGCTCAAGGATTGCCCGACTTTCCTCCAGATCAGCAAGGGCCTGATCGATTACCTGAGCGGCTGCGACCTCGGCGGCTTCAACATCGCCCGCTTCGACCTGCCGATGCTCACCGAAGAATTCAAACGGATCGGCAAGCCCTTCGACCCCGCCGCCTTCCAGATCGTCGACGCCCAGCGGATCTTCCACAAAAAGGAGCCCCGAACCCTCGAGGCCGCCTACCGCTTCTACTGCGGCAAAACCCTCGAAGGCGCTCACTCCGCCGAGGCCGACGTCCTCGCCACGGTGCAAGTCTTCCTCGCTCAAAGCGAGCGCTACGAGGACCTGCCGCTGAAAACCGCCGAGATCGCCCAGTTCTGCCGCGACGAACGCTTCGTCGACGCCGCCGGCCGCTTCCACTGGCAGGGCGAAGAAGCCGCCATCGCCTTCGGCAAAAAAAGCGGAACCCTCCTCAAAACCCTCGCCGCCACCGACCCCGGCTTCCTCTCCTGGATGATCAGCAACGACTTCCCCGAAGACACCAAGAAGATCGCCAAAGAAGCCTTGAAAGGGCGCTTCCCGGTCAAACCAGCGTTGTGAGGGAGGAAGGGGGAAGCACTTCTCTGCCCCAGGGTGTCGCCGATGCGGCTCAACCCTGAGCTAAAATCTCCGACCCGCTTCGGGGTCCATCCCTGAGCTTCAGCTTTCAACTTTCAACTTTAAACCTTTAAACTTTATCCCATGATCCGCCCCGCCACTCCCGAAGCCATCGCCGAAGCCGCCTCCATCCTCCGGGAAGGCGGTCTGGTCGGCATGCCCACCGAGACGGTCTACGGCCTTGCCGCCGACGCCTTGTCGCCATCTGCCGCCGCCGGCATCTTCGCCGCCAAAGGCCGCCCTTCCTTCGATCCGCTCATCGTCCACTGCGCCGACGCCGAAGCCGCGTTCGCCCTCGCTGCCGAGATCCCCGAGGCCGCCCGCCAGCTCGCCCGCCTCTTCTGGCCCGGCCCTCTGACGCTGATCCTCAAGCGCCGCGACATCGTCCCGGACATCGTCACTTCCGGCCTCCCCAGCGTCGGCCTGAGGGTTCCCGAGCACCCCGTCGCCCTTGCCCTGCTCAAGGCTTGCGGACGCCCCCTCGCGGCGCCTAGCGCCAACCCCTTCGGCTACCTCAGCCCGACCTGCGCCCAACACGTCGAAGAGCAGCTTGGTGATCGCATCGCCATGGTACTCGACGGCGGCCCTTGCCAGCGCGGGGTCGAATCGACCATTCTCGACCTGTCGCGCGGCGCTCCCGAGCTCCTTCGTCCCGGCGCTCTCGCGCTGGAGGAGATCGAGAAGGTGATCGGCCCGGTGAAGCGCGGCCAGGCGGTGCTCGACATCCCCTTGGCGCCAGGCCAACTGCTGTCGCACTACGCCCCGAAGACGCCCCTGAGCTTCCTCGCTCCCGGCGCCGCGCCGGTGCCGCGCCCCGGCCTGCGCTGCGGCCTCCTCGCCTTCCGCGCCCCGCCCCAGGCCTGCGCCTTCGAAGCGGTCGAAGTCCTCTCCGGCAGCGGCTCCCTCGACGAAGCCGCAACTTGCCTCTTCGCC
Organism: Verrucomicrobiota bacterium; assembly: GCA_039798785.1. GTDB lineage: Bacteria > Verrucomicrobiota > Lentisphaeria > Lentisphaerales > Lentisphaeraceae > CAMCSH01. Next base: position 51,336 of record JBDKFG010000029.1, on the reverse strand, counting down.
GCCCTGCACCGCCTCGACGACGAAGGACTCGACCTGATCCTCGCCGAAAGCTTCCCCGAAAACGGCCTCGGCCTGGCGATCATGGACCGCCTCCGCAAAGCCGCCCGCAAACGCCCGGAATTTTGAGATCGAAACAACACAACGCATTTTCACCACGAAATACACGAAATGAACGAGAGAGCAGGAGGATGTAGAACCCGCGCACATTCTCCCGCCCCTCTCCCCTAAGCATGTTTTTTCGTGTATTTCATGTATTTCGTGGTTAAAAATGAGCTCCTCCCTACAGGAACCCCCCAGCCATGATCCGTCCGCTTCTCGCCCTTCTTCTCCTGCCCCTCGCTCTTACCGCCGCCGAGGCTCCGGTCCAGGCCGCGCCGCGCCCGGCGCTCGATCGTCCGAATGTCGTCGTCATCCTGCTCGATGACGCCGGTTACGGCGATTTCGAGCACAACGGCAATCCGACGGCATCGACCCCGCAGATCGCCCGCCTCGCCCATCAAGGCGCCTCCTTCACCCAGTTCTACACCGCTTCGCCCGCCTGCAGCGCCTCGCGTTATTCGCTCCTCACCGGTCGCGTCCCGGGACGTTCCGGCCTCGGCAGCTATGTCATCGGCCCCGAGAGTCAGCGCCACCTCCACTCCCGCGAAACCACCCTCGCCGAAGGCCTCAAGGCGCGCGGCTACGCCACCGGGATGTTCGGCAAATGGCACCTCGGCAATCCCAACGCCAAGAATGCCTTCAGCCCCGATGCCCTGCCCTTGGCCCACGGCTTCGATTCCTGGATCGGCACCAACGTCAGCCACGACTACGGCAACTCGATGCTGCTGGCCAGCGACCCGGCCGGCACCGAGCCCTGCGCCGGCTATCGCATCATCGCCAAGGATCTCCCCAAGCATCAGGAGATCACCGACAGCCTGACGCAGCGCTACACCGAAGCCGCCCTCGCCTTCATCCGAGCCAAGCGCGAGCAGCCGTTTTTCGCCTACGTCGCGCTCAACCAGCCCCACCTCGGGCTTTTCACCAGCCCTGAATTCAAGGGCAAGTCGCGCCGCGGCCTCTTCGGCGACGTCATGGCCGAGACCGACGCCTGCGTCGGCAGCATCCTCAAAACCTTGGAGGAGGAAGGGATCGCGCAAAACACCTTGATCGTCTTCTCCTCCGACAACGGCCCCTGGCTGCGCTTCATGAACGACGCCAAGGAAGGGCTGAACGTCGGCTATGCCGCGCCCTTCCGCAACAGCAAAGGCTCGAACTGGGAGGGCGGCTGCCGGGTTCCCGGGCTCTTCTACTGGCCCGGCACCATTCCCGCCCAACGCTCGCTCGAACCGGCCAGCCTGCTCGACGTCCTCCCGACCGTCTTCGCCATCTCCGGCCAGCCTCTGCCGGAAGGGCGCAGCATCGATGGCCGCGACATCCGCCAGCTCCTCGCCCCGACCCTCGGCGGCAAGGCCCCGGCCGACTTCGTCCTGACCTATCCCGATAGCAAGAACCAGCCCATCGCCATCCGCCAGGGGCCGTGGAAACTGATGACCGGAATCATGCAGCAGCACAAGGATGCCGACGGCGGTTTCAAGGCCAGCCCGCAAGCGCCGCTGCTCTTCCAGCTCGAGCACGACCTCGGGGAACGTTTCAACCGCGCCGCGACCGAGCCGGCCAAGGTTGCCGAACTGAAGCAAGTCCTCGAGCAGCGCATCCGCCAGATCCAGGACGAAGGCAGCTTCTGGGAGAAGTGAGGCGGAGCTGTTGAACTTGACTCCGTAGGTTCAATTCGTCTTGAGCTTGAGCTGACGCTTGCGGTTGTCGCAACGCCCGGTCTCGTCGACGAATTTCAGCCTCAGGATCTGGCTTCCGGCGGGAGGGATCCAGTCGAGCTTCCAGCGGCTGCGGCTGCCGTCGTGGCGCATCTCCAGAGGAAATTCCTGCGACTCGTCGACTTGGACCAGCACCGAGAACTTCAAGGCGTTGGCGAAGGGCGTGGCCTCGGCCTGGTAGCGGAAGACGACACTTTTCCCCTCCTGGACGAAGCTCGCCGGATCGGCTCCCTCCTGCCAGCTCAACCAGTCGCGCAGAGGCGCCAGCTCGGCCGCGGACAGGGCCGCGAAGTCCTTCAAGGTCGCCTCCTGCACCTCGCGCCGGCTGTCGCGCCGGGCCATGTCGAGGAGAGTGGCTTGCCCCGCCGCGTCTTGCAGCAAGAGGGCGCGTCGGCGCTTCACGAGCAGCAAGGCCTCGGGGTCAGGGCTGAATTCGCCCGCTTTTTCCTGCCAGTGGATAATCCCGTTGCAGTGGGCGATCAGGGCGTCGCCGGCGGCCCAGGCCTGGATGTCGTAGGCGGCGTGGGCGAGGAGGACTTCGGTCTCCAGCGGCTTGTCGTTGTCGTAGATGGCGCGGACGGTGGTTTCCGAGAAGTCGTGCCAGGCGAGGAGGCACTCGAGGGGATGGCGGCGCGGGCTCTGGCGGAGATGTTGCTGCAGGACGAAGTTGAAGGCGTGGCCGTCGACCTCCTTCTCGGCGAGGAAGCTCATCGCCTTGCGCAGGCGAGCCTTGTCTTCTCCGGCCAGGGCCTGCTGCAGCTCAGTCATCTGAAGATCGAGCTTGGGCGGCGCGATTTTGCCGTCGAAATATTCCTCCATGGCCGCTTCCAGAGCGGCGCCATTGAGGTCGCCGCAGATCACCCGCCCGTCGGGATCGATGAAGGCGTGCGAGGGGATGCCGCGGACCGAGAAGGCGCGGAAGGCTGGATCGTTCCAGCCGCCTGTCGACGCGATCCAGCAAGGCCAGCTCAGCTCCGGGTGCTTGCTCAGATAGGTTTTCACTTGGGCCGGATCCTTGTCGTGCATGATGTTGATCGCGACCAGGCCGCGGCTCTTCCATTTCTCGATCATCTTGGCCATTTGCGGCAGCTCGGCGAGGCAGGGGCCGCAGGTGGTGCTGGAGAAGATCAGCAGCACCGGCTTGCCTTGTTGCTGGCTCAAGCGGGTTTCCTGGCCCGCCAAGTCGCGGGCGCTGATCTCCGGCACCAGATCGCCCTTCTTGATCTTCTTGACGTCGACCTTCTCCGGCCCTTGGGCGTGAAGCGGCAGAGAAGCGGCCAGCATCAGGCCGAAAAGGACCGAGGGGATACGCATCACTGGGCCTCCTGGTGACGGGGGTAGAGTTCGATTTCAGGATCGTAGCCGGTGCCATAAGCGGAGATTTCCAAGCGATTGCAGGCGTAGTAAAGCGCTTCTTGACCTTCGATCCGCATCAGGACAAAACCTTTCTGATTCGGATCGGATTTGGGCTCTTCTTTCGGCTTGAGGAACTTGGCGAGTTTTCGTTTTTCCGCATCGGTGAAATTCGCCGCCGTCAGCCGGTCATTCAATTCCTGGAAAAAGACCTTTTGTTGACCCTGGGCTTTCTCTGCCGCCTCGCCCGTGATTTGCGCCAGGCGCAACCAGGCGGGATCGCTGATCCCGATGGACTTATCTTCTTCCTGTTGGCTGATCCGAGTCAAGATCTGGTGTTGACGCCAGCGGCTGACGAATTCCGGCGCCAGATTGCCGAGGCGCTGGCGCAAGCGTTCAGCCTCGGCTTTATAGAAGCTGCGGAAACGCTCCTCCTCGATCTCGAATGCCGGAGATTTTGGCCACTGCCTCAAAGGCAGGCGCATGATGGTATAGCGCTCCAAAGCCGCCAGGGTCAAGGCCAGTTCATGATCGAGGATGGCGGGGAGGATTTCCTGACGGCGGCGGCTGTCGATTTTCAGCGCGACGAAGACCGGCTCGTAGCGGGCTTCGAGCTTGAAGGCGATGGCTTGGCGGAAGAATTCGGCGTTGCGGACCGGGTCGGGATAGGTGAAGCCGATCCGGGTGCCGCGGTAGAGATCGCCCTCACCGCGGAGATTGTAGCTGGGCTGGCGGGGGAAATCCGCCGGCAGGACCTTGGGGAAATCGGGCAGCGGCGCCGGCTCGGCCGCGACGACAAGGAGGCTGAAAAGGAGGGACATGGGGGAGCTCCGGGTTTGAAGGTGGAAAATGAATGGGTCGAATGCTTGCCTTTCAACCTGCTTCACTCAATCGTCGCTGTCTTCGCTCCGGCGCAGCGCTTGAATCTTGTCTTTCACCGCATCGGCCAGGCTAAGGGCCTCGGCCGAGCCCTGTTGGCGGAGCTGGGCCTGGAGGCGCAAGAGGGCGAGCTCCTGCGGCGCGCCCAGGTTCAACTGGCTGCGCAAAGTCCGGAGCCAGAGCTGGCGCTCAAGCGGCAGATCCGTCTCCTTCAAGGCGGCCTGGGTGACTTCGTTGCGACAGCTCAGCATCGACAGTTCTCGCCAGGCGGCGAGGGAGCTGCGGCCGGCGTCGCTGGTTTCGACCGGGCGCCGCAGCCCGTCGGGCGGCACCGCCGCGCTCGTCAGGGCGAGGCGGCTGCGGCCGTACTCGGCGCTGCCGGTCGCGAAGAGCTTGGCCCGGCGCAAGAGCTCCTCGGGATGAGTGATGAAAAACTGCTGGCTGCGGAAGGATTGATGGGCGTCGCCGCTGAAGATCGCGGACCAGGCGCCTTCGGCCTCGGCCGGGGTGAAGCCGGGCACTTCGGCCAGCGGCGTCACCTTCACCGCGCCGAGCCACCATTGCTCGTCGGGGATCGGGTCTTCGCAGAGGCTGTGGAAGAGGAATTCCGCCGTCGCGGCGTCATGTCGCACGATGAAGGAGAAGGTGTAGGAGCTGTCGGCGGTCTTGCCGTGGATTCGCGGCCCGAAGCGGCCGAAGGCGCTGGCGCCGGTGCCGCCGGAACAAGGCAGCAGTCCCTTCGGCGGCAGGCGGGCGCAGTCCTCCTGCGCTTCGAGGAAATAGGACTCCGGGAAACTCTGGTTGATGTTGTCGCTCCACACCTGGAAGCAGTTGTTGAAAGTGGTATCGAGGAAGAGTCCGCCGCCCTTCAGGCCGCAGACCCAGCGGTCGGGTCCCCAAGGGCCGACGCCATCCCAGCCGCCGGTGAGATGAAGGGTGAATTCCAGCTTCAAGGCCTGGTGCTTGGGCAGTTCCTTGAAACTCAAGGTCTGGCAGCCGGGGCCGAAGGGACCTTGCACCGGCAAGGCGCTCTCGCCTTGCCCCAAGGCGCCGGTCTTCGGCGACGACCACTGACCCTCCGCCGCGACCGGATTTTCGCTTTGCAGCAGCAGCGACACAACGAGAGATGAAATCAGCATCGGGATCCTCCGGAGTGATGTTGGCGAAATTCGGCCTGATTCCATTCTAGGCCCGGAGGGCGGCCAAATGCAAATTTATGACAGGAGGCCTTTGTCCGTCTTCGCTGATGCGCCTGCCGCAAAGCGGGATACCTTTGCCCGTCGAAATGAGGAAGACCCGCATGAATCCCCGCCAAGAGATCGAAGAGAGCATCCGTTTGGCCCTGCCCGGCGCCCGCATCGTCGTCGACGACCCGGACGGCCGTCATTTCAGCGCCTTGGTGATCGCCAGCCAGTTCGAGGGCCTGCCCTTGCTGAAGCGGCACCGCCTGGTCACCGCGCCCTTGAAGGAGGCCCTCGGCTCCGACCGCGTCCACGCCCTCGGACTCCGCACCCTGACCCCGGCCGAAGCGGCGGCGGAAGGACTTTGACGTCCAAATCCCGCCGGCGGAAGGAAATCGTGGTGTTTTGCACTAGGAAGCCACCTGCTCGCCCCCGGTCTAGCTTGGCAAAGCAAGGCGCTCCACTATCTTGCCGGAATCCCGCCTCATCAATATTCCGGAATCCATCCCCATGCTTCTGCGCCGTTTCATGTCCGTCCTCCTGGCCGCCGGAATCGCCTCCGCCGCCCAGGCCGCCGAACCCGTCATCTCGGGGCCCGTCCAAGCCGGCAGCGATGAAGCCAGCGCCCCCTCCGCTCTCGACGCCGCCGGCGTCCAGCTCAGCGCCGCCCACTCGGAATACCAGATCAAGACCCGGCGCTTCGTCCTCCGCGGCGGCGTCCTGATCACCACTCCCCAAGGCAGGATCTCCTGCGACTACGCCGAGATCGACACCGAAAGCCTCGAGTTCGTCGCCCGCGGCAAGATCGTCGCCAAGGGCCGGGCCTTCGCCGCCGAAGCCACGAAGCTCAACGGCCAGGGCGTCGCGGTTCCGCAGGAATTCGAAGTCAAAGCCGAAGAGGCCTCCGGCAATCTCCGCACCCGACTCTTCCGGGTCGGCGCCAACGCCATCAACGCCACCCCCTGGTACAGCCTCGGCGCGGAAGCCCAGACCCTTCCCAGCGGCGCCATGGAGGCGCGCGGCGTCGTCCTCACCACCTGCGACCACCTCTGCAAAGGCCTGCCCACCCACTACCGCCTCGTCGCCGAGCGCCTCGTCATCAGCCAGGAAGGCGATATCACCGCCTATGGCGTCAAGTTCTACGCCGGCAGCGTCCCCTTCTTCTACCTGCCCTGGGTGACCAGCGACCTCGACGTCAGCGACGGCGACTTCATCGTCCGCGGCGGCATGGCCAGCCGCACCGGCCCCTTCATCACCGTCAGCCGCAAATTCAAGCTCTGGCGCAAAGGCGACCTCAAAGGCACGGCCTTCGTCGACAGCGGCTACTTCCTCAAGCAGGGCCCCGGCGGCGGCGTCCGTCTCGATCTCGAATCTCCCAAGCATTTCACCAAGGCTCAGGGCTACTGGCTGCCCTATGGGGAAATGAAAGGCTCCGGCGACTGGTACGGCCGCTTCTCCCGCGACAACGACGACGACGGCCGCTGGAACGCCGAGGCCTTCCAAAAGTACGAAATGACCCCCGAGCTCAACTGGCGCCTCCACCTCGACGCCGAGAGCGACATCGCCTTCCGCCGCGACTTCCGCATGCTCAACACCCGCCGCGATTACGAATCCGCCGTCAACTACGGCGACCTCGAATACATGACCCCGGACTGGGCCCTGTCGCTCAATGCCTCCCCCCGCCTCGCCCGCTGGGAATCGGCGGTCGAACGCGTCCCCGAACTCCGCTTCGACCTGCCCCGCCTCCGCCTCGGCGATTCGCCCTTCCTCTACACCAGCCGCAACAGCGTCGCCGAACTCCGCGCCCGCTGGCGCCAGTTCGACAAGCCGGTCGCCGCCGACAAGGAGCTGGCCGACTACGAAAGCACCCGCCTCGACACCGCCCACGTCCTCTACTCCGAATTCGAAGCCCTCGGCCTCAAATGGGTGCCCCGCGCCGGCTTCCGCATCCAGCACTACTCCGACAGCTCCGACAAGGAGGTCTCCGGCGAGCAGCTCTCCAGCCTCTTCGCCGCCAACGACCCCTTCCGCGAACCCAGCCTCGCCCTCAACAACTACGACAGCGAAGGCGGCTCCCTCACCCGCGGCGCGATCGAGCTCGGCTACGAAGCCTCCACCAAGTTCTACAACTCCTGGATGGACGCCTACAACAAGACCCTCGGGGTCGACGGCCTCCGCCATGTCGTCCAGCCCTACGCCAACCACAATTTCATCCCGGTGGTCAGCGGCGACCGCGACAACGTCCACTACTACGACGCCAACGACCGCCTGATCAAGCAGCACTGGCTGCGCAGCGGCGTCCAGCAGCGTCTCGAAACCCGCCGCGACGGCAACATCCACACTCTCGTCACCCTCGACAACTACGTCGACTTCCACTTCAACGCTGAGGAGTCGGAGGAAGGCTTCGGCGACTTCGGCACCCGCCTCGAATACCTCCCCAGCACCTGGCTGAAATTCGATTCCGACATCCTCGCCGACTCCAACGACGGACGGATCAACTTCTTCTCCGCCGGCCTCGCCGTCGGCAGCGTCGACACCCTCCAGGCCAGCTTCCACTGGATCCGCCGCAACGACTTCGAATCGCGCGACATCCAGTCCTTCGGCTCGACCGTCAACTCGGCCGGCCTGGTCAGCCCTTGGGCCCGCCGCTACGACGCCGGCGACTACCTCCGCGCCGTCCTCCGCAAGCGCCTCTGGGACGAGAACTTCGTCGAAGTCGGGACGCAGCTCGACCTGCAGGAAGGCCGCGCCATAGCCAACTGGATCGAATACCAGCGCCAACTCCACTGCTGGACCGGCGGCATCCGCTACGAAGTCCGCCCGGACGAATGGCTCTTCATGTTCATGCTCTACCTCAATGCCTACCCCAAAGCCGGTGCCGACCTCAAAGTCGGCCTGTAAACCCAATCCAGGAGAATCCCGATGAAACTGATCGCCGCCGCGCTCACCGCCCTTCTCGCCAGCAGCTGCTCGCTGACCTACTCCCGCACCACCTACACCGAACAGGGCAGCCGCTACGAATTCGGCCTCCTCGGCTCGCTCTGCAAGTGCCCAAAGGCACCCGCCGGTCTCCTGCCTCTCTACGTCAACAACGAGATCGACCGCAGCGGCGAAGACAAGCACGAGTGCGATGACCGCATTGAAGTGCTCGACCACGAAGTCGCCCCAGGCGACACGCTGGAGTCGATCGCTGCCAAATACGAGACCACGGTCGAATCGATCCAAGCCTTCAATCCCGGACTGAAAGAACTCAGCCCCGGCACTGTCATCCGCGTCCCGGTCGACGGCGACGAGGGCGAGGGCGAGGATGAGGACGAGGATTGCAAAGAGTGCAAGAAGTAATTCCGTCTCCTTCGCCGCTGCTCCGCCGCCTCGCCGCCGCCTATGCGAAAGAGGAAATCGAGTTCCCCTTTCTCAAGGCGGTGACCTTGGCGCAATGGCTGCTTGAATCGGGACGGGGAGAATCGGCTCTCGCTCGCGATCATTTCAATTTCGCCGGCCTGAAATGGCGGACAGAGATGGCCGGCCATGCCGAACCAGTCAGCTATGACGCACACGACGGCCGCTGCGACTACTGCGCTTTCGCCTCTCCCGAGGCTTTCATCCGCGGCTACTGGCGCTTCATGGAGCGCAAGCCCTACGAAGGCTGGAAGGACCAGTCGCGCGACGCCGCCAGCTACCTCGGAGCCATCATCCCGACCTATTGCCCAGACCCCGGCTACACCGAACGCGTCCTTCGTCTGCTGCCCGAGGCCGGGCAGCTCCTTGCGGAAGCCGCAGAGGAAAACTCGAAAGCCTGAAAGGCAAAGCGGGAGAGCAAAGATGAGCAGGCAGCACCACAATTCGGCAGAAGCGAATCCAGCACAGGCTGAAGATGCCCCCGCGCTTCAAGCTTTCAAACTTTCCACCTCTCAACCTCGGCTTGCTCGCTGATGGCCATCAAGACAACCGTCGATCTCGGCCCCGACGGCCGCCTCCAGGCGGCCGCGGTGAAACAGCATGCCGACAGCTATGAAGCCGCGACGGTGTCCGTCAGCGGCGGCGACAATCCCGCCTGCGGCTTCGCCAGCCTGAGCTGCAGCGGTGCCGGCCGCGACCAGGTCCTCAGCCTCAACGCGATGAGCATCAGCCACGACGGCGACGAAGCGGTAGTCGAAGTGCAGAGCGTCACCGTCCGCCACGGCCAGCCGCCCTTGATCGAACGCAAGAGCTACCCCCTGAGCGCCTTCCAGCAGGAGCCGGAGGAGTGAGGCCAGCGAGCCTCAAGCTCGAGGGTTTTGATCGGACGCAACCCGTTTTTCATCTCTATGTCGACGGCAAACATCTGGCCACTTTGTTTGAACCGGCAGCCGAAGACATGTTCTGGTATTCTTATCGAGTCGAGCCCGTTGACGGGGCGGCTTCAACTTTGCTTCGCGATCCGCTGATCTGGCAGGAGATCAAGTTCTCGATTCAGGACCTCAAAGGGCAGAGGCAAGAGACTTTCTCAGGTGGATACGACGACTTTTGCCATGGCAGGACAAGTCGATTGTCCTTTCGCTCCCTCTATCCGCCGCTCAGCCGATTTCCATCCTTGTGGACTTGGCTGAGATTCTAGACACCGCCGCCAATTTTCCCCTTCGCCTCTTTCGCCGTTGAGTTTGCAAATTCAGACGAATCGCCGAACTTCATCGACCGACAACAGAAAAACCACAAGGCATCCCATGAACAGTGACAACCGTCCGCCCCGCCGCGGCTTCAATCCCTTCCGCAGCCAATCCCCCTCGCGTCAGGAGGGTCAAGACCGCGGCGAACGCCCGGCCTTCCCCCGCCGCGACGACGGCGGCTTCCGCAACGACGGCCCGCGCCAGGAACGCCCGGCTTTCCCCCGCCGCGACGACGGCGGCTTCCGCAACGAAGCTCCTCGAGGCCCACGCTTCCGCGACGACGGCGGTGAACGCAGCCCCTTCCCTCGCCGCGACGACGGCGGCTTCCGCAATGACGGCCCGCGTTTCCGCGACGAAGCCCCGCGCCAGGGACGCCCCGCTTTCCCTCGTCGTGACGAGGGCCCCGGCGGCTTCCACAACGAAGCTCCTCGAGGCCCACGCTTCCGCGACGAAGGCCCCCGCCGCGACGCCCCCCCTCCCCGCTTCCGCGACGAAGGCCCGCGTTTCCGCGACTCCCGCCCGCCCCAGGACGACTACGAGGATCCCCGCTTCCGCCGCGAAGAGCCCCGCGAAGAGCGTCCGGTGCGCACCAGCGTCCAGGACTCCACCCTGATGTACTCGTCGCAGCTGCTCGGCCGCTGGGACGAGCTGCCGCAGTTCGACCTGCACTCCACCGAGCTGCGCCGCAGCCTGCCGGCCGACGATCCGGCGGTCGAGCAGACCCGCCACCTCTGCCGCCTCGTCTTCCGCCGCCGCGGCGGCATCGACCGCGCCATCGGCCACCTCTGCCCCCGCCAGCCGGCGCCGCGCGTCCTGCGCATCCTCCGCCCCGCCCTCGCCTGGATCCTCTTCCAGGACGGCCTCCACCCCGCCCTCGCCGTCGACTGCGCCGTCCGCGTCGCCAACCAGACCCTCGACAGCCGCCAGGCCGGCTTCCTCAACGCCGTCCTGCGCCGCGCCGTCGAAGAGCGCGACCAGCTGCGCAACCTGGCGATGAAGGACCTCGACCTCGGCTCCTGGCTCGAATCGCGCTGGACCGCCCGCTTCGGCGCCGACAAGACCCGCGAGATCGCCGACCTCATCCGCCTGCCGGCCCCGGTGACCGCCCGCGCCCTCGCCAACAGCCCGAACTCGGCCGCCGCCGGCCTCGAAGCCATGCCGAGCATGGACTGGGCAGAAGGCGAACGCCTCTACCGCGTCGTCGAAGCCCAGACCTTCCTGCGCTCCGACGCCGCCCGCAATTTCTACTTCCAGGATGCCGCCACCCTGCTGCCCATCCACCTCCTCGACCCGCAGCGCGGCGAGACCATCGCCGACCTCTGCGCCGCGCCCGGCGGCAAGGCCATCGTCATCTCCGAACGCGTCGGAGCCAAGGGCCACGTCATCGCCTGCGACCACTCGCGTGAACGCCTCTTCACCCTCAAGGACAACCTCGACGGCTACTCCAACGTCGAAATCCGCCAGGGCGACGCCTCCAAGCCGCAGTTCGACGAGGGCAGCCTCGACGCCGTCCTCCTCGACGTCCCCTGCTCCAACACCGGCGTCCTCCGTCGCAAGCCCGACGCCAAGTGGAACCAGGGCCCCGGCAAGCTCGACGAGCTGGTCGCCCTGCAAGGCAAGATCCTCGACGGCGCCTGCGTCGTCGTCAAACGCGGCGGCCGCCTGGTCTACTCCACCTGCTCAATCGAGCCGGAGGAGAACACCCAGCAAGTGCAGGCCTTCCTGCAGCGCAACAGCCATTTCGAACTGATCGAAGAACGCCAGCTCCTCCCCTGCGAAGACCACGACGGCGCCTACGCCGCGGTGCTGCGGAGGAAATAAGCATGTCCGGTTTCCAGAAGGATCCTCGCGACGAGGGTCCGCGTCCGAATCGCCCGGCCTTCCCCTTGCGCGGCACGCCGGACCGGCCGGATCGCCCGGCCTTCCCACGTCGCGATGAGCGCAACGATCAAGCGCCGCAAGGATTCCGGCGGCCCCAGGAGGAGCGCCCGGCCTTCCCGCGTCGCGATGAAGCGCCGCGCCCAGAGCGTGGCGGCTACGAGCGCGAACAGGCGCCGCGCCAGATCACCCCCTTCCAGCCGCGCAAACCGAGCCCCTACACCCCGATCGAAGAGCGCCCGGCCTATGCGCCCCGCGACGGCGCCGGCAGCGGCTATGGCGTCCGCCAGGACCAGCCTCATGCTCGCGATGAGCGCAGAGAAGGGCCGCGCCGCGACGAAGCGCCGCCGCGTCCCCGCGTCGATCCCTCGTCGTGGAAGGACGATCCCAACGCCTACAAACCCAGCGACGACCTGGTCTTCAAACCCCGCGATCCCAACTTCAAGCACCGCAGCGAACGCTACAAGTTCGACGAGGAGGAGGCGCCCGCCCCGCGTCCCCGCGTCTACGGCACTGCTCCGGTCCGCTCCACCGCCGCCCCGCCGGAAGAGGACAGCATCTTCCGCTACATGAAGCACCGCAGCTTCTCGGCCCTGGTGCCGGAGGAGTTCAAGGGCATCGCCGCCAAGGAGCTGGTCGAGTTCGGCGCCCGCGACGTCGACCTGACCGCCTTCCGCGAGATCAGCTTCACCGCCCGCAACAACGAGATCCTCTACCGCATCCTCTACGGCAACCGCCTCCTCGCCCGCCTGATCGCGCCGCTGCACCGCTTCGACGCCCACCACCCCGACCAGCTCTACGACAACGCCCGGCGGATGGAGTGGGGCTCGCTGATGACCCCGGCCAACACCTTCGCCATCGTCGCCAACGTCGGCAACTCGAAGATCACCCACTCGCAGTTCGCCGCCCTGCGCCTCAAGGACGCCATCTGCGACTACTTCCGCGACGCCTGCGGCGAGCGTCCCTCGGTCGACACCGAGAACCCCGACGTCCTGATCAACCTCCACATCTCGCAGAACAAGGCCCGCGTCAACCTCGACCTCGGCGGCGGCTCGCTGCACCGTCGCGGCTACCGCAAGCTCGCCGGCGAAGCGCCGATGCAGGAGACCCTCGCCGCCGCCATCGTCCGCTTCTCCGGCTGGGGCGGCGAACGCCCGCTGCTCGACCCGATGTGCGGCGCCGGCACCCTCGCCATCGAGGCGATGATGGACTACTGCCGCATCCCCGGCGGCTACCTGCGTCCGCGCTGGGGCCACATGCTCCTGCCCGACTTCGACTCCGCCCTGTGGCAGAAGGTCAAGGATGATGCCGCCGCCGCCATCCGTCCCTTGCCGCCCGGCCTGATCTTCGCCTCCGACTGCGACGCCCGCGCCATCTCCAACGCCCGCGCCAACGCCGCCCTGCTGCCCGGCGGCGACCAGATCGAATTCCGCCAGATCCCCTTCCAGGACCTGCCCGAACAGCCGGAATCGACGATCCTGATCAACCCGCCCTACGGCATCCGTCTCGATCCCTTGACCAAGGCGCCCCTCGCCCCCGGCCAGGACCCGATGGAAGCCTTCTGCAAGGAGCTCGGCGACTTCCTCAAGTTCAAATGCCCCGGCTCGAAGGCCTTCGTCTACTTCGGTGAGCCGCAGCTGCTCTTCCACACCGGCCTCAAGCCGACCCGCAAGATGCCGCTCTCCAACGGCGGCCTTGAAGGGCGCCTCTGCTCCTACGAGCTCTACTCCGGCTCGAAGTTCGCTCGCGAAAATCCCGGGGACGAGGAGGATCGGGAGGCTCAGGACATCCAGCCCGAGGATGAGGATCGAGAAGGTTAACTAACCGGCCGCAACAAGCAGCGCCGGGAGGGGGATCCTCGGGCCACCGCAAACCCGGAGAAGCCAGGAAATCCCGCGCCATCCTTTTCAGGCACGGTAACCTATCGAGCGAGAGATCGACAGGCAGGAATTGCGGATCAGCTCGCCCAGCCTGGGGATCTCCTTCTCAGGCAGTCGGCTGGAGGGGCCGGTGATCCAAAGAGCGGCCACCACTTGGCGGTTGTGGTCGAAGATCGGGGCGCCGACGCAATGCATCTCCTCCATCCATTCACCGCGATCGACGGCATAGCCAAGTTTGCGCACCTCCGCCAGTTCCTTGCGGAGCGACGCGGCACTGGCGTGCGTCCGGGACGTGAAAACCTGGTAATCGATCCGCCCCAGCAGATCCCGGCATTCCTTTTCAGGTTGGAAGGCGAGGAGACACTTTCCCGGCGCGCCGACATGGAGCAGCACAGGCGAACCGACGTCAAAAAGGAATTTGAAGGGGTGAAGCCCGGGCACCTGCTCCATCACCACGCCTTTCGCGGTGGTCGGCAGGAGTGAGCCGAGAAGCACGGTCTCCCGCGTCAGATCGCGCAGGAGTCGCATCTCCTCCAGCGATTTTTCGATGATCGAATACTCACCGATGGAAGCGCTGCCGACACTCATCAGCTTGCGCGTCAGCCGGAAGGCCTTGCTAGCCGGATCGCGGTCGAGATAGCCGAGCTCAAGCAGGGTCATGGTGATCCGGAAGACGCTGTTGCCGGGATAGCCAAGCTGCACCGCCAGCTCCTTCTGGGTCAATCCGGCAGGATGAAGATTGAGATGCTCGAGGATTTTCATCCCGCGCTCGAGATTGGGAACGTGATGCTGGCTTGGCATGATCGCCTCTTCTCCTGGTAGTGGCTGGATGAATGTAGATCGGACCGGCGATCCTCACAAGCTTCGCAAGTACTCCATCAGCGCCGCGAAATCCGCCTCGTTAAGCTCGTGGGCATCGCCATGCTTCTTCGCCGCATTGTGCTCCTTGAAGATCGATTCCAAAGTGGCGGCGCGGCCGTCGTGCAGGTAGGAGGCGTTGCGCCAGACCTCGCGCAGGGACGGGACGTCGAACTTGCGGCCGGCCTCGTCGCCCAGGCCGGTGCCGATGTCCTTCATCTTGCGGCAGGTGAAGAGCTCGCCGCTGTGGCAGTCGATGCAGGAGGCGGATTCGAAGATCTCGCGGCCTCGCCTGGCCAGGGGAGAGAGGCTGCCGTCGGCGCCCAGGCGCGGGCTGGGCAGGGGCTGGAGCGAGGCGAAGTAGGCGCCGATCTGGTCGAGCTGCGCCTCCCGGGGCACCAGGCCGTTGAACTCGAAGGCGGCGCGGCTCGAGGCGCGGGCATCGGCCCGGACGGCGGTGATCGAGCTCGGCGCGGTGAGATGCGCCCCGAACAGGCTCTTGGTCTTGCGCGCATGGCCGAAGTCGTAGGGACGGTCCCAGGCGAGGCCGTCGACGCGTCCGCCGGGATGGCAGCTGGCACAGCTCTGCCAGGTTTGATATCCGGCGCGGGCATCGTGGAAAAGCGCCTCCCCGAGGCGCGCCGCCGAGCTGGCGGCAGGGCCGAGCCGGGTCTCGCCGCCGGGCTCGCCCTGCAGGGAGAGGCGCTGCAGCGAGTTGGAGAAGTAGCCGAGGCTGACGAAGCCGCCTTGATGCGCGACCACGGCGCGGGCGCCTTCGGTCTTGAGCGGACGGCGGATCGAGCAGGAATGCAGGAAGGAGAGCTGGTTGGCGAGGGCGGGACGCTCGGCCTCGGGCACGGCGGCGATCTTCTTGAGCATCGCGGCCTCGTCGATGAGCAGCAGCTCCTGGGTGCCGCTGAGGCTGACGGCGATCCGGCCTCCGGCTTGCGCCAGGCCCCAGGGGTTGGCGGCGCCGCGGTCGATGTCGTCGAGCAGCACCACCGTGATCTTGCGGCTGGCGCAATCGACGATGCCGAGGGCGTTGGTGTTCACCCAGCCGCGGCTGAGCTGGGTGGCGGGCACGCGGTTGCGGGCGAGGACGAAGCTGCAGTAGAGCCGCTTGCCGTCGGCGCTGGCGATCATCTCCTTCAGGCCGGTGCTGCCGTCGGGCAGATCGAGGCTGTCGCGGATGGCGCCGTCCCGGGGATCGATGCGCACGATGCGGCAGGCGGTCAGCGGCGCGGTCGCGGCCTGGCTCGGCAGGCGGGTGGCGACCCAGAGATCCTGGCCGTCGGGGCTGAGGACGAGGGGGCCGGGTTCGCGAGGGAGCTCGCGGCACCACACTTCCTCGCCTGCGAGATCGAGGCAGCGGATGAGGTCGCTATACGAGTGACTGAGGAGGACCTGCGATCCCCGCAAGACGAAGTCGGCGGCGAAGTGGCCGCAGGGGATGCGGCTGTCGATCTTCAAGGTTTTGGGATCGAGGGTAAGCAAGCTCGATTCCCTGCCCGTGACGAGGGCGTAGATCTTGCCGTTCTGCTGGCGCATCCGGACGATGCCGGGAGCGACTTTGAGCCGTTCAAGCTTGTCCTTGCCCAGAAGGCCAATCTCTTCGCCGGCACCGGCAACGAGCAGGTCCTCGCCGGTGCTCAAGGCCGTCTGAGCCTGGAAGTCTTCCGGCTCTGGCTCCACGCCGCTGGAGCAGCCTGCCAAGGCGAAACTGAGAATGAATTCAAGCATGAGCCTCTCCGTTGCTCCTCGATTCCTTGTTCACTTGCCCCAGGCCTCGAATTCGGCGAGGGCGGGCCAGCCCTTGGGATTGGCCGGGGCGAGGCCGGTGAAGCGGACCCAGGTGCAGCGGCGGGGCTTGACGGGGAAGCTCTGCATCGTCCTGGCGTCGCCGATGGCGATCTCCTCGCTGCTGCCGTCGGAGAACTCCAGCTTGCCGCGGGTCCACCAGGTGTCGTGCGGGTATTCGGCGCGGTTGAGGAGGCGGATCTCGTCGAGCTCGACCTCGCGGCCGAAGTCGACCTGGAGCCAGGGCTTCTCGACCTTGTCGGGCCCCCAGGAGGGATAGGCGGCGTGGTTGCCGTTGCGCAGGTCGCCGTCGATGGCCTTGCTGGCGAGGAACTTGTCGCTGCGATCGTATTCCGAGTTTGAGCTGGCCTTGGGGAAGCCGAGGTTGAAGCGGCCGTCCTGGGGGTTGAGGGCGAGATTGCGGCGTTCGCCGCGCAGTTCGGTTTCGTAGCGTTTGAGCTCGGCGTCGAATTTGGCGCGGGAGTCCGGGGCGTACTGGGCGATCCAGGCGTCGTATTCGGTCTCGGTGTCGCGCGGCAGCTCGGTCCAGGTGCCGGTCTTCTTCATCAGCAGGGCCTGGCGGTTGAGGCGCTCGAAGTCACGCATGTAATTGCGCTTGGCCTGGAAATGGGCGTACTTCTTCTTGTCGGCGTCGGACCAGGCGTTGCCTTCGGTGAAGTCGCCGGAATAGGGGACGTAGAGGTCGATCCAGGCGGCGAGCTTGTCCATCTCCTCGCGGGTCATGGTGAGGCCCTGGTGGCCCTTGCGGAGCATGGCGATGAGGGGCGAGTTGAAGGAGCCGCGGAGCATCGCCGGCTGCAGATCGGGCTCGGACTGCGAGCCGATCCACTTGACCAGGCGGCCGTCGGGATCGGCCTTGACCGCGCCGTAGTCGCCCTGGGCGATCTGGAGCAGGCTCCAGTAGGATTCGCTCCACTGGCGCTGCTCCACCTTGGCGAGACGGGGAGTGGCGCTGAGATTCAGAGCCTGCTTGGCGCCGTCGTGGCAGGAGATGCATTTGTTGTCGAGGATCGGCTGGATCTCCTTGGGGAAGGAGAAGCCGCGGGCCGGGCCGTAGAAATCCTGGAGCTTCTGGGCGGGTTTGGCCATGGCCAGCACCTTGCCGGCGGGCGGAGCCTGGTGCTTGTTCTCGTGGCAGCCGATGCAGGAGAAGCGTTCGCCGGGCATCAGGGTGGCCCAGGTGCGCATGGTGTTCAGCGCCTGGCCCTTGTCGTCGAGCGGCTGGAAGTAGATCGGCTTGCGGGCCGGCACGGTGAAGCGGGCGGAACCGTCGGCCTCGACCTCGGCGTCGCCGAGGATCGATTTGACGTCCCAGGAGCCGTTGGCAGCGGCGGGCGGGGTGGAGACGCGGGCGCTGCCGCCGGGTCCGGCGGAGTAGGTGCAGCCCATCTCGGCGGCGCGGTAGCGGACTTCGACGACGCGGAGCTTCTTGACCGTGCCGCGAGGAACGCCCTTGAGGCCGGGTCCCTGGTAGACGTCCTGCATGATCACTTCGGCCGTGTCCTTGGCGAGGTCGATCAGCTCCGGCTGCTGGCGGGGCGCTTTGCGGGGGGCGAAGAGGATGGGGTGGTTGCAGGTGATCTTGGGGTCGATGGTGAGCAGCTCGCGGCGGCCGTCCAAGTCCATCAGGTAGATGCCCCAGGCGCCTTCGGGGCCGCCGCCGCCCTTGGCGTCGTAGGTGACGAGGAAATGCTTGTCGTCGAGCGGGAAGGGATATTGGAATTGCTCGCCCTGCTGGCCGTAATGATCCTCGCGGACCGGCTTGGTTTCGCGCACCGGGGCGACGAGCTGGACGCCTTCGGCCTCCTGGGTGCCCTTGCGGCGGTCGATGACGGCGAGCTTGCCGTGCTGGTAGGTGTGGTGGCCGTGGAGGATGGCGAGGAGGACGCCGCCGGAGCCGGGGATCTCGCGGGCGTGGCCGATGGTGGTGGGGAACCAGGAGCTGGCGCCGTAATATTCGACCTGCTCGGTGCCGTCCTGGTTCATGGCAAAGAGCGGCTGCGGGAAGATCTGGCCGCGGTCGTTGTAGTCCCAGCGGGTGTAGACGATGCGGCCGTCCTCGAGGAGGCTGGGGTTGTTGGTGGTGACCTGGTCGTAGCCGAGGCGGCGCATCAGCTTGCCGTCCTTGTCGCAGCGCCACATGTTGCTGGCCTCGGTACGCCAGCAGGGGATGGTGGAGATGCCGCGGCTGGAGCTGAAGATGATGTCGCCGCAGGGCAGGTAGCGTCCTTCGAAGTCGGCGAAGCCGAGGCCGCTGGTGAGCTGGCGGATCTGGCGGCTGGCGAGATCCATCTCGTAGAGGTGGTAGTCGTCCTTCTTGAGGTCCTTCTTCCAGGCGAAGAGGAGGCGCTTGGCGTCGAAGCTGAGCTCGGGATCGCGGATCAGGCCGGCCTTATCCCTGAGGAGCGATTCGGTCCTGCCGTAGAGGCCGTCGAGCTTGAAGCTGAGGAGCTCGGAATCGGGACGGAAATTGCATTCCGCCTGGGCGTCGGAGAGGCCCTCGGTGTAGCCGTAGAAGGAGCCGCTCAGGGCCTTGTGCTTGGTGAAGACGAAGGCGCCGCCGCGTTCGGCGAAGGGCTTGAGGCGCTCGGCTCTGCGGGCCTCGCAAAGTTTGAGATAAAGAGCGCGGCGCTGCGCCGGATCGAGGCCCGCGGTGGCCGGGGCTGCGGTCTTGAGCTCGCCCAGCACCTTGGCGATCAAGGCGTGGTCGACCTCTTCGCTGCCGGCGACGAAGCAGGCCTGGCCGGGCTTGAGGCCGTCCTGCAGCAGCCAGTCGCGCCAGATCTTGTTGGCGACGAAGACGGCTTCGGGCACCGCCGCGCCAGCTTCGAGTCCGGCATCAATGTACTGGCCGCCGACGGTCTGGTGGCAGTGGATGGCCAGCACGTTGTCGCCGGCGGCGAGGAGCGGCAGCTGCGCCGACAGGTCGATCTCTTCGTAGTCGCCGCGATGGCCTTTGCGCTTGACGACCTCCTGGCCGTTGAGGTAGATCCGCACGTCCTCGTCGTGCTGGAGGCGGAGCCGCAGGTTCTTCGGCTTGTCTCCGACGCGGAAGGTCTTGCGCAGCCAGATGTCCTGGTTCGTCCAGGCCGTGCCGACGATCTGCTCGGATCCGGCGCGACCGAAGCCGCCCTTGCCGCTGGCCCAGGCCTTGGCGTCGAATTCCGGCCGCATCCAACCCTCGGCCGGCTTCTCGAAGCTGTACTGCCAGGTGTCGCCGCCGTCCTCGGCGCTGATCACGTAATCCTCGGTCGCCGGCGATTGCAGAAGCTCCGCCATCGGCTTCGCTGGCGGCTCCTCGGCGGCGGCGCACAGGCTCATCGCAATCATCATCATCAGGTGTTTCATGGGGACTCCTCCTCCGGATTCAACTCGTTGCGTTCCTTGCATCAAGATAGGCAATCGAGCCACTCTGTTCCGATGCCACAGATGGATTCCGAGATGATTCTAAATATCGAAATGAACTTCCCATTCATGGCAATGGGCCATCGATCTCCCGCGCTGGCGGGATGGCTGCGTCGAGGCGGGCGGGGTCGATGGGGGTGAAGTCGGCCTTGTCCCCGGGCAGCAGCAGGAATGGCATGGCTTCCTTGGGGCCTTCGATGCCGAGGCTGCTGAGCGCGGCGGGGGAGATGAGGCCGGCACGCGAGCGTGTCTCGGGATCGCGGAGGCGCTGGAAATCCGCCGCAGGCATGGCGAGAACCACCTGGGCGCGGAGGAGGGCCGGGCGCAAGGTCGCGAGCCGGCTTTCGAGCTGATCAGGGCTCAATCCTTGAGGGGTGCAGAGGAGGATCGGCAGCTTCCGGTCGCAGCGTCTGAGCGGCGATTCCGGCAGCAGGGCGGCGTCGATGCGGGCGAGGAGGGTCTCGCGCGGAGCGGCGGCGCCCAGATGAGGCGCCGCCTCCGTTTTCAGCGAGCCGACGAGGACAGGGATGCCGGCGAGGAGAAGAGTGGTCAGGGAGGCGATGAGGATGAGGTTGCGGGTCTGCAGTTCGGGCAGCTCGCCGGGCTGGTCCTGGCGGATACCGAGGCTGCTGCTCGCCGCGGCCTGGCGGAGCTCCTCGTTGCTGAGGCGATCGGCCAGCAACTCCCCGGAGGAAAGTGCGGCGATGGCGGCGAAATCCGGGCGCTCGGCGGGATTCTTGGCGAGGCAGCGCGAGATCAGGCTCCTGATGCCGCTTGGCAGGGCGTCCGACAGGCGCGGCGGCTGATTGAGGATGTTGGCGATGGTCTCCCACGAGCTCTTGCCGGCGAAAGGATGAAGGCCGCTGGCGAGTTCGTGGACTAGGAGTCCAAAAGAGAAGACGTCGGAGGCCGGCAAAGGCGCTTCGCCGCGGGCCTGCTCGGGCGAGACGCAGACGAGGGAGAGTGCTGCCGCCAGGGGCAGGGTTTCCTGGGCCTTCGCCGAGCGGGCGCTGCCCAGGTCGGCGAGGCAGGCCCTGCCGTCGCGGCGCATCAGGATGTTGGCGAGCTTGAGGTCGCCGTGGACGATGCCTTCCTTCTCCAGGGCGGCGAGGGTGGCGGCGAGGTCGAGCGCCAGGGGGGCGAGCTCCGCAAGCGGCATCGGGCCCAGGGTCTGCAGGCGTTCGGCGAGGCTGCCGCAAGCGTGGAATTCGGTGACCAGGTAGGGTGGCCGATGCTCGAGATCGGCGTCGATCAGGCGGACGACGCCGGCGAGGCCGAGGCGGGTGCAGCGCGACAGAGTCTCCAGCTCGGTGCGGAAGCTCGGCAGCATCCGCGGCTGACGGCAGGCCTTGATGACGACGCCGCTGCCGTCGGGAGCCTGGCCGAGATAGACGATCGACATGCCGCCGGAGGTCAGTTCGCGGCAGAAGCGGTAGGGACCGAAGCGCAAATCGTTGTCGCGCAGATCGCCGCGGAGTTCACCGATGAGTTCTTCATCAAGGCGGAGATCGGCCAGAGCGGATGCGCACTCGGGGCAGGCGTCCAGGTGCTCGTGCTCACCGGCTTCCGGCGCCAGGCCGGCGGCGATCTCCTCCAGTCGCTCTGCCGTGAGGCAGCTCATTCTGGGCTTTCCAATCCGGCCAGGACTTGCCGCAAGGCCTCGACCATGCGGTGCTTGATGACGTAGACGTGCTTGACCGGGATGCCCGTCTGCTCGGCGATGCCGGGGCTGCGGACTCCTTGCAGGACGAGGTGGAGGACCTGCAGGTGCAGCTTGTTGATGGAGGGATTCTGGGCGAGCAGGGCGAAGGCCATCTGCAGGCGCTCGAGGCGCTGAGCGTCCTCGTCTTCCGGCGGCGGATTATCCTCCGCAGCGAGGGTCGCTTCGTCGTAGCTGTCCTGGATCGCCAAGGGGCCGGCGCTGCGGGTCTCCCGCAGGACTTCGTGGATCTTCAGCTCGGCGACCCGCAGGACCAGGCTGCGGAAGCGTCCCTTGCTCTCGTCGTAGGCCCAGTCGGTGGCGGCGAAATGGCACATCACGGCTTGCACCACCAGTTGCTGGCGATGCTCGTCGCCCAGCCCGCGGCGGCGACAGGCCCAGCGGATGAGCGGCGAATACAGTGCATAGAAGTCGGCCCAGCTCTGCTCGTCTTTGCGGTTGACGCGAAGCAGCAAGGTGGCTCGGGTGCGATAGGGATCGACTCCGGCGGCGGCAGCTTTTGACAGCTTCGACATGGCAAAATCCTGGCTGTGGGTAGATCTACAATCAAGCTAATCCGGAAAACAAGGTCAACCACGCCCAGATCTTAAGCAGAAGCGAACTCGGCGATCTTTTCACTCTAGAGCCTGAGTGTGGGTCCTAGTGCGCTACTTCTTGACTTCGACCTTGCCGTCTTTGTAGTCAAGTCTGGCAGCGATGATGGGGTCCTCAATAGCCACTCCTGCTTCAACCAGGTTTTCTGGGAAACGGCCGTTCTGGCGACGGAACTGCTCGATTTGGAGCGAGGCCAGGGCCGCCTGGGTATGGACTTCTGCATCGACCATTTTATTGACGATCGGAGGCAGAGCTTCTAAAAGCATGCGGCTTTCCGGACTGAGCTTATCCACGGCTTTTTGCAGTTGTTCAGCGGCGAGGAGACGCTCTTGCCAGTTGTTGGCGGATTCCAAGGCATTCTGAAAAGTACGGGTGGCCTCGGTGTATTCAGCTTTGACGATAGCTGTGCGGACCGGGTCACCCACGAGACTGGCCAAGCTGCCAGCTCCGATCAACTGCTGATCAAACGAACCTGATTGCAATTTGTCCAACATTTTCGGAAAAAGGGCGAACTCGCTGGCGAATGATTCCTGTAAATCAGTGCTGGAGTCGTGAAGGTGGACTTGCAACTGATTGCGGAGAGCTTCTGCGTCGTCAGTCTTGCCGATTGAGTTCACAGCTGCTGAGAGCTCGTTTTCACATTCCTTGAACAAGGCAGAACGGACGAGATTGCCTATCAGGGTCTGGTTGTCGGAACACGCCAATGTGATCAGCTTCATGTTGTCGGAGAAAACCTGCTGGCCGGCAAGTCCGCTCTCAGCTTGAAGAGCGCCCAAAGCGTTCAAAATACGCGATGTCATCCGCAATCCCCCAAGATGCGGAAGAGGAGTGGTGAATCCTTGGCTGTAATCAATCTCCCAATCGCAGTTGCCAGCCGCAATAGCTTCTTTCACCAAGCTCTGCCATTGTTGAAACTCAGGCGTGGTCATCAATTCACGAATTTTCTGGCGAAATTCGGCGGATTTCGGGTCCAGCTGTTTCAACTGCGACAAGGGCTCCTGCTGCAACAGCTCGAATGCCTGTCGTAGGGAATGAGCTGCGTTGGCTCGACTGTCTCGCGGCCGATTTTGTGAAGGCGCTTGGCCGGCTCCGGCGAAGGCGGCGCCCGTGCCGGTGCGAGAATCCGCTTTGTTCCCGGCGCTTGCAGGACTTCGAGGCTCCGCTTCCGCCGATGGGTTTCCCGCGGCCAAGACGGCGCTGCCTCCCTCGATTCCGCCCCCTCCATAATTCTTCCAGAAGAGCAGGCACATGACTCCGATCAGAATCACTCCGATGAGGACCTTCATTCGCTTCCCCATTCTGACCTCCGGTTCCATTCTCAGTTTATGCGGCGTGGGTTTTCACGCAAGGTAATCGCAGTGAAGGCGATGGCGAGCAGGCATGACAGTGCCATGGCGCTGAAGACGCCGTTCCAGCCCCAGTGATCGGCGATCCAGCCGACGCCGGTGCCGGCAAAGGCGGAGCCGAAGACATAGCCGAAGAAACCGGTGAAGCCGGCCGCGGTGCCGGCGGCCTTCTTCGGCACCAACTCGAGGGCGTGCAGGCCGATGAGCATGATCGGACCGTAGATGAAGAAGCCGATGACGAAGAGCGCGACGTAGTCGATCCACAGCGGTCCGTGCTGATTGCAGGCGTAGAGCGCGACGCCGCCGAGGGTGCAGAGCATGAAGAGGATCGAGGCAGGGGCGCGGCGGCCCTTGAAGACGGTGTCCGACAGCCAGCCGCAGAGGATCGTGCCGGGAATGGCGGCGTATTCGAACAGCGACCAGGCGGCGCCGGCTTTGTCAAAGTCGAAATGCTTGGCCTGCTGGAGGTAGGTCGGAATCCAGTCGACGACGCCGTAACGGACGAAGTAGACGAAGGCGTTGGCGAAGGCGATGGCCCAGAGCAGCTTGTTGGGGAAGATGTGCCGGAAGAAAATGGCGCGGAAATCGAGCGTCTTCTCCTTCTCCGCCGAATAGCCCGCGCCGGCCTCGCCTTTGTAGACCTCGATCGGCGGCAGGCCGCAGCTCTGCGGCGTGTCGCGCAGCAGCCAGAAGGTGATCGCCGCCATGACCAGGGCGACGAGGGCGTTGAAGCTGAACTTGGCGCCCCAGTCGCCGGAGAAAAGCCAGACTCCGAACATCGCCAGCGACGCGACCAGGGCGCCGCCGATGTTGTGGGAGATGTTCCACAGCGACACAGTGCGGCCGCGTTCGCGAGCGCCAAACCAGTGCACCATGGTCTTGCCGCAGGGTGGCCAGCCCATGCCGTTGACCCAGCCGTTGAGGGTCTGCAGCACGATGACCAGGGCCAGCGAGGCGTAGATCGCCTTGACGCAGCCGAAGGCGAGGGTGATGCCGCAGGAGAAGAGCAGGCCGGCGGTCATGAACCAGCGCGGATTGCTGCGGTCCGACACCGAGCCCATCAGGAACTTCGACAGGCCGTAGGCGATCGACAGGCCGGTCATCGCCGTGCCGAGCTGGGCCTTGGTGTACTCGGGATGCTCGGCCAGGATGTCGGGGATCGCCAGGGCGAAGTTCTTCCGCACCAGATAGTAGGCGACGTAGCCGATGAAGATGCCGAGGAAGACGCGGCGGCGCAGACGGCGGTATTCCGCGTCGACCTGATCCTGCGGCAGAGGCGGGATCTCGGGCGCAGGTCTGAAGGGGTTGTTCATGTCCGATCCCGGGCTTCAGGTTTCAGGAGGAAGATAGGCGAGGGCAAGCCGACGGAAAGCCTCGAACTGATTTTGCCGCTGTTCTTGCGTCCAACGCAATTCTCCGGCCATGAGATCGGCGACACCCTCGGCCGCCTCGATGCAGGCCCGGGCGTCGAGAATGAGGGCGCGGGTGCGGCGGGAAAGCACGTCTTCCAAGGTCCTCGCCATCTCGTGGCGGACTTGCCAGACCACCTCGGCGCGGCGGTAGGGCAGAGCCGGATGCAGAGGGCCGGCTAGGCGGGGGTCAGCGACGGCAAGAGCCTGGATCGCGGCGGCGTCGCTGCCGTAGACCTCGAGACCGGGCTCGGGAGACGCTGTGGCCCCGTGCAGCGGCAGATCGGCGGTGCGGCAGCGGCGGGAGCCTTCGCCGAGGCGCTCCCCGACGCAGTCGATCAGCTCTTCGGCCATGCGGCGGTAGGTGGTCCACTTGCCGCCCGTGACGGTGACCAGGCCGGATCCCGAGATCTCGATGAGGTGCTCGCGGGAAAGCGCGGCGGTGCTGCCGGATCCGTCCTTGCGGACCAGGGGTCGGAGGCCGGTGAAGACGCTGAGGATGTCGCTTCGTCCGGGCGCCCGGACGAGGTAGCGCGCCGCATGGCGCAGGACGAAATCGATCTCGCTCTCCAGCGCCCTCGGCTCGAGTCCGGCCTCGGGGACGGGGGTGTCGGTGGTCCCGAGCAGCAGGCGTCCATGCCAGGGGATGGCGAAGAGGACGCGTCCGTCGTCAGTTTCGGGGATCATCAACGCGGTGCCGCCGGGGAGGAAGTCAAGCGGCAGGACGAGGTGAATTCCCTGGCTGATGTTGAGCAATCCCTGACAACCTGGGAAGTCGAGGGAGCGGAGCTGGTCGACAAAGACGCCGGTGGCGTTGATGACGCAGCGAGCCTGCACTACCAGACGCCGTCCGCTTTCGCGATCCTCGAGCTCCAGACCATGGATCTTCCCATCGTCCTTAAGCAGCCCGACGCAGCGGCAATGGTTGATCACCGTTGCCCCCGCATCGACCGCGCTGCGCGCGAGGCTGAGGGCAAGTCGAGCATCGTCGAACTGGCCGTCTTGGTAGAGCACGCCGCCCTTGAGTCGCTCCTGCTTGAGTTCCGGGAGGCGCGCCAGGGTTTCAGCGCGGCTGAGGCCTCGCGAGGGCTGCAGATTGTCCTTGCCGGCGAGCAGATCGTAGAGCTTGAGCCCGCAGCGGTAGAAGGTTTTGGCGCCGCGGCGGTAGGTGGGGATGACGAAGTCGAGCGGCCTGACCAGGTGCGGCGCATTCCGGCAGAGGCGGCGGCGTTCGCGGAGGGCCTCGAAGACGAGGCTGAAGTCGCCTTGGCGGAGATAGCGCACACCGCCGTGGACCAGCTTGGTGCTGCGGCTGGAAGTTCCCTTGGCGAAGTCATCCTGGTCGATAAGCAGGACGCGCCAGCCGCGGCTGGCGGCATCGAGGGCGCAGCCGAGGCCAGTGGCTCCGGCGCCGATGATGGCGAGGTCGAAGCCAGGATTGTCGAGCGCCCGCCGGAGATGTTCGTCGCGATTCATCGTCCGGCCTTCTCGGTTTCGAGGAAGGCCTTCTTGGCCTCGACGCCGCTGGCGGGGAAGTCGGAGAAGAGAGCGTCGACGCCGTTGCGGAAGGCGCATTCCATCTCCTCCCGGCTCGACCGGAAGCGCTTCTTGTCGTACTTCGCGTCGTCGAAGGTCCAGGCGATCACCTGCAGCCCCTGGGCATGCGCCTCGGCGATCCAGGCCGCCGCCTCGGGGCTGAGGCACGAGGCCTTGCCGACGGCGACCGCATCGAAGTCCTTCTTCAGCTCGGCGAGCTGTTCTTTTTTCGGCGCTTCGCTGAGGAGAAGAGCGGCCGGGAATTTGAGCTCCTTCCGGACCTTTTTCAGAGTGCCGGCCTCGAAAGATTGCAGATAGATCGGCGGCGCTTCGGCGTCTTCGAGATGTTGCTTCCGGACGAATTCGACAAAGGCCTCGGCGCCGCCGCGGAGTTCCGGCACCAGGCCGACGCGCGTCTTGTGATCGCGGTTCCAAGTGCGCACCAGCTCGACGACCTCCTCGAGAGTCGGGATGCCTTCTTTGCCGTCGAAATCCTTCGGCCTGCCGGCAGTGCCCTGGCGGCAGCGGAGACTGCGGATTTCGGCGAGGGTGAAATCGCCGGGAACCCAGTATTTCTCGCCCTTCTTGTCGACTTTTGCGCGATCCGCGAATTCCGGATGGGCGGCGACATCGGTGGTGCGGTTGAGGCTGCCGTCGTGCAGAGCGATGAAGACGCCGTCCTTGGTCATGCGCAGATCCGGCTCGATGAAGTCTGCGCCTTGCTCCAGGGCCAGGCGGTAGGCGCCGAGAGTGTGCTCCGGGCGTTCGCCGCTGGCGCCGCGATGGGCGAAGATCCAGGGTTTTTCGGTGGCTGGCGGCGGGGCTTCGGCGGCCTGGGCGGCGATGGCGAGGCAGAGCAGCA
Organism: Verrucomicrobiota bacterium; assembly: GCA_039798785.1. GTDB lineage: Bacteria > Verrucomicrobiota > Lentisphaeria > Lentisphaerales > Lentisphaeraceae > CAMCSH01. Next base: position 24,160 of record JBDKFG010000029.1, on the reverse strand, counting down.
GACGGGCGATTCCGGCGGGCATGAGGACTCTCCTTGGGCGTTGTGCAGAGGGCATTCGGTTCACGACTCATACTCTGCTTGCGGCGCCGGAACGGATTCTTACAGACCGTCACCTTTTTCGCCGCGATTCACCGCAAAAAATCGCCCGCCACACATCTTCGATGTCGGTGACCTCTTTGCCGGAGCTGAATTCGACGCCGGTGAGGGGCCTTTCGACCGTCTCGCGGAGCTCCCCGGCTTCGATCTCGCCGCATGCCTGCGCATGCAGGTACCTGGTCGTTCGAAGCACCCCCGTCGCGTCCTCGTTCCCGGCCAGATCGGTGCTTGCCAGGCGATACCAGATCTTCCCTTCGAGAAGCCCCGCCTGGAGCTCGACGCCGACATGCTGCCTGCCGTAGACCGGCACCGCCTCGGAGCCGTCCATCGACTCCTTCCAGGCGACCGGGCACTTGTCATTCAAGGAGAGCATGAAGCTCGTCGTGGCTCCCTCTACCAGCAGGAGCGACCTTTGATTTTTTCCCTGGCTCAGGGTCAGTCCGAGATTCCCCTCCGCGTCCCTGATCGCCTGGATCCTGAATGGTTCGCCGCCGTCCTTGGCGAGGAAGCTCTTGGTCGCCGGCGAGCCGCTTTCAAGCTCCTCGAAGCCGGACTCCTCGATGGTCTTGTAGAGCTTCTCCTCCGAAGGGATCGCGCCGCGGGAGATGAGGTGTTCGAAGAGCTCCCGGTCGCCTGCGGTCTGGGCCGCGAGCAGCAGCTCCTCCGAAGCGGCGGGATCGAAGCTCAGGCCGCGGGCCTCGAGGACGAGAAGGCAGGAAAGCCGCCCCTGCTTCACCGTCTCCATCATCAACTCCTCGGGGTGCTGGCCGCAGCCGTCTTTCGCCAGCAGCGCATCCAGGGCCCGGTCCCATCCCTGCGCGACCAGCCGCCCGGCCAGTTCCCGGGTCTCCTGCTCGTCGAGAATCATGCCGCATTCCAGCAGGCCGACCAGAGCGTCCTCGCTGCCTGCGGCGAAGGCCTTGTCGATCAGTTCGCGGCTGCTGGCGGCCGCCGGCAGGACGCCGCGTTCGAGGCCTTTGAAGAAGCGCGGCAGAGCTCCGGAATCGAAGGCGTGGCCCTGGACGGCGGACCGGGGAGGCGACGGCGGACGCCGGACCTGGCTTGAGCCTTCGGCCGGCGGCCTTGCCGGGCGGGCGGCGAATTGGGCGGCGAGGAAGCCCGCGGCGATGAGGGCGATGATCAGCAGGACAAGTCTTTTCATGGGGGTTCCCGAGGGTGTTTCCATCCGTTTCCAGGTGCAAATCAGTGGCCGTCATGGGAGCGGTTTTGAAGGTGCGCCAGACTGCGGGCAGGGCGTCTTCTCATCACCGTCCCATCAGGAGTGTCCAGATCATCGCTCGCCGTCTCTCATCCGGTTTTCCGGGACGCCGAGTTCTCGGAGCCTGGCGATCAGCAGCGTGTTTTCCGGGCTGGGTTTTTTATTCAATGCCAGGTCGAGGGAGGTCTGTCCCCTGTGATTTACAGCCCCCGGGTTGGCGCCATGGGCCAGCAGCTCGTCCACTATCTCCAGGCTGCCTGCCTCGACGGCGAAATGGAGGGCTGTAGACCCAGATAGATCGTTATTTTGCAGGAAGGCCTGGAAATCCGGACTCCGGAGAAGCGTCCTGCCGCCTTCCAGACGAAAGAGGCATTCCAGTTTTTCGGAAGTCATTTCCTTCGCCAAAAGGCACTGCGTTTCTCTATCGCCAAGGTCGAGATCTCCGCCCAGTCTCAGATACAGCTGAACCATCTTCGCACTGCCTGCAAGAAAACGGTAAAAGAGTATCGAGTTGGCGAGCTTTTCCTGCGATGGAGCGGCGCCGCGGGCGATGAGAAACTCGATCATTTCCTCCTTCTCGTTGAATGCGGCGACATCAAACAGCTCCGTCGGATTGAAATCGACACCCCGTGACTCGAGACACTCCATGACCTGGATGCTGCCCGAGGAAGCGGCGGCGTAGGTTGTACTGCTACTCAGGACCGCTCCGTGATCGAGCAGAAGCTTGAAGATCTCCGCATTGCCTTTCCGCGCCGCCGCATTGATCGGTAGCCAGAGATCGCCGTCCCGGCTCCAAATGCATGCCCTTCCGGATTCATCGACAGGAGGACAAGTGAGATTCACCGTCGCGCCGAATTCCAGAAGCAGCTGAACTTTCTCCGCACTGCCTTCGTTGATGGCCGCGGTCAACAAGTATTGGCCATCTTCGATGCTGTTCGGATCCAGCCCTGCATCGAGCCGGCTCCGCAACTCAATGGGCAAGATGTCGCATTGGGACTTGAATGTGGTAACGACGCCATGAGATTCAAACGTGATGTCTTCGCCGGGGAGTTCCAGGCTGTCGCCAGCCTCCTCGGTGCCTGGATCGGCAGCCCCATGCGTCATGATCGGCATTGCAGCAACAGGAACGGAAGGCCGAACCCGGGCGGCTCGTGTTTCCGGCGGCGGTGAGCTCCCTCCTGTCGCCGTGGATTCCGTCATCCACAGGCCAGCAAGACAGGCGGCAAGACAGGCCGTGAGGCATGGGAGTAGTTTCTGAGGTTTTTGCATCGTGGCGCCTCTGGCTCAACATTGCGTGGGGGTTCGTTCCAGCTCACCCACCACCTTTTCCAGCTTCTTCAAGTCTTCATCATTTCCGGTCGCGACCAGCCTCTGCGCTGAGGCGACATACTGGATCTTCCTGCCATCCTGGAAATTCATTCCCATGGGCTCGAAGAAGGCCGCAATATTGGGGTCCTTTACAAGACGCTCATGCATTGCGGGGGACACGGGGTAATACCAGGTGCTCAGATCCGCATCGGAATGTGAATGAGCGACCCGGGCGTTGCTGGATTCCTTGCCATCGCCCTGGCTTACGCGAGGCGGCACCCTTTCACGCTCAAAACCTGGGGCGATGCCCCAGGCTAAGCCAGCTTCGACCGCTACGCGGTGACTTTTGAGGGACGCATCAAGCTTTAATTTCTTGATCTCGGCAAGCGTGAGGATTCCGTCCTTGTTGAGGTCGGCATCTTTTGCGGTTTCATTGAACAGGAAATCGTTTGATGGAAGAGTCTTTGAACTGTGGATCCACAGCCACAGACCGACACAGACTTGCCCGCCCTCTTTGGGCTCCAGCTTCTGCAACATCACTTCGTAGAACAGGGATTTGGCCTCGTCGGACTCGAACTCGACTTTCACTCTCTCGGCACTTGCCACCTTGGTGGTGTGGTAGGTGACGCAGCTGCCGAGAACTGCAGACAGAGCGATGGCTAAAGCGGTTTTCATTCTCATGGGAGAGCTTCCTGGGTTTTCCTGTTTGTGGGCGTGTCGAACTTTCGGGGGAAAGCCTTCCGCCTCTCGTCGCCAGCTCGCCACATCCAGTTATTGCAAGCTTCGCCGCTTTCATAACAGGCTTCGATGATGATTCTAAATGCGGGAATCGACTTTCTGAGGATGGTTGCGGCATGGAGACGAGCCCCGGGGCTGGCAGGGCGACACAGGCTGCATGCGCCTCGCCAAGACCAGAGAGGGGGCCCTTGACTTGATTTCTCTCGAGCTCAGACGGTCATACAAGCCGGATTCCCCGCTCGTGCATCGGCTGCGATAGAAGCATCGCCGCCTAAACGCTGTAGGGTCAGCAATCATAACGGAGCCTTCATGTCGCTTCCTTTTCACCTCAGCCCTCTCGACTTTCTGCTTCTCGCCTTGGCCGCATTCCTGATCGGCGGCGCGAAGACGGGATTGTCCGGCATCGGCATTCTCGCAGTGCCGATCTTCGCTTCGGTCTTTGATCCCTTCACCTCAGCCGGCTTGCTGCTGCCGGTGCTGATCGTCGCCGACGTCACGGCAGTGATCGCCTGGCGTCGCCATGGCGATCAGCGACGGCTTTGGCCTCTGGTTCCGTGGGTCCTGGCCGGGACGGCGATCTGCTCCTACGTGCTCTGGCAGGCGCATCAGGAGAACTCCCCGCTGGCTTTTTTGGATCGCCACTTGCGGCCGATGCTGGGGATTCTGATCCTGGTGATGTTGGCGCTCAGCATCTGGAAAAAAGGAGTCGAGGATTGGTTGCGCGAGCACCCTCACGCCGCGCCGGCAACCGGATTCGTCGCCGGGGTCGCCACGACGATGAATGCCGCCGGGCCGGTAATGAATCTTTACCTGCTCGCACAGAAGTTGCCGAAGGAAGCCTTTGTGGGCACAGGGGTCTGGTTCTTTCTGGTCCTGAATTGCGCCAAGGTGCCGATCCTCGGCGTCGCCACGGGCACTCTGAAGCTCGACACCTTGGAATTGACCTTGCTCTTGACTCCGGCAGTGCTCTTGGGCTGCTGGCTTGGGTTTCTTCTGGTCAAAAGAATTCCAGAGAAAGGCTTCAATGTCGCCGTCCGGGCCCTCGTGTTTCTCGCCGGAGTGAAACTGGTCTGCAGTTGATTCACGACTCGGCTTGTGCACGATCACCGCGCTTTCAGAGTCCGCGGCCCTCCGGCACTCCGAGCTCGCGCAGCTTGTCGATCAACAGGGGGTTCCCCGCTTCCTTGGCGCGATCCAGGGCGCTTTTCCCGTTGTATTCGAGGATCATCGGGTTGGCGCCGGCCTCGAGAAGCTGGAGCACCAGCTCGGCATTGCCGCGCATCGCCGCCTCGGCGAGCGCGGTGGTCCCCTGGGCGTCCTGATGGTCGAGCTCGGCGCCTTTGCCGATCAGGAACTGCACGGCCTCGGAGTTGCCGTGCGCGACCGCCCATTGCAGCAGCCGGTCCCCGTTATCGTCGTCGGCCTTCACGTTCAGGCCGTTCGCCAAGGCCAGTTCCAGCACGGTCACCGGTTTCCCCGAGAACGCCGCATTCCATTCGCCAGGAACATCGAATTTGACCATGCCCTTGTCGAGCATCCAGTTGAAGGCATCCCGGTCGTCGATGTTGCTCATCAGGAGAAGCTTGAAGTTCTCCGACTCGAGAAGCTTGCCGCCGCCTTCCTGCCCGGCAAGATATTCGAGCATGTCGGTGGAGATGCGTCTCGCCAACAGCGTCTGGGTGGATTCGTCGGCCAGGTCGACCTTGCCCCCCCACTGCAGATATCGCTGGAGGATGTCCGGATTTCCGCTCTCGAGGAAGCTGTTTTTGAACTTGGCGTCAACAAGCATGTCCTTGGAGGGGGATAGGCCCTGGGAGACCAGATAGTCGATCATCTCCGGCCGTCCGTAAAGGGCGGCCCCGGAAAGCAGATCTGCGGCATCGAAGGTGGCGCCTTGCGACTTGAACCAGTCGAAGACCTCGGTGTACCCATGTGCGCACGCGGCATACTCCGGCCGGCCGTCCGGCCAAAGCTTGCGGGCGGCTTCTAGCCCTCCCGCCCTCTCGACCAGCATCTCAAGGATCTCCACCGAGCCGCTGTTGGTGGCAAAGATCAGCAGCGGTCGATCATGTTCGACATCATCGCCGCCGATTTTGAACCTGGAGCTGAAATCGGCGTCATTTCCATGGTCTAGCAGGAGTTTGAAGATCTCGGGATCGCCTTTGAGCGCCGCCGCATTGATCGGTAGCCAATCATCATCGGCTCGAACGCTGGATAAAGCCTTGAGGGGCGTGACCCGCGCTCCGCGTTCAAGCAGCAGCCTGACTTTCTCGAGGCTGCCCTCATTGATGGCCGCAGTCAGCAGGTAATAGCCATTTTCGACACTGTCCGGATCCAGCCCTTCATCCAGCCTCCGCCGCAGCTCATCAAGAGCCGGGTCGGAAACTGGCCGGATTCTCGCAGACTTCGCCATCGCGACTTTCTGCGCAGAGCCCTGCGACACTCCGTGATCCAGAGGCTTCGCCGAGTGTTTCGTGTTTTTTACACTTGGCTCGACCGGCTCGGATTCCGAGATCCACAATGCCGCCGCCACGCAGATGGACAGAACCAAAGCCGCTTTCTTCATAGTCCCCCCCCCCGTTCATGCTTATCATCTATTGAAAGAAATCGCCCGGATCTTACAGAAAACCAAATGGTAAGCGTCAGGCCAGGACCCCCTTCACGACATGAGCTTCCTCGACTCCCGTCAACCGGGTGTCCAGTCCCTGGTTTTTGACGGTGAAGCGGGAGTGGTCGATGCCGAACAGGTGGAGGATCGTGGCGTGGAGATCGCGGATGTGGACGCCGTTCTCGTCGATGTTGTAGGAGAAGTCATCGGTCTTGCCGTAGCAGGATCCGGGTTTGAATCCGCCTCCCGCAGCCCACATGGAGAAGCAGCGGGGGTGGTGATCGCGTCCGTAATCCGACTGCGACAAGGCGCCCTGGCAGTAGACGGTGCGACCGAACTCGCCGCCCCAGAGGACGATGGTGTCGTCCAGCAGGCCTCTCTGCTTGAGGTCGGCCACCAGGGCGTAGCAGGCCTGATCGACATCTTGGCACTGGGACTTGAGTTCTACGGGGAGGTTTCTGTGCTGGTCCCAGCCGTTGTGGAAGATCTGGACGACTCGCGTGCCGCGTTCGACCAGGCGACGCGCCAGGAGAGCGGAAGCGGCGAAGGAGCCGGGTTTTTTGACATCGGGGCCATAGAGATCGAGGATGTGCTCGGGCTCCTTGGAGAGATCGACGAGTTCCGGCACGGAGGACTGCATCCGGTAGGCCATTTCGTACTGGCTGCTGCGGACCCGCGTCTCGACGTCGGCGAATTCCTTCAAGGTGCGTGCGTTGATCTCGCCGATGCCGTCGAGCATGCGGCGGCGCAAGGCCGGATCGATGCCTGGCGGGTTGTTGAGGTAGAGGACCGGATTGGCTCCCGAGCGGAAGCTGACACCGGCGTTTTCCCCGGCGAGAAAGCCCGATCCCCAGAGCCTGGAGGGCACCGCCTGGACGTTCATCGGGGCAGTCAAGGTGTGCTGAGCGCTGAGGACGGCGAAGGTCGGCAGATCGGGATTCATCGTCCCCAGGCCGTGGGAGAGCCAGGCGCCGATGCTGGGCAGGCCGGCGTTCATGTTCCCGGTGTACATGTACTGCATCGCGGGTTCGTGGTTGATCGCTTCGGTGTACATGGTCCGGATGATGCACATCTCATCGGCCATGCGCGACCAATGCGGGACCAGCTCGGAGAGCTCGAGTCCGGATTTCCCGGAGCGGGAGAATTGGAACTTCGAGGGAGCGATGGGGAAGCGCGCCTGACCCGCGGTCATGCCGGTCAATCTTTGCCCTTTGCGGGTGGACTCCGGCAAGTCGGTGTTGAACAGCCTGCCAAGGCCCGGCTTGGGGTCGAGAAGATCGATCTGAGACGGTCCTCCGACCATCGAGAGGTAGATCAGGCGTTTCGCCTTCGCAGGGTGGTCCAGGCGGATGGCGGCGCCGTTGCCGAGATGGGAACTGGCACAGGAGAGGAGCTGCGAGCCCAGGGCGCCTGCGATCAGGCTTCTGCGGTTGAGGGTGAACATGTTCTGTGTCCTCCGGTCAGTTGCTGAGGGATTCGTCGAGGTTGAGGATCATCGAGGCGATGGCCGTCCATGCGGCGAGTTCGGCGGCTTCGAAGCGGCTGTCGCGCGGGGCTTCGCCGACGGCCAGCAGCGCGGCGGCCTGGCTCTTGTCCTTCTCGAAGTGGCGGGAGAAGTCGGCGAGGGCGCTTTTCAGCACGTCGAGGCGTCCGTCGTCAATCTTTCTGCTCGTCACGATCAGGTAGGCGGCGCCCAGACGCTCCTCCCGGGAGCCGGGCATCGCCAGGCAGCGCTCGGCGAGCTTCCGCGCGGCTTCGACGAACTGTGGATCGTTGAGGGAGACGAGGGCCTGGAGGGGGGTGTTGGTCCGCTCGCGGCAGGCGCAGGGCGATTCCCGCGAGGTGGCGTTGAAGGTGATCATCGTCGGCGGCGGGCAACCGCGCTTGATGTAGGTGTAGAGGCTGCGGCGATAGAGCTTCTCGCCGTGATCCTGCACGTAGACGCGGGTGTTGCTCACGGGCAGGGAGGCAGGCTCCCACAGGCCCGCGGGCTGGTAAGGCTTGACCGAGGGGCCGCCCAGCTTCTCGACCAGTAGACCGGAACTCTGCAAGGCCACATCGCGCAGCACTTCCGCATCGAGGCGGTGACGCGGCCCCCGCGACAGCAGGCGGTTGCGGGGATCGAGTCTCAGGGCTTGAGACGAGGCGGCGGCGGACTGGCGGTAGCTGCGGCTCAAGGCCATTGCACGCAGCATCGCCTTGACGTCCCAGCCGCTGTCGCGGAACTGCAAGGCGAGGGCGTCGAGGAGCTCGGGATGGCTGGGCGCTTCGCCGGTGTTGCCGAAGTCCGCGGCAGTCGCGACCAAGCCCTGGCCAAACATCTTCTGCCAAAGCCGGTTCACCTGCAGACGCGCGGTCATGGGATGGCGGGGGTCGAAGAGCCAGCGGGCCAAGGCCAGGCGGTCCTCCCTGGCGTCCTTGGGCAGCGGCACACCGAAGGCGGCGGGGACGGAGGGGAACACCATGTCTTTCTTCTGGTTGTACTGGCCACGGTCGAGCACATGTGCGAAGGCCCGCTGCTTGCGCTCCCGGGCGATCAGGGTCTCGGGATAGCTGCGGAGTCTTTGCCTCAAGTCCTGAAGCCGCTTTTCGAGGGCGGTGACCTCAAGCTCCTTGCCCCCCTGCTTTCTCAAGGCATCGACTTCTTTTTGCGACTGAGCCAATTCCGCTTCCAACCGGTTCAAGGCATCGCGATCATCAGTCAGTCTCAAGGAGGGCGGGGTGTTTTCCAGGTTTCCATCCATCGCTGGAGTATCGATGTTGCGGAAGTAGGCGCTGAGCTGGTAGAAATCGCGCTGCGTCACAGGATCGAATTTGTGGTCGTGGCAGGATGCGCAGCCCATGGTGACGCCGAGCCAGGCGCTGGAGAAGGCTATGACGCGGTCGCGGTCGTAAATGGCTTGATATTCCTCGGCGATCGCGCCGCCCTCGCTGGTCGTCGGATTGCAGCGCAGATAGCCGGTGGCGACGAGCTGGTCCTGGGTCGGGTTCGGCAGCAGGTCGCCCGCCAGCTGCTCGATGGAGAACTGGTCGTAGGGCTGATTGGCGTTGAAAGCCTTGATCACCCAGTCGCGATAAGGCCAGATCGAGCGATGGTTGTCGATGTGGATACCATGCGTGTCCCCGTAGCGGGCCAGGTCGAGCCATTGACGTGCCATCTCCTCTCCGTAGCGAGGTGATGCCAGCAGGCGGTCGATGAGCTTTTCATAGGCCTGAGGATCGGGGTCCTTGACGAAGGAATGGATCTCTTCAGGACTGGGAAGAAGTCCGAGAAGATCCAACGAGGCACGGCGGATCAAGCTATATCTGTCTGCCTCGTCATTAGGCCTCAAGCCATTTTCATTGAGCTGCTTTGCGATCCAAGCATCAATGATGTTGTTCGCCCAGAATTCCGGTTGCACATGCTCGGGAATCGGAGAGTGCCTAGGAGCCAGGTAAGCCCAGTGCTCTTGATAATGGGCCCCTTGCGATATCCAGCTCTTGAGTTTTGATTTTTGTGCATCCGTCAGATTTTTATGAATCTTGAGCGGCGGCATGATCTCTTCCTTGTCAGAAGAAAAAATGCGCTCGATAAGGAGTGATTGATCGGGATCGCCGGGGACGATGGCTTGCCGACCTTCAGAGTTCTTCTTTGTCGCGTGAGCCAAGCTGTCCAGCTGGAGTTCTCCTTTGGCTTTTGCCGCATCTGTACCGTGGCATTGAAAACAAGTCTCCTGGAAGATCGGCCTGATGTCTTTGTTGTATTCGACCGGATCTGATTTTTTCTCATCAGACCTCCCCTGCAGAATGAAGGCATGAAGAATGACGGCTCCTGCCATTAGGTAATTCATGATGAACCTCGAGATTCTTTGTTGGTGATTTAGCGAGCGGTAATGGCAGATAGAGATGAACCAGAATGCTTAGTTCCGTAGAGTTCGATTGAAATCAACTCGATTTTAAATATCAAATTATGAATCCCATTTCGGCATTGTCGAAACCATAATTCTATATTTAGAAACTCATCGCGATCTAGATTAAATCCCGGAACGGGAAGCAATTCGACGCTATCTATCTCGGCGTGTGACGGCAAAAAGTCGTCGAAACCGAGGAGTCCCCAGATGCTTATTTCCCTAGCCGCAAGTCTTTTCCTGAGCCTCAACACCGCCGCTCCAAGCGGTGAGGGCGAGCTCGACAAGCCCAAGCTTGTGGCCATCCTGCCGGCCAGCGCGCCGACGCCGGACGGCATGTGCGTCGACCGCAACAGCGGCGACCTGATCGTCACCTGTCCCAACTACGCCGATCAGAGCCAGCCGGCCTGCCTGCTGCGGGTCAAGGCCAATGGCGAAGTCCGCAAATGGGTCGAAGTGCCGGTCCTCGCCAGCACCGGCCTCGCCTGCCCGATGGGCATCGAACAAGGGCCCGACGGGGACTTCTACATCTGCGACAACCAGGGCTGGAAAGGCAGCAGCGCCGGCAAGAGCCAGGGACGATTGCTGCGCCTCAAAATCGAAGGTGACCGCGTGGTCAAAACCACCGTCGTCGCCAGCCACCTCGAACACCCCAACGGCGTCCGCATCCGCGATGGCAAGATCTACGTCACCCAGAGCCTCTTGCCCGACATCAAGGACCCCTCGGGCCTGCTGGTCAGCGGCGTCTATCGCTTCGATCTCGACGACCATGACCTCGTGGTCACCAACACTCGGGCCGACACACAGCTGATCTGCACCTTCGTCACCCAGAACCGCGACTGCCAATACGGAGCCGACGGACTGGTCTTCGACAAGGCCGGACACCTCTTCGTCGGCAACTTCGGCGACGGCACCCTGCACCGCATCAGCTTCGGCAAAAACGCCGAGGTGCTTAACAACGAGATCTGGGCCAAGAATCCCGGTCAGCTCCGCACCACCGACGGCATCTGCATCGACGAACAGGACCGCATCTTCGTCGCCGATTTCTCGGAAAATGCGGTCGCCATGGTGTCGCCCGACGGCAGCATCCGCCGCCTCGCCAAAAGCCCCGACGGTGACGGCTCCGACGGCGGTCTCGACCAGCCGGGCGAGCCGATCCTGTGGAACGGCCGTCTCGTGCTCAGCTGCTTCGACTGCGTCACCGGTCCCGACAAGGTCAACAGCAAGCACGATCTGCCCAGCACCCTGACCAGCCTCCGCCTGCCTGCGGGAGACGCAAAATGAGCCGCCGCCTCGGCACGCTCACCGGCGCGGCGATCTGCGGCGCGCTGGTCTTCTCGGTCTGGCCGGAGATGTGGAAGACCTACGGCATCTTCGGCGGCTGGATGACGGCGGCGGTGGTGATCAGCATCTGCTGGTACATGAACCACTGGCTCGGCGTCATCGACAATCCCGCAGGCCGGCTCTGGGTCGACCAGGGCTGGGCCGTCGGCGCCGCGGGCATCGCCTGGGCGCTGGTGCGCTGGCAGGGCGGCCTCGACGCCTTTGCCGCCTGTCTGCCGACACTCGGCCTCTGCCTCATCGGCGGCACCCTCGGCGGCCTCTTCGCCTACCAGGTCAAAAAACATCTGCCGTCTGCCGGTAAAAAGGAGGACTGACCATGCACGAACTCGCACACTGGCTCGGCACCTACAACAGCTCGCTGGGCCTGTACAACGCCGCCATCCTGACGACGATCTTCGGCTCCTTCTGCGTCAGCTTCACCGTCATCCTCTGCTGGGGCCGCCTGGTGCAGGATCTCGGCCCGCTCGGCGGCATGCTCAGCGCCGCGATCATCATCGGCACCTTCTGGGTGATGAACCACAAGCTCCCCGGCTTCGGCATCCATCCCGAGCTGATGAAATCCGCCGGCGGCGACACCATCCAGTTCGGCCTGATCCAGCAAGGCGGCCACGGCGGCGCGCCGTGGATCGACATGGGCTGGGCCGTCGCCATGGGCATCTGGGTCTGCGGCCTCTGTGAAACTCCCGTCGCCGAACGCAAACGTCTCTTCGCCGAATCCCTCCCCCGCATCGCCCTCGTCATCCTCGGCGGCCTCTTCGGCGGCGCCCTCGCCGGCCTCGTCGGCTACACCGGCGCCGAGCTCTTCGGCTGGCCCGAAGCCGTGCCGAGGCACCCCTGACGGGGATTCAAAATTCAAAATTCCAGAGAACACCAGCACAATTCAAGATTCAAAATTCCAGATTTTAAGGAGATTCCCCCCTATGAAAGCCGTCGTCGTCACTTCCCCCGGAAAAGTCGAAATACGCGATCTCCCGGTCCCGGTTCCCGGTCCCTATCAAGCCCTGGTCAGGACCGAGGCCGCCTGCCTTTGCAACGCCACCGACAGCAAGCTCGTCGTCGGCAAGTTCCCAGGGGTCGAGCAATACCCGCTCGCCCTCGGTCATGAGTCGGTCGGCATTGTCACCCAGGTCGGCGACAAGGTGCGCCATTTCAAGCTCGGCGACCGTGTCGTCGGCGGACTGGTCTTCAACTTCGGCGACAGTGGCGTCGGCAGCGGTTGGGGAGGTTTCTGCGAGTGCACCCTTGCCGCCGACCACGAAGCGATGAAGGCCGATGGCGTCGCCGATGCCGAACACGGCTGGTTCGAGTGTTACGAGATCCAGACCCGCGTCGACCCCGACATCCGGGTGCCTGAAGCGGTCCTCCTGTGCACCTGGCGCGAGGTCTACGGCGCCTTCGCCGACTTCCATCTCAAGCCCGGCATGGACCTGCTGATCCACGGCGGCGGCGCCGTCGGCCTCAGCTTCGTCAAATTCGCCCGCCTTCTCGGCCTCGGCCGCATCATCTTGGTCGACCGCAATCCCGGCAAGCGCGAGCGCGCCCTCGCTCTCGGCGCCGACGCCGTCCTCAGCCCGGGCTCCCCCGAGCTCGCCGAGCTTTGCGCCCGGCGCAAGTTCGACGCCGTCATCGACGCCGTCGGCAGCGAGCAGATCATCAACGCCGCCCTCGGCCAGATCAAAATGGGCGGTTCGATCTGCGTCTACGGCGTCCTCTCCCAGCCAGCATTAAGTCTGGTCAAGGACAAGGCGCCCTACAACTTCAACCTTCTCATCCACCAATGGCCGACCCGCGCCGAGGAGCGCGCTGCGCAAGGCCCCTTGTGCGACTGGATCCGCCAGGGGAAACTCAGCGCCGCCGACTTCATCACCCATGAATTCCCCATCTCCAACATCGCCGCCGCCCTTGAGGCCGTCGCTGGACGCCAGGTGATCAAGGCGCTGCTGCGGTACTGATATGAGTACGCCGGTGTGGCTCGATTTTTTTTCAATCTCTCTGTAAGAATCCGTGAAGCGACTCAATACTTGATTAGCCACCCCCAAAACCCGGAGACTGCCATGAAGCGAATCCTCGTTAGCTGCGTCTTGCTTTCACTGAGCCTTGCTCTGTCGTCTGCAGAGACGCCTGCCCCGGCACCTGCCCAAACCAAAGCCCCCGTCAGCATTCCTGAGAGCATTATCCCGGCAGAGCTTTACTACGACGCCAAGAAGAAGCCGCAGGCCTATTACGAACTCGAGAACAAGCCGATGCCTGCGATCGACTTCTCGAAATTGAAACTGAAGGACGGGCAGAAAGCCCCCGTCGACCTCAAAGGCAAGATCGTCGTCGTCGACCTGTTCGCCACTTGGTGCGGCCCATGCAAGCGCCTTCTGCCGCACAATGACGAGCTGCAGAAGAAGTTCGGCGACAAGGTGGTCTTCCTGTCGATTTGCGTCAGCGGCGACGAAGCCGCCTGGACCAAGCTGGTCGCCGATCGCAGTTCCCTGATGCTCTTCAGCCCCGACAAGTCGGCAATCCGCAGCAGCTTGTGCCGCGACTTCAAACTTCCCTTCTACCCCTTTGTCAGCCTCATCGACGGCAAGGGCACCCTGCGTTCCGCCGGCCTCAATGTCGAGAAGGCAGGAAACCTCGAAAAGGCACTGGAAATCCTCATCAACGAAAAGCCTTGAAACCCCTCAGAATGCCCTCTTCAAACGGAGATATTCTTCCGCCGCGTCGTCGTCGATGATGACCTCGACGCGTTCACAAGGATGGACATTGCTGCCGCGCTTCTTGATTCCCGAGACCCAAAATTCCTCGCCGCTATCGACATCGCAGAAGTTGCCGCTGATGCCTTGCGACGCCTGTAGCGAACGCCCCCGGTAATACACCGTGCGACCGGTCTTGGAGAAATCCACCCAACCGATGCGCGCCGCGGCACCGTCGAGGTGGCCGTTCTTGTTTTCGATGTACATGACGCGGCGCGTCTCGCCGCGAGTCAGTTGGTTGCGCATGGGAGGCTCCGGAGTTGGGATGGTCTTTCACTCGTAGGAATGTAACAAATGATGTGGGCGAAAGATACAATCGCCCGCCAGAGGCGGCCTCCCACATTTCACTAAGGCCCAATTTTTGTTCATGGACTCATCCTTCGCTGGACAAGCCCTCCGAATCCTAAATCCCATATTTAGAAACTCATTGCAATCTAGATTCTAAGGCGGAACAGAAGGACGATTGGGTTTATCTGTTGGGAAGCTGAAACCGCTTTCCAGGAGATATGAATCATGAGCCAGCCCTTCATCCTCGCCGTCGATCTCGGCACCCAGAGTGTCCGTGCGGCGGCGATCGACGCCGACGGCAAGATCCTCAAGCTCGTCCAGATCGCGCAGGAGACTGATAACCCGCAGCCGGGTTGGGCGCAGCAGCGTCCGGAACATTGGTGGCGCTTGAGCTGCGAGGTGATCCGCCAAGTGTTGACTGCGTCGGAGCTGGCGGGACGCCCGGTCGCGGCAGTGAGCTGCTGCGGCCAGATGCATGGTCCGGTAGGGGTCGACGCTCAAGGTGATCTGACCACGCCCTGGGTCCAGCTCTGGTGCGACAAGCGCTGCGCCGCGCAGGTCGATTTCCTCCGCCGCGAACTGGGCGAAAAACTCTTTCTGGAAAGAACCGGCAACGCTCCGAATCCCGCTTGGACGGGGATCAAGATTCTGTGGGAGAAGGAGCATCATCCCTCGGCCCACGCGGCGACGTGCCATTATCTCGTCCCCAAGGATTTCCTCAACTTCCGCCTCAGCGGCGTCGCCGCCACCGACCCGAGCGAGGCCTCGTGTTCGGCAATCTTCGACTGGCACAGAGGCACTTACTCTGCCGAGCTGGCGGCCGCGATGGGGCTGGTTCTCGACAAGTTTCCGCCGATCTTCGCCTCGCACGAGATCATCGGCCGGGTGACGGCATCGGCCTCGCTCGCTACGGGCCTGCCTGTCGGCACGCCGGTGGTCGCGGGCGGCGGCGATTTCCCGGTGTCGATGCTAGGCTTCGGCATCGTTGGCGAAGGCCTGCTTGCCGATGTCACCGGCACCAGCTCGCTGCTGGCGGCGCACAGCCCGGCACCCCTCATTGATGCTGGCATCCAGAACTGCCGCCATGTCGTCCCCGGCTGGATTCCCTTCACCATTCTCGATTGCGGCGGCCTGAGCATGACCTGGTGTCGTGATCTAGTCGCCTCGAGCGGCGCGCCCGCCTCCTACGAAGACCTCATCCGTCTCGCGTCGGAGGCGCCGGCGGGCTGCGAGGGCCTGGTCTTCCTGCCCTACCTGCGCGGCGAGCGCCGCAGCGACAACCGCAACGCCAAGGGCGTCTTCTCGGGCATCGGCCTGCAGCACCGGGCTCCCCATTTCATTCGCGCCGTGATGGAGGGCGTCGCCCTCGCCATGGCACGCGACGCCCGTGCCTTCGCCGCCCTCGGGCTGCGGGCGGAACGGGTGCTCAGCGTCGGCGGCGGCACCCGCAACGCCATGTGGAACCGGATCAAGGCGGACGCCCTCGGCCTGCCGCTGGAAGTCTCGCCCGAACCCGAGGCCGGGCTGCAGGGCTGCGCTCTTCTCGGCGCCAGCGCCGCCGGCCTCATCGGCGATCCCGCCGCCACGGCCATCGCCCGCCGCCAAAGCGGCGAAGCCATCACTCCCGATGCCGCCAGCCAAGACGCCCTGGCCGCCGCCGCCAGCGAGAGCCTTCGCCTCTACGAGCATCTGCTGGGCTATCACGATCACCAAGCAAGAAACAGGAGTCAAGCATGAGCACCCTCGAGTCCCTCGTTCCGGCCAGCCGGCCGACCTTCTACTTCATCGGCGTCAGCACCAGCCAGTCCTCGATCATGAAGGTCTTTCCGGCTTGGGCCGAAGCCCTTGGCCTGGGCGACGTGGTGATCCGCGGCATCGACTGCAAGGTCCATGACGATCCCCAGGTCTACCGCCGCGTCGTCGACTTCATCAAGCACGACCCGCTCTCCCTCGGCGGACTGGTCACAACCCACAAACTCGATCTCTTCAAGGCCGCCCGCGATCTCTTCGACGAGGTCGATCCGCACGCCGCCTTCCTCGGCGAGGCGAGCTGCATCTCGAAGCGAGGCGGCAAGCTGCGCGCTCATGCCAAGGACCCCTTGACCAGCGGCCTGTCCTTCGAAGCCTTCATTCCCTCCGGCTACTGGAAGTCCGGCGGCGAACTCTGCCTGCTCGGCGCCGGCGGCTCCTCGCTCGCCCTCACCCTCTACCTCGCCACCCTGATCGCCTCAGACAAGCGCCCCGCCGTCGTCCATGTCACCAACCGCAGCCAGCCGCGGCTCGACGAGATGCGCCACATCCACGCCACGCTCGGCGAATGCGGCATCGACTTCCGCTATCACCTCTGCCCCGCGGCGAGCGACAACGATGCCGTCGTCGCGGCCCTGCCAGCGGGATCAGTGGTAGTCAACGCCACAGGACTCGGCAAGGACGCTCCCGGCTCGCCCTTGACCGACGCCGTGCGCTTCCCGCAAAAAGGCATCGCCTGGGAGTTCAACTACCGCGGCGATTTGCTCTTCCTCGACCAGGCCCTGCGCCAGAAGCCGGAGGCGGAACTGACCGTCGAGGACGGCTGGGTCTACTTCATCCACGGCTGGACCCGCGTCATCGCCGAAGTCTTCGCCATCGACATCCCGGTCAGCGGCCCCGCCTTCGACCGTCTCGGCGCCGTCGCCGCCGCCGTCTCACCCAACAAAAGGAAAGTCTGATGAACAGCCAAACCGCCTACTTCCCGCCCTTCGCCGTCGACTTCGATCTGCAAGCCGGGATCATGCTCAATCCCGACCGCAGCAAGTCGACCCGCGCCTCGACGATGATCCCCTACTACCGCGACCGCGCCGCCATCGAGGCCCTCGCCGCCGAGGGCGACCCGGTCCACTACGAGGTCTTCGAGAAGAACATCCCGACCGAGGCCGGCCACATCATGATCTGCATCAGCAAGCTCCTGCCCGGCAAGATCGGCGACGAGTTCTTCATGACCAAGGGGCACTACCACCAGCGCATCGCCACCGCCGAGACCTATCTCTGCCTGCGCGGCGAAGGGGTGATGCTGATGAAGACCCCCGAGGGCGAAGTGCGCGCCGAGACCTTCCGTCCGGGCCGCATGGTCTACGTGCCGCCCTGCTGGGCCCACCGCTCGATCAACACCGGCCGAGAAGCGCTGATCACCTTCTGCAACTATCCCGCCGACGCCGGCCTCAACTACGGCGACATCCTCACCGAAGGCTTCCCCAAGCGGGTCGTCGCCCGCGACGGCGGCTTCGCCCTCGTTCCCAAGGAGGGATGATATGAAGCGCATCCTCGTCACCCCCCGTTCGGCCACCCTCAAGGGCCACCCCGCCGTCGAACGCCTCAGCCACGCCGGCTTCGAGCTGGTCATTCCCTCGCCCGGACGCCAGCCCGCGGAGGACGAGCTGCTGCGCTCGCTTCCCGGCTGCTGGGGCTATCTCTGCGGCGTCGAACCGGTCTCCGCCAAGGTCATCGCCGCCGCCGCGCCCCAGCTCAAGGTGATCAGCCGCAACGGCGCCGGCTTCAACAGCATCGATGCCGCCGCCGCGAAGGAGTTCGGCGTCAAGATCCACACCGCTCCCGGCACCAATGCCCGGGGCGTCGCCGAGCTGGCGCTCGCCCATCTCCTCGCCGCCGCACGCCGCCTGCCGGCGAGCGACCGCGAACTCAAGGCGGAGCGCTGGACCCGCTACCAGGGCGTCGAGCTGGCCGGCCGCCGTCTCGGCGTCGTCGGCTGCGGCGCCATCGGCAAGCTCCTCTGCCGTTTCGCCGCCGCGCTCGACATGGAGGTGCTCGCCTACGATCTCTACCCCGATGCCGCCTTCGCTCCCGGCCCCGGCTTCCGCTACGCCTCCCTCGACGAAGTTCTCGAGTCCAGCGACTTCCTCTCCCTGCATTGCCCGATCCCCCACGGCGGACGGCCGTTTCTCGACGCCGCGACCTTCTCCCGGATGAAGCCCGGTGTGATCGTCATCAACACCGCCCGCGGCGAGCTGATCGATGCCGATGCGGCCCTCGCGGCGCTGGATTCCGGACGTCTCGCCGGGCTCACCCTCGACGCCTACGCGAGCGAACCGCCGTCCGATTGGCGGCTGGTCAAGCATCCGAACGTCATCGCCACGCCCCACACCGGCGCCTTCACCGCGGAAAGCGTCGACCGGGCCATCGAGGCCGCAGTCGACAATCTGCTCGCAGAGGCGAAAGTCTGCCAAGGAACCGCCCGATGAAAACCGCCGTCCTGGACCACCCCGCCAGCCAATGGCTTGAGCTGCCGCTGGCCGACGGCGAGATCGCCCTCTGGTGGCTTGGCCAAGCCGGCTTCGCCATCCGCGGCGGCGGTCTCAATGTGGTGCTCGATCCCTACCTCTCCGACGCCCTGGCGGTGAAGTACGCCGGCAAGGAGTTCCCGCACACCCGGATGATGCCGCCGCCTCTCGAAGCCGCTTCATTGCGCGGGCTCGATTTCTGGCTCTGCACCCACCGCCATGGCGACCACATGGACGGCCCCAGCCTGCACCAGGCGCTGCCCGTCAACCCGCGCTGCCGCGTCGTCCTGCCCAGGGCCGAAATCCCCCACGCCCTCGGGAAGCTCGGCCTGCCCCGGGATCGCCTGCTGCCGGTGAGCGACGGCGAAAAGCTGCCGCTCGCCCCCGGATTCACCCTCGAAGCCATTCCCTCCTGCCACGAGGAGATCGTCCGCGACGCCGAGGGCAACAGCCACTTCCTCGGCTACATCCTCGAGATTTGCGGCGTCCGCATCTACCACTCCGGCGACTGCATCCCCTACCCGGGACTCGCCGAGACCCTCGCCTCCCGGCGCATCGACCTCGCCCTGCTGCCGGTCAACGGACGCGACGAATTCCGCGGCTCGCGCGGCGTGCCCGGCAATTTCACCCTGGAAGAGGCCCTGGAACTCTGCCGCGAAGCCGGCATTCCCCGTCTCCTCGGCCATCATTTCGGCATGTTCGACTTCAACAGCGTCGACATCCGCAGCCTGTCCATGCCGCCCGCCGCCGGCGTGCAGCTCATTCCGGCCGAATGTGGCCTGGCGTGGCTGCTGCATCGTCAAGGGGCTCGGGGTGGCGCGTGTTGAAGCTGGCGCTTTCCCGCCGGCATTTCGCCTGAAGCAGGCAGTGCAGAACTGTAAGATGGCGGCGCTGGAGGCGCCGGGATCATTCCCCGGGGCCGAGAAGCTCCAGGGCGGCGCGGGCGATGGGATCGGCGAGGCCGTCCATGCAGATCCACTGGCTGCAGCGGCGGCGATAGCATTCGAGACAGCTGGCGGAAGCTGATCGGACGACCCGGGAGCGGCCCCAGGGGCCGACACGGCTGGGCGAAGTCGGACCGAAGACCACCACCAGCGGAGTGCCGAGAGCGGAGGCGAAATGACCCGTGGCCCCCTCTGATGCCATCACCAGCGCCGAAGCTTCGACGAGGCGGGCCAGCTCCGGCACCGTGGTGGCGCCAGCGAGGTTGAAAAGGCGGGGGCGCAGGAGCTCGGGTGCGGCTTCGAGCGCGGCCGCAATCTCGGCCTTCTTGTCGGGCGTTGCCACCAGGGCATAGTCGAGATCGGGGCGCAAGCGCTGGATGGCGGAGCAGGCCTCGATCCAGGTGGCGAGGGGCACGTCTTTGGTGACCCAGGAAGTGAAGGGCGAGATGCAGACGAGGCGGCGCGAGGCGAGCGCCGGCCGCAGGGCCTCGGGCAGACGCGCGGCGAGTTCGCGCCCGGCCTCCTCCGGCAGGGCGAGGCGGGGAAAGGCGTCCTCCGCCGGAATGCCGGCGAGGGCCAGGAGCTGGCGCAGCTCGTCGAGAGCGTGCGCCTCTTTACGGCGAAAGCCGGTGACGAAGGGGTAGCGGCCTTTGCAGAATTTCCTTGCCGCCTTGGCGAGGTAGAGCAGCAGGACCGAGCGCTCCGCCCCTTGCAGGTCGATGGCGAGGTCGAAAGTGTCGCGGCGCAGTTCGGCGACGACGCGCCGGAGCTCGCTCCAGGCAGCGCCGAGACGGAAGGACCGGAGATTGGCTTTCTGAGCCCGCAGGTCGGCGACGACGAGGCGGTCGACCAGCGGGTGGCCGCTGACCGCGAGGGCGCAGGAGCGGTCGACGACGAAGGTGATGCGCGCTTGCGGGAAGCGCGCCTTGACCGCGTCCAAGGCGAGGGTCGAATGGATGACGTCGCCAAGGCTGGTGAGTTTGATCAGGAGGATGTTCACGGCGCAGACATTAGCGCCGCCGCCGCCATTTGCCTCAGATCAATTCCAGGACTTGAATCTCCAGCGAGGGTGCTGCGGCCGCAGTCCAGATGGCGTAGTCTTGTCCATCGATGTTCCGGCTTGAGCCGAGGGTGAAGCCGGTGAGGGTGACGCTGTCGTCGACATCGCGGAGGATGCGCAGGGCGCCGCCGTCCACCTCCAGATGGCGGAGCGCGTCGACGTCGAGGCTGACGGATTGGGGTCCTTCATAGCTCAGGTCGAAGATCTCCCAGCTGCGCAGGCGGCCTGCGGAGATGCCGCTGAGGTCGAGGGAGGCGAGGTTGAGGATCAGCCGGTCATCGCCCAGGCCGCCGTCGAGATGCAGGAAGCCGGAGGCCGAGAGGCTCAGGATGTCGTCACCGGCGCCGCAGCGGACGCTGTCGCCGCTGCCGATGGAGCTGAAGGTCTCCGCGACGGCGCTGCCGACGAAAATGTCTGCGGCTGCGCTGCCGCTCCGGCTGGTTCCGCTGAGGAGACCGCCGAGGCCGTTGAGGAAATCCTGGCCGCGGATCAGGAAGCTGTAGCCTTGGCCGCCGCCGGCGTTGCCGAAGGCCGCGAGGAAGTCGTCAAAGCCGTCGCCGTCGATATCGCCGGCGGCAGCCAGCATCAAGCCTTCCAGAGCGTCCTGGGCCGCAGCGCCGGCGATCAGGACGCCTCCGCCGTTCTCCAGGAAGTCGGGACGCCCGTCGGCGGAATTGCTGCTCGGCAGGCTGCCGTCATCAAGAGCGAGTTCGATCCTGCCGTCGAGGGTCAGCCCACCGAAGAGCAGGACCACTCCCCCCGCGTCGCTGCGGCCGCTGAAATCCATGCCCGAAGCGGCGACCAGGACATCGGCGTAGCCGTCGCCGTTGACGTCGCCGGCGGCGGCAAGGGCATGGCCGAAATAGTCGCCGGCGGCGAAACCGTGAATCTGGGCTCCGCCGTGGAGCTCGATCCAGTCAGCCAGGCCGTTGCCGCCGGCATCTGTAGCGAGATCGATCTGGACCGGCAGGGCTGCGCCGCCGTGGAGGACCCAGGCTCTGCCGCTGCCCGCCGCTTCGGCGCCGAGGGCGAAGTCGCCATAGCCGTCGCCATTGACGTCGCCCAGCAGGGCGACGGAGCTCCCCAGGCCCTGGCCGGAGGCGCCGTCGAGGCGCAGGCCCTGGCCGGCGTCGAAGGCGTCCGGCAGGCTGTTGGCATTGGTGTCGGCATGAAGGTCCAGGGAACTGCTCCACAATCCGGTGCGGCCGTAAAGCAGATAGGCGCTGCCGGCGTTGCTGCCGCTGCGGTCTGCGCCTTTCGCTCCGACCAGGAGATCCTCGATGCCATCGCCGTTGACGTCGCCGCCGCCGTCGAGGGAGGCGCCGAAATCATCGTAGGCGCCCTGGCCGAAGATCTGGAGTCCGCCTCCGGCCGCCAGATAGTCCGGGATCTGGTCGGCATTGAGGTCGACGCTCAGGTCGATGGCGGCGCCTGGCCGAGTGGCGCCGCCGAAGACGATCACCACCTTGCCGCAGTCCACCTGCGTGCTGCTGTCGGCCAGGCGAACCCCGATGGCCAGGTCGGAGTAGCCGTCGCCGTTGAGGTCAGCGGCGGCGAGGGCGTCGCCGAATCCTTCGGACGCAGGACCGCGGATCCGCAAGCCCGCGCCAGCCTCGAGGACATCGGGAAGTCCGTCGGCGTCGCCGTCGACGCTGAGGTTCACTGCGCTCAGGCTGG
Organism: Verrucomicrobiota bacterium; assembly: GCA_039798785.1. Lineage (GTDB taxonomy): Bacteria > Verrucomicrobiota > Lentisphaeria > Lentisphaerales > Lentisphaeraceae > CAMCSH01. The sequence continues at coordinate 1,973 of JBDKFG010000029.1, read as the reverse complement.
CGGACCCGTAAATCAGGTACAGCTCGGCGGCGGCCGGTGCGGCGACGAGGAAGTCGCCGAAGCCGTCGCCATCGAAATCGCCGCAAGCTCTGACGGTGGCTCCGGCGATGTCGCCGGCGTCGTCGCCGCTGATCAGGAGGGAACCCGGAGAGAGGCTGCCGCCGGCGGCAGACTGGCCGTCAAGCAGGTAGGCGGCGCCGGCCGGGGCGACTCCGTAAGCGCCGAAAAGGAAGTCTTGGACACCATCGCCGTTGAAGTCGCCGCTGGCCAGGCTTTCGCCGGCGATGCTGTCGGCCGGGCCGCTGTAGCGTCTGACCGCGCCGCTGTCGATCAGGTCGGGCACCAGGTTGAGATCCAGATCCTCCTTGAGATCAAGCCAGGCCAGGGGTTCGCTCTGGCCTTGCAACACGACACTGAGGACGCTGCTGGCGCTGCCGTCCTTTGAAATTGCCGTCAGGCTGAGGCTGACGCTGACGCCGGTGTTCAGGGCCTGGGCCGCCTTGGCGGTAGTGAAACTCCAGCTGCCGTCAGTGGCGAAGTCCAGGACTCCGTAGGAACTGCTGGCCGTCGCCGCGATGAAAGAGGACTCCGAGCTGTCGGCGTCGACGATGCCGAGGCTGCCCGACGCCGAGCTGTCGTCCTCGCTGATCTCCACCGAGCTGGTGCCGCTGATGACCGGAATGTCGTTGACGCCCTGAAGGATCACGGTGACGTTCTGCGAGCTGCCGCCATCGAGAGAGCTGACGAGGAAGCTTTCGGAGACGCTGCTGCCCGACGCCAGTGCCTGCACTGCCGTCTTGGAGTTGTCGAGGACGAAGTTCCAGGCGCCGGCGGCGTTGATCGAGAAGCTGCCGTAGCTGCCGGCGACGGCGCTTCTCGGGACGAAGGCGGATTCGCCGGAGTCGGGGTCGGAAATGCTCAGGGAGGCGCTGACTGAAGCCTGCTCCTCCTGGATCGAGGCGCTGGCCGTTCCGCTGATCAGGGCGAGGTCGTTCCGTCCCTGGATGCTGATCGTCACGGCCTGCGATGCCGAGCCGTCGAAGGAGCTGACGAGGAAGGACTCGGCGGTGCTTTGCCCGGCGCCGAGCCCTTGCACCGCGGCCTTGCCGTTGTCGAGGGTGTAGCTCCAGGCTCCTGCCGAGTCGATGCTGAAGGATCCGTAACTGCCGGCGACTCCGGTTCTGGCGACCAGGAAGCTCTCGCCTGCATCGACGTCGCTGATGCCGAGACTGCCGCTGACCGGCAGGATCTGATCTTCCGTGGCGCTGCCACTGATTCCGCTGCCGAAGACCGGAAGATCGTTGACGGCGGCAAGGTTGAGGGAAATCGTCTGGGTCGAAGTCGACCCGAGGTCGTCAGTGATCAGGACGACGAAGCTATCGCTGCCGTTGAAGTTTGCGGCGGCCGCATAGGTCCAGGCGCCGTTCACGGGATCGATCGAGGCGATGCCTGAGACGGCCTGGGTGGCCAGGGTGAAATAAGAGCCGTCGGCCATGCCGTCGACATCGCTGACGACAAGAGTGCCGGTCAGGCTGCTGTCTTCGTCGCCGCTGCCCGAACTTCCGCCGCTGACCACCGGGGCGTCGTTGACGGCTGCGAGATGGACGGTGATGGTCTGGGTCACCGAGGCGGCGCCGTCGGAAACCGTCAAGGTGAAGCTGTCGCTGCCGTAGAAGTTTGCGGCGGGCGCATAGGTCCAGGTGCTGCCGCTGATGCTGGCCCTGGCGTTGCCGCTGACGCCGTAGCTGAGGGACGAGCCTTCGACGTCGCTGGCCGTGACGCTGGAGCTGAGAGCGACGTCTTCGCTGCCGTTGAAGGAGCTGGCGCTGCTGATCGCGGGGGTGTCGTTGACCGCATTTACCGTCAAGTTGATCGTCTGGGCCGCCGAGCCGCCGCTGCCGTCGAAGACGGTGAGGGTGAAGCTGTCGCTGCCGTTCGCGTTGGCGTTCGGCGCATAGGTCCAGAGACCGGCG
>JBDKFG010000028.1:0-56822 GCA_039798785.1 Verrucomicrobiota bacterium | reverse complement strand
TGGGCCATCGACCCGGCCTTGCCGGCGGAGGGGGCGAACCTGGTAGCGGGCGTCCTTCTTCGCAACGCCAAGGTGAAAGCCGAGCGCACCGAGTCGATGATGAAGACGATTTTCGAGCTTGAGGTCAAGGCGCAAGACGAGGCCTTCAAGACCCCCGAGGCGGCGGAAGCCTGGCTGGCCGACAGCGCGCCGGGCTACAAGAAGCTACTCAAGCCCGAGCTTTCCGGCGCCACCTGGGTCTTGAAGCGCAAGCCCAATGTCCTTGCCGCCTGGGCCGAGACCTTTGGCCAGCAGATCATCCTTTCCAGCAAGTCGATGCCGATCAAAGCCATCGCCGAGGTTTACCGCACTCGGGGCGACATCGAGCAGATCTTCGATACACCCAAGAACGACTTGCATCAAAAGCGCAACCGCTCTGGCAATGACGATGTCGTCGACGGCCATCTCTTCCTTTCCTTCCTCGCCGTCATTTTGCGCCGCCTCCTCGCCGACAAGTTGGATGTGTCCTCAGACACCAAGACCCTGCCTCTGACCCGCGTACAGAATCTCGTCCGTAGGATTCAAATTCACGTTTCTCCCGGTGGCAAGACCTTCCCCTACGACATCACAAAACCGCAGCGGCTTATCCTGCAAGCGGTTGGTGTCGAAATCGGGCAATAGATCCTAAGTGGGTAAAAATTTGGGGCCCGCCCCTCCGGGCTGCGAATTCCATTCCCCTCCACCCAGGGTTTGCGATTCGTGCCTCATCGCTACACCCTGGGCTTTCCTCTGACCGCCCTTTCAGGGCGAAAACGCAGTTGCACAGGTCGAAAAATTCAGTCAGATCCGGCAGGAAATTCAGTCGAATCCTCAATTTCCAATTCAGGCATCCTCCCTTAGTTTGCTGGAAACCCGACGATATCCGGCAAAAACATAAGGAAGACGCAATGAAACTCACCCTCCTCGTCATGGCCGCAGGCATGGGCTCCCGCTACGGCGGCCTGAAGCAGATGGACCAGTTCGGTCCCTCCGGTGAATCGATCATCCACTACTCGGTGTACGACGCCATGCGCGCCGGCTTCACCAAGGTGGTCTTCATCATCCGCCGCGACTTCGAAAAAGAGTTCCGCGAGCAGATCGGCTTGCGCTTCGAAGGCCGCATCGAAGTCGCCTACGCATTCCAAAGCATCGACGATCTTCCGGACGGCCGCAAGGTGCCGGAAGGCCGCACCAAACCCTGGGGCACCGGCCAGGCCATCCTCAGCGCCAAAAACGTCGTCAGCGAGCCCTTCGTCGCCATCAACGGCGATGACTTCTACGGCGCCGACGCCTATAAGCAGGCCGCCGAATTCTTCCGCCAAGGCAAGGACCAGTTCTGCATGGTCGGCTTCCAGATCGGCAAAACCCTCTCCGAGAACGGCACCGTCACCCGCGGCCTCTGCCAGGTCGCGAACGGCAATCTCACCGGCGTCCGCGAAACCACCGGCCTCATTCGCAAGGGCGAAGTGATCGTCTCCGACGCAGGCGACCAGCTCAAGGGACACGAGCCGGTGTCGATGAACATGTGGGGCTTCACCCCGCGCCTCTTCGCTCAGCTCGACAGCCGCTTCCGCAAGTTCCTCGCGGCCGAAGGCAATGAACTGAAGAGCGAATTCTTCATCCCGAAAGTCGTCGACCAGCTGATCAAGGAAGAAGGCGAGAAAGTCGCCGTGCTCGACACCAGCTCGCAGTGGTTCGGCGTCACCTATCAAGAAGACAAGCAGGAGGTGAAGGCGCGCCTCGATGCCCTCCATGCCGCCGGCCAATATCCGGCGAAACTCTGAGCCGATAAGCGCGAAGGCAAAGTCCGGGTAGCGCTTGCCCGCGCTCTTTTCGATGGCACATTGCGCGTCATCCGCAATTTCCAGGAGAATTCCCAATGCCCTTCGATCATGGCAGTGTTTCTTTCAGCCTTTTCAAACTCGACGGAGAACTGCCCGAAGACCTACTCGAACGCCTCGAGTCGAAGGCGATGAAACCCTTGGAAAAGGTCGGCGAGGAGCCGGTCAGCGGCTTTGCCGCCCGCCACATCCTGGAGACTGAATTCACCCAGGAAACCTGTTGGATCGGCGACTTCTGCCACTTCCACTACGCCACTGCCGTGCGCCGCGTCCCGCCCGCCCTGCTGGCGGCGGAATGCGCCAAGCGCGAATTGGCGGCGATCAAGACCGCCGGCTCGGAAGGCAGCGGCTACCTGTCGCGCAAGCGTCGCGCCGAGATCAAGGAAGAGGCCCGCAAGGAGCTGATCAAGCAGGGCGTGCCGCAGATCCGCGGCATCCCCGTGCTGATCGACCCCCAGGCCAGCCTTATGTACATCGGCATCGCCTCGGCCAAAGGGGCCGACGAGGTGGCGACCGCGATCCTCGAGGCCCTGGAGGTCCCGATGCTGCCGATCACCGTCGAAACCAGCGTCGCCGAAGTGCTGGCGACTTCCGGCGAGCAGCTCGACCCGATCCAGCTGGTGGAAGGTTTCGAGGACGGCACCGAACGCTGGATGGGGCGCGACTTCCTCACCTGGGTCTGGTTCATGGCGGAACAGGACGGCGGCAAATTCACCGTTCCTGATCTCGGTGAATTCGCGGTCGGCGTCGACGGCCCCCTGACTCTCGCGGCGGAAGGCGAGGGATCGCACGAATCGGTGCTGCGCAAAGGCGTGCCCACCGGCGCCCCGGAAGCCGCAGCCGCCCTCGCTTCCGGCAAGAAGCTGCGCGCCGCCCGACTGATGATCGGGCGTCCCGACGAAGCCTGGCACCTCAGCCTCGACGCCGACTCCCTCGGCTTCCGCAGCGTCAAGCTGCCTGACGGCGAAAAGATGAACAAGCAGGACCGCTTCGAAGAAAGGGCTGAATTCCTGCACACCTTGCAAGCCGCGCTGCGTGCCTTGATGGCCCGTTTCGCCAAGGAGGTCTCCGGGCGCAAGCGAGGCAACACCGTCGAGGCGATGCGGGACTGGGCTCTCGGCCGCGGCCTGCAGGAGAAGCCCAAGAAGAAGCGATCCTAAGCAATTACGAATTACGAATGAACAAGGCCGCAGAGGAATCTGCGGCCTTGCCTTCTTTGGGACAGCTTTCCGTTCTGAGCTTAATTAATTCGTAATTCGTAATTGCTTAGACGTATTCATCGTCGCCGCCCATCGAGATCTGGAGTTCGCCGGCAGCTTCGAGCGAGCGGACGATGGCGACGATTTCGCGCTGGGCGTTCTGGACGTCGGCAAGCTTGGCGCGGCCCATGAGCTGCATTTCCTCGGTGAGGTTTTCCCGGGCCCTCTTCGACAGGTTGTCGGCGAACTTGGCGAAGAGAGTCTCGTTGACTCCACGGAGGGCGAGAGGAAGCTTCTCCATCGGCACGTCGCGCATCAGGCGCTGCATTTCCTTCGGGCCGAAGCGGACGATGTCCTCGAAAGTGAAGAGCTGCTGGGCGATCTCGTTGCCGATTTCGGGCTGGCTCTCCTGGATCGACTTGAGGATGCCCTCGCCCGTGTCGCGATCTAGGCTCTGGATGATCTCGGCCATCATCTTCGGGCCGCCGATGTCCTTGTCCTGCTCCTTATCCTTCTTGGTGGCGATTTTCGACACGATGTTGCGGACGAAGACCTTCTCGATACGCTGGACGATGTCCTGCTTGGCTGGTTTGGGAAGGGCGAGACGGAGGGCGACTTCATTGCGCAGGTCGGAATCGAAGGCGCCGAGGATTTCGCCGACCTTCTGGGGCGGCAGGAAGCCCAGGACGATGGCGATGGTGGACGGCTGTTCCTTGCCGAGGAAGTTGGCGAGGTCGGCGGACTTGATGTTCACCAGCGAGTTGAAGGCCTTGCGGGTGCTGTCCTCCTTCTTCGCCTTTTCGATGATTTCGCGTGCCTTCTCCTCGCCGAGGACTTCGACGAGCAGTTCATGAACCTTGTCGGCTCCGCCGAGAAGAGTGCTGGTGGAGATCCGCTTGCCGAGCTCCTCGAGGGCGTTTTCGCGGTCGGCGTCGCTGACTTCCCCGATCGACCAGATCGCCTGGGTGATCTTCTCGAGCGTGGTCGGGCTCATGTTCTTCATCACCCGGCTGGCATCGGCCTTGTCGAGACTGAGGAGCACGATGGCCGCCTTCTGGGAGGCGCTGAGCTCCTCCTTCTTGTCCTTGGTGTCGGGTTTCTTAGCGGCCATAAGGAGTCCTCACTTGTCTTCTGCGATCCAGTTTTCGATGACGTTGGCGATCGCCTTGGGTTCGTCGTCGGTGGCCTTCTTGAGCAGGGCGATCTGCTTGTTGGGTTTGTGCTTGGGCAAGAGGGATTCGTCGGCTTCAAGCAGGGGTTTGGCTTCGGGTGCCGGGCCCTCAAGGGCGGCGGCGGCGGCGCCGCCGGGGCCGGCGCCGGCCAGGTCTTCGCGCATCACCTGGGTGGCGCCGAAGATGCGGCGGTGCATCAGGAAGAGGAGGAGAAGCAGCAGCGTGCCGCCGGCGATGCGGGCAAGATCGGTGCCCATCAGCGACTCGACCTGCGCGGCGACGTCCTCGACGCTGGCCCCCGCTGCCGCGACTTCCTCGACTTGGAAGGGGGCCTCTTCCACCGTCACCATGTCGACTCGTGCGGGCGGGGTGGCGGCGGCGCTTGCGGCGGCTTCCCCCGGGAAGCTGATGCCGACGGCACCGACGGCGGAGGCGACGAGCTTGCGGTATTTCTCCAAGACTTGCTTGCGCTCCTCGAGGTTGACCGGCTGGGGCTTGCCGTCCTTGCCGAGGACCGGAGCGGGGGCGGCGATGGTGACCGCGACCGTGAGCTTGCGCAGGCGGGCGCCTTTTTCCATTGTGATCTCGACGGTTTTGGGAACGACAGAGCTGACTTCGACAGTGTTCTCCGAAGTCTTGTTGAGGGGGCTGCCGGCGCCGGCGGTCTTTTCCGGCTCGGCGACGTCGACGACCGTGTTGCTGTCGTTGCCGACGGTCTGGGCTTCAGCGCCGCTGCTGCTTTCGGTGTTCTTGGTGGTAGTCTTCTGAGTGGTGGCGATGGCGTTGTCGCGGTCGAAGCTCTCCTTGGTGCGCTGCAGCTGGCTGAAATCGAGGTCGCAGTTGACCATGGCGACGACCTTGCCGGCTCCGAGGATGGGGCTGAGGATGCTTTCGGCCTTCTGGCGGTAGTAGTCTTCATAGGCGGCTTGCAGTTCGGCCTGGCGGCCTTCGGCGCCGCCGAGTTCCAGGGTGCTGTCGTTTTGGGCCCGGAGGACGCCGCGGTTGTCGGTGATGGTGACCTTGTCGGGGCTGAGGCCGGGGACGCTGGCGGCGACCATGTGGCGCATCGCCTCGACTTCGCCTTTGGTGACGCTGGCCTTGCCGGCGAGGACGAGGTGGACGCTGGCGGTGGCGCTGGGGGCGTCTTTCTGGAAGGCGCGCTTGCGAGGGACGACGACGGTCACCATCGCATCCTGGACATTGGGCATCTTGCGGAGCTTGCGGGCGATGTCGTTCTGGGTGGCGCGCTGCTCGTTTTTCAGCGCCTGCTGCTCGGTTTCTCCCATCCGGGGATTGTCGTAGTAGGCGTAGGGGTCCTTGCCATCGGCGTCGGTGACGATGCCTTTTTCGGCGACTCGCATCTTGGCTTCGGCGGCGTATTTCTCCGGCACTTCGATGGAGCGGTTGCCGTCGGCGTGGCGGCTGGGGATGTTGCGTTCGCGGAGCAGCTCCATGACGGCGGCCTTGTCCTTGGCGTCGATGTCGACGTAGAGAGGCACCCAATTTTCGCGGCTGCCGTACCAGACGATGCTGGCCATCGCCGCGGCGGCGCAGACGAAGACCAGGATGATGCTGATCCGCTGGGGGAGGCCGATGCCGCGCCAGACGCCCAGACAGGCGCCCCAGAAGTTCTTGAATGTCTCGCCCATAAGCCTGACTCCTTCGTCATTGTCGATTCTCTGGAGAATCCCAAATGCACGAAGCGTGCCAGCGCAACACCTTGAAGACGAGATGTTTCTATCTGCCCTCAGGAAGCTCGGGCGGAGCAAGCTCGGGGCCTTGCGGGGCAGCGCGGCGGCGGAACAGGTCGAGGAAGTCGTCGACCCGGTCGAAGGACCACTTCATCTTGCCGGGGGAACCGGTGACCGAGGCCTTCATACCTGCGGTGACCGGCGAGAAGAGGCCGGAGAGGAGGTCGAGGCCGAAGGGGGCGATGGCGCCCTTCAGGTAGGAGGTCAGGATTTCGAAGTGGTAGGCGCCGTCGGACCAGCGGTAGGCGCCCTTGCCGGCGAGGGAGATGATGGAACCATCGGTGCTGAATTCGTCGACGTTGATGTTCTGCTCGGCGAAACGCAGCTTGGCGCTGACGCTGCGGATCGAGGTGGCAGAGGAGAAGGGCAGGACGGTGCCCACCTTGTCGAGCCAGGGACCGAGGACCGGAATCTGCCAGAAGGCACCGTCGCCGACCTGGATGGAGCCAGTGCCGCTCATCGCGGCGAGGTCATCCTGAGGGTTCATTTCAAGTTTCAGGTCGGCCTCGAATTCAGCCGTGCCGCCGGCCGCCTTGAGGTGTTTGGCCCCGTAGGCGGAGACCAGCGAGCCGAGCTCCATCCGCGTACCCTTGAGCCGGAGCAGGGCAGGCCCTCCGGCGAGATCGCGCTCGAAGTGGACATCCAGGGCGCCCTGGTACAGGCCGCAGCGACGGGTCTGGACCAGCATCCGTCCCTGATCGATGCCGAGATCAAGTTCGACGCCGCTGGCCTTGTGGACGCCGTAGCCGAGGGCGGGAGCGGCGACCGAGGCATGCAGATGGATCTTCTCGGGAGCGCCGAGCGGCAGGCTGCCGCGGGCGGTGACGGTGGCAGAGGGAGGCATGTCGAAGCCGGGGAGCAAATCCCGCAGCTGCCGGTCACAAAGCTGCAGCAAATCGCGCGGAGCAAGGGTCGACTGCCCCTCGAAGTCGGCGATGCAGCCTTTGTCGAGATCGCGAAAACCGAGCTTGAGCGAGGCGGATCCCTGGGTCAATCGGACAGTGAACTTGTCGAGCAGGACCTGTCCGGGATATTCGAGATGGATGTCAGTGCTGAGGGACTGGGTCCGGAGGCCGTTGATGGCGGCGCCGGCCGCTTCGGCATGGCCATAGAAGAAAAGGCTGTCCTGCGACTCGTCGCCGGAGAAATGATAGCCGAAGACACCGGTCTGGCGGATCAGGGAGCTCGGGTCCCAGGTCAAGCTCTGCCAGATACCGAGGTAGTTCTTGCGTGCCTGTTCGTGCTCGATGAAATTGACATAGATGCGGGGATCGCTGACCAGGTCGGCGCGGACCAGGAGGTCGAGGGACTTGAAGTCGAAGGAGGCGTCGACATCGCCGGTGAGGTCGCGGGAGAAGGCTCGGCCCTGACGCAGGTAGACCTTGCCAGGCTCGAGAGTGAGACGGCCGGTGAGGGAGTCGACCATCAGGCCTCGATAGCCGATGTCGTGGATCACCAGCTCTCCCTGGAGGCGGAGCTGCGAAAGGTCGTCGATCGGAGTGGGCAGGATCTGCAAGTCGAACTGCGGCGCGGTGTCGCCGAAGCGGATGCGCTGCAGGCCCCGGGCGAGCTTGGGGTCGAGGAAGCCGAGGATGCGGTTGAGGTGGAGCCCGCCGCGCAGCTCGCCGCTGATCGTCCGTCCTGCGAGTTCATAGGCAAGGGAGCCGCTGAGGCGTTCATCGTTGTCGATGCCGAGGTCGAGGTTGTCGACGGCGATTCGCTGCGGGCTGGCGGTGAATCGGAGGCGGCTGTGGCGGAGGGCGAGGCCCCGGAAGGTGAAGGCCGGGACATCGGTGTCGGCGGTGAATCGCGAGGCATCCGGGCGGTCGAGGGGGACATCGAAGGCGAAGCGGCAAGACGCTGGCTGTTCAAGCCGGAATCGTTCGAGCGCCAGGAGGGCGCCGAGGGCCGCCGCCATGGCGGCGGGAGAACCCTCGCTGGAGATCGCAGGCGACTCCCCGGAGCTTTTCTCCGGGAGGATCCGGGCCAGGCTCAGATCGCGGACACGGCCGGAGCCTTCCAGGCGCAGGGACGGCAGTTCCAGCAAGGCGTGGGAGAGGATCAGCTGGGAGCCGTCCCAGGAGCCGCGGCACTCGAGGTTGCGGAGTTTGAGGGCGAAGGGGTGCCCATCGGGCAGGCTGAGGGCGAGTCCTTTCGGCGGGCCGTTGTAGCAAAGGGTGAAGGCCGGGGCGCTGAGTCGCTGTTTTTCCCAGACGAGGCGGGCGCTGCTGTTTTTGATGCTGCCGTAGAATGGCAGTTCGGCGTCGGGGACATGCAGATCGAGAAGGGCCTGGTTGCGGCTGGGTTCGGCGAGATCGATCAGGAAACGGCCCTGCGCGGTGCAGGGGCTCTGGGTGCGGATCAGGCCGGCCTTGAGAAGAAGGATGCGGGCCTCGCGCATCGGCCCATCCCAGTCATCCGGCAGGCCGGACGCCTCGCCGGCACTGGCGGCGGCAAGCAGCTTCTCGATTCCTGCGATCTGCCCCTCGAGAGAGACATGGACGAAGGGGAGCCTCGCCTCCATCCGCTCGACCTGGCAGATGCCGTCCTTCCAGCTGAGGCGGCACTCCCCGGAATCGAACCAGGCTTCCGGGCCTTCGCGTCTGAGGCGGCATTCGGCATGCGCACGGTCGAGCCGCCCGCCACGGGTCTCGCAGCGCAGGCGAAGCTCGCTGATTCGCATGCCATAGCGGCTGAAACCGGCGGATTCGAGGGCGGCGCGCCATTGTCCGGCGGCGGCATCGCGGATGTCGGCGTCGAAATCGACGTTGAGCTCGGCGCTGCCGTCCCCTCGGCCGAGCTCGTCGCGGACCTGACGCAAAGCCATCGCGACCGACTTGGGCAGCAGGCTCGCCAGATCGAAGGAACTGCCGTCGGTCTGCAGTTCGTCGAGATGGGTCAGCTGCCCCCGCAGCCTGACCTTCAAGCCGGCGACTGAGCCGCTGAGTGAATCGCAGAGGAGAGTCCCCCCGGACAGGCGCGCCGAAAGGTGGACTTCATGCACTTCGAGAGGCGAGCCGTCGTCAAGAGGCAGGGTGAAGGAGGCTCCGGTGAGTTCAACCCGCGACAGCTCGGCGGTGCCGGCGAGAAGCGAGTCGCGATGGAAATCGAGCATCGCCTGCTCGGCGCGGAGCAGCACCTTCCCTGGCCGCTGCGGATCGAGCAGCCGCGGCTGCAAGAGGACGATGCCGTTGACCGGACCGACCTTGACGCCGGAGAAATCAAAGGGGATGTCATTGCGGCGCAGCTCCTGGCGCAGAGCCAGCGCCAGGTTGGGAGGGATGCCGACGGCTTCGCAATACAGGCAGAGGAGGGCCGCCCCCGTGGCGAAAAGGAGGAAGCAGTTGCGGAAGGCTCGCCAGAAGGCAAGAAGCATGAAGACGTCCCGGGGTTTCAGGGATCAAAGGCGGGTTCCGGTTCCGGTGCGGGAAGCGGAGGGATCTGGACAAGGGGAAGCTCTTCGACCTGCACCGCTTCGGCCGCAAGCTCCGCCTCGAAGCGGGCGCTTTCGGCGGCAGCGGCGGCTATGCCACCGAAGATCATCCTAGGCAGGGCGGCGCTGCAGGTGAAGAGGAGGTCGGAGCCGGACGAGCTGCCGCTGAAGATCTCAAGGCTCAGGTCGATGCGGCTGAGGACGGGCTGCATCTCCGGGGACATCAGGGCGGCGGTGGCGAGACTCTTGCGGATCCCGGCGTCGGCGCTGCTCAAGCTGGCCTCGGCGAAGCCCGCGGCCTCGGCGTCCTGGCAGTGCAGGATTCCGGCGAGATGCAGATCGTCGCTGACGCTGAGATCGAGGGATTTCGCCTTCGCGAATGATTCCAGCAAGTCGATCATGCCGAGAAGATCAAAACCTTGCCCCTGGGCCTGGGCAGCGAAGCCACGCATGTCGGCAAGCCCCTTGAGCATCTCGTCGCGCTGCGACGGACTGAGCTTGGCGGCCAGGCAGAAGCGCGCCTTTCCGGCCGTGACCAGGGCAATGCCTGGCTTGAGAATCTCCGGCGCCTTCCCATCCGCCTGGTCGTACCGGCCGGAGAGATCTGCCGCGGCGGCAGACCGCGCTTCGGCATTGCCGGCAAAGGCGGCGAGGATGAGATTTTCGCTCAGGAAGACACTGCAGTCGGAATCCAGCTCGTGGAAATTGCGCCCCCCCAGAAGCACGGCGGCGGCAGGGAGGTGCTGCTGGCAGCGCTTGACGTCGAAGCAACCTTGCAGCAGAAGGCGGGAACTGGCCGTCTTGCTGACATCGTCGTAAAAGACCGAGAACGCCACCGCGTGGAGCTCGAAGTTGCCGATCCTGTCGACGGCTCGGGAGATCTGTCGAGCCAGCTTCGGCGAAATCGGGGAAATCGAAGGAGGGGCCTTGTCCTCGGGGATCTCCGAAAGACGTTCCGCCATGCACTTCCCGGAGGCTCCCCGGCGCAGCTCGGCAGCGAAGCCGAAGCAGATCCCCGGCGGCAAGGCGCGGGCAAGGCGAGGGAGATCGCTGCGGACCTGACGCTCCGGCAGCCCCTCCATTCCCCGCAAGGCTGCGGCAGACTCGCGCGCCAGGGTAGAATCCTCACCGCGGGAAAGCTTCTCCAGCACCGGACGGGCAGCCTGGAAACGCAGCTCCCCGAGTCGGCGGGCGGCCCAGGGACGAAGGTCGGGCGCCTTCTCGGCCTTTTTCCTCGCCTCCAGCACCTGCAACTGAGCAAGCTGCTGCCGCGCCGGCTCGGCCAGCTCCGGATCCGCCTCCGCAGCCAGCCGGATGAGAAGCGGGCGAGCCGCCTCACCCGCTCCCAGCAGCTCCGCCCGGGCCTTGCGCCGCTCCTTGGGACTGCCCTCGCGCAATCGCTTCTCCAAGTCGACGACATCGAACTTTAGCCCCTCCGGCGCCCGCTGACGCCCTTCCAACAGCGCCGTCAAAGCGTCCGGCGCAGCATCCTGGCCCCAGACCTCGAGAACCTGTTCCGCCGAGCAGATCGACATCAGATCCCGTGGCGGAGACTGCATCAGCCCGGTCATCACCGCGACGTTCATCAGAATCTCAAACAAGGTCTCGATCAGTTTCGCGTCCATAAATTTTCCTTGCTGGCTGAAGCGCTTCTCAGGACAATGCTGCGGCTTCCGCGGATGGCGACAAAGCCGCCCGGGAAAAAATCCTGATTCCAAGCTCAATACGAAGCCGGAGTGAGGAATTCCCGGAAAAATCGAAAAAAAATCTCCGGCGCCGCTAAAGAAGCTCATTCCGCCCCCGAAAGGAGAAGGATGCAAGCCACCAAGTGGCAGGCCCGGGACCGAAGGATCGGACTCGAGGAAACCCGGAAGCCCTGATCCCGCAGGGGCTTCTCGAAAAAGGAACAAAGCGGGCGCCGACAAGGACGTCGACGACAACAGAAAGTGCAAGATCACGGAGGATCACATGTCACTCACCATCAACAACAACAGCGTCGCCTTCAACACCTGGACCACCTTCGCCGCCAACTCCAGGGAAGTGCAACGCTCCATGGGTCATTTGTCGACCGGCGTCAAAATGGTCTCCGACGACCCGTCCGGCGTCGGCATCAGTGAACGGATGCGCTCTCAAGCCCGCAACGTCGCCATGGGCCGCGCCAACGTCGACAACGGCCTCTCCCTGCTCCAGACTGTCGACTCCTGGCTCCAGAAGATGAACGACATGCTCGCCAGGATGAGCGAACTGAGCATCGAGGCCGGCGACGGCACCAAGTCGGTGGGTGACAAGGACAACATCCAGACTGAATTCAAGCAGCTTCAGACCGAGATGGTCCGGATCACCTCTCACAGCGACTCCGCCGCCAAGTTCAACGGCCTCTATCTCTTCCGCGGCGGCAACGGTGTCGTCGACATCTCCAACGCCGACACCAACCCGTCCGGCAAGATCTCTCTCCAGATCGGTCCCGACCTCGGCCAGAAGATCAACCTCGACCTGAAAGACCTGCAAGCTGCCAGCACCGAAATCATGGGATCGGTCCACACCTACACCTATTCGACCGACAACCTCACCCTGACCGGCTCGAACCACACCGCCGTCACTTGGGGCTCGATCATCAACGACACCAAGTTCTCGGTCCGCAGCAGCGACTCGATCGGCAAGCTCGCCAAGGCCATCGACTTCCTCTCCAATGCCCGGGCTTCCAACGGTGCCCAGCAGAACCGCCTGGAGTACACCCGCAGCGCCCTGCTCTCCTATGAGGACAACCTCCGCGCCGCTGAATCCAAAATCCGCGACATCGACATGGCCGCAGAATCGACCAAGCTCGCCAAGTTCCAAATCCTCAACCAGGTCGGCAACGCCATGTTGGCTCAAGCCAACCAGCTGCCCCAGGCTGTCGTCCAGCTCATCGGCTGAAAACCCGAAAACTGAATCCGACAGAGCCGCCCCAGCCCGGGGCGGCTCTCCCCATTTCACAGCTTTTCTGCACCCCGCCTCTGACCACTCAGCGCGGAGGAAAGTGCCCCGGAACCTCTTGCACTGATGCCAAAATGTATTATAATGTGGGCTGACCCAACGAAAAACAGCAAATCAGCAAGGATCTTACAGGATGAACAAGGACCAGATCGCCCAGGCCATCATCGACATCATCATGGACATCAACCCCGATGCCGACTGCTCGGCTCTCAAGCCTGAAGTGGCCCTGCGCGAACAGCTGGAACTGGACTCCATGGACTTCCTCGACATCGTCATGGAACTCCGCAAGAAATTCGGCGTCGAAGTGCCCGAAGCCGAATACGGCAAGCTCGCCTCCCTCGCCAGCTGCTGCGAATACCTCGGCCCCAAGATGGCTCACCTCTGATCTCTTTCTCCTCCTTCCAAACGGGACCGGCCTAGCGCAGGTCCCGTTTTGATTTGAACTCAGGCCCGGCGGGACGCCGGGGCTCCCAGGTCACTCAACCTTCCAACCCGGTTCTTCCTCCATGTACGACTGCATCATCATCGGCGCCGGCATGTCCGGTCTGGCAGCAGGCATCCGCCTCGCCCACTTCGGCAAAAAAGTCGTGATCCTCGAGCGCCACGCCATCCCCGGCGGCCTCAACTCGCACTACTCCAAAGACGGCCGCCGCTTCGATGTCGGCCTGCACGCGATGACCAACTTCGTCCCCCGCGGCACCAAGGGCGCGCCGCTCTCCAAGCTCCTCCGCCAGCTGCGCATCGACTTCGACGAGCTCGACCTCGTCGAACAGGGCTTCTCCTCGATCGACTTCCCCGGCCGCAAGATCCGCTGGACCAACGGCATGGGCATGATGGTCGACGAAGTCGCCCGCGAATTCCCCTCCCAGGTCGACGGCTTCCGCCGCCTCGTCGATCACGTCAACGGCTACCAGGACACCGCCCTCGACGCGCCCTACCTCAGCTCGCGCGAAGTGGTCGCCGGCTTCATCTCCGACCCCACCCTCGTCGACATGATCTTCTGCCCGGTGATGTACTACGGCAGCGCCGTCGAAGACGACATGGACTTCAGCCAGTTCTGCATCATGTTCAAAGCCGTCTTCACCGAAGGCTTCTGTCGTCCCCAGATCGGCGTCCGCCACCTCCTCCGCCTCCTCCAGCAGCGGGTCAAGGAAGCCGGCTGCGAAGTGAAGATGCGCACCGGCGTCAAACGCATCCTCGTCAAGGACGGCGTTGCCACCGGCGTCGAGCTCGACAACGGCCAGATCCTTGAAGCCAAAGCCGTCCTCAGCTCGGCCGGCGTGGTCGAGACCTCGATGCTCCTCGGCGAAACCCCGAAGCAGCGCCCCGGCATGCTCAGTTTCGTTGAAACCCTGCTGGTGCTCGACACCATGCCCAAGGCCCTCGGCATCGATGAAACCATTTCCTTCTACTGCCGCAGCGAACACTTCAACTACCGCCGTCCCGCCGGCCGCACCGTCGACCCGAGCTCGGGCGTCATCTGTATCCCCAACAACTTCCAGTTCCGCGACAAGCCGCTGAGCGAAGGCATCGTCCGCTTCACCTGCCTCGCCGACTACGAGGCCTGGGCAGCCCTCGACAAGGCCGGCTACGCCGACGCCAAGAAGGACTTCATCCGCGCCCAGCTCGAAGCCACCGGCCTCGCCGACAAGCTCGCCGGCCACATCGTCTACGAAGACGCCTTCAGCCCCCTCACCGTCAAGAAATTCACCTCCCACGTCAACGGCGCCATCTACGGCTCGCCCGACAAGATCAAGGACGGCCGCACCTCGGTGCCCAACGTCTTCCTCTGCGGCACCGACCAGGGCTTCCTCGGCATCATCGGCGCCCTCCTCTCCGGCATCTCGATGTCGAATCTGCATCTGATGAAGTGAAGAGCTGATTCACCACAGAGGCACAGAGGACACAGAGGTGAAACATGCGTTTTTTGTGCGTCGTTGAGGAGGTTTTTGAGATCTCGGGCCGGGGCTGCGTCCTGGTCCCAGGTCTGGATGAGAAGTCAGATCAGGGGATCTTGCTTTATGCGAAAGATCCGATTGAACTTCGACTTCCTGACGGCTGCATCATTCGCACTTATCTCAATTCGATTGAATTTCTTGACGGTCCCAACAAGCGTGTGTGCATCCCGATCTGCCTGCCGCTAGGCTTTCGCAAGTCTGACATTCCGATCGGCACCGAAGTGTGGCTTCTCGATTCTCAGCCTCCGGGAAAATTCTCTCCTGAATCTGACTGAGCGCTCTTGAAGTCGAGATCCGCGGGGATGTATACTGCCACTATTGGCGGAGAAAAACCCAGGTGAAATTGATCGAGCAGGTCACCTTGTACTTCAAGCAGGGCAATTCGGACAAGGTCTACGAAGTGGACCTGTGCGAAGTCTCCGCGGGCGCCTTCGTCGTCAACTTCCGCTTCGGCCGTCGCGACGGCGCCCTCAAGGACGGCAGCAAGACGGTGGTGCCGGTCGACGAGACCAAGGCCCGCCGTCTTTTTAATGAGCTGATCAAGGAGAAAGAGGACAAGGGTTATCGCCGCAGCCTCGCCGAAGCGGTGGCCGCGCCGGTGGCGTCGTCCTCTCCTGCGGCTCCCGCAAAGCCGGCCGCCACCTTGGACCTGAGCTTCCGCGGCGGCAACCTGCAGCAGGCTCAGGCGATCGTCGCCCGCCTGCAGCGCCCCGCCAAGGCGAAATGGCGGCTCTCCCGCGCCATCTGGCGAGCCGGTGAAATGCAGCTCCTCGCCGCCGCCGATCTGATGCTCCCGCTGATCGGCAAAGACCCCTTCCTCAACTACAGCATCGCCTGGGCCCTCGGCCGCTGCGGCGAGGAGCGCCACCTGCCGGCGCTCCAGACTCTGATGCAGTCCGGCCCCGACAAGAATTTCGACACCCGCTCAACCCGCCGCGCCGCCCTCTCCAGCTCGCTCTTGATCTCCCAGGGCGAGGCCCGCGAGGCCTGCCGTCAGGAGATCCTCAAGGAGCTGCCGCAACCCCTGTCGCAAGCTCTCGCAGCTCAAGATCTCACGGCCTTCGCCCGCGGCATGGAATCGGTTCTCGCCGAGCAGCCCGACCCGCTGCTGGTGGAGAATCTCTATCTCCTCGACGAGCCGCTGATCCGCGACTGGCTGCTCGCCTTCACCGCCGCCTGCCCCTTGCGCCCCGGCAGCTTCCATCTCATCCGCCATCTCTATAAACTCGCCGAACAGCGCGGCGACGCGGCGGTCTTCGGCCTCATCGCCCACCGCCTCGAAACCACCCCGGCTTATTACCGCTCGCCTTCCTCCACCTGGAACGGCGGCTTCCACCTCAGCCATCCCGAGCTCGGCTCGCGCTTTGTCAAAAACGCCGAGCTGAAGAAAGATCCCCCGCCCCTCGCCTACGGCAGCAAGACCCGCGACTACCTGCGCCGCCGCTCCTGGCATACGCTTGAACGCCTCGGCCAGCTCCGCCACCCCGACTTCGTCCGCTTCGCCGCCGCCACCCTGGTGCAGCTCAAGGATGACGACGGCATCAAGCCTTATTGCACCAGCAAATACGAGTGGACCGGCCGCGGCCAAGGCCGCAACGTCGAAACCTGGTGGGACCGCTACGCCCGCTTCATCAGCGTCAACTTCCTCCTCTACGGCAACAGCCCGCGCTACGAGCTCGGCGACAAGAGCAAATCCTACCGCTGCCGCGGCGGCTTCGTCCCGGGTTCGAGCCCGGTCCCGGCCCAACGCGAAGAGTCCTTCCCCGAGCTTTGGGACGCCGCTCCTGGCGCTCTCGTCGAACTGCTCAAGCGCAGCCGCGCCGCGGTGGTCCACGAGTTCGCGGTCAAGCCCCTGCGCGAACTCAAGCCTTTCTGGAGCCAGATCAGCGACGAGGATCTCGAGTCGATCCTGGCGGCGCCTTATCCGGTCACCGGCCGCTTCGCCCTGGAGCTGGCATTGCCCCGGCTGGAGGAGGGATTCCGTCCCCGCCTGATCGCCGGCTTGCTCCATTCGCCTCTGGCCGAGCTGCAAGCCGCCGCCGCCCAGGCGATGCAGCGCTACGCCGCCGAGTCCTCCGGATCGGTCGATCTGCTCCTGGCGCTGATCTGCGCCCCGGCCGATGCGACCCGTTCCCTCGCGCGACATTTCTTCCTCCGGCAGCAAGCTCAGCCAGGAATTCGCGAAGAACTCGTCCGCCGCGTCGCCACCCGCCTCGCCGCCGAAAGCGAGGAGATACGCCGCCAGGATCTCCGACGCCACGCGGTCGAGCTGCTCCGCCCCAGCTTCCCGCAGCTGCCGCTCGGCCTGGTGCTCGACTTCCTGTCGCACCCCTGTCTCGAAGTCCAAGAGCTCGCCGCGGCGATCCTGGTCGAGCAGGATCTGAAGCCGGAGCAGATTCCGCCCTGGCTGCTCCAGGCGCTGCTCAATGCCGGTACCGCCGCCCTGCGCGACAGCGGCGTCCGCCTCCTCGGCCGCTATCGCGACGCAGAGCTGCTCGCCCGCGAAGAGCTGCTTCTCGCCCTCGCCAGCAGTCCCCACGACGACCTGCGCCCCCTGATCGGCGCCTTGCTGTTGCGGGTTTGTGATCACTCGCCTGATGCCGCCCGGCGCTGCTGCGAAGCCCTCGCCGCCCTGCTCATCCGCGGCCGGCTCAAGGCGGAAGTCCTCGAAGATCTGTTGCAGCTCCTCAGCGGCCCGCTCCTGCCGCACCTGCGCCAATGCCCGCCCGAGCTCGCCCTCAAGCTCCTCAGCGTCAAGGTCAACGCCGCCAACCTCGTCGGCGCCCGCCTCATCGACCGCCTGCCGCCGGAGGGCCTCGACGCCCTGGCGCTGCGCCGCCTCCTGGTCAACGAGAACGCCCTGGTCCGCGACGAAGCCCGGAAGTACTTCAGCGCCCACTCCGGCCGCTACCTCGGCGACTTGCTAAGCTTCGTCCCCTGTCTCGACACGACCTGGCGCGACAGCCGCGACTTCCTCTTCAAGATCTTCCACGAGTGCCCGGATCTCAGCGCTGAGGTGCTCATCGCCATCTGCGACTGCGCCGACGCCGAGGTCCAGGCCTTCGGACGCCAGATGCTGATCCGCCGCTTCCAGGAAGGCGACCAGCTGCAATACCTGCTGCAGCTCAGCGAACACCCCTCGCCCAACGTCCAGCTCTTCACCTCCGGCTTCGTCGAACAAGCCGCCGGAAAACCCGCCGAGCTGCGCCGCTTGCTGCCCTACTTCGCCTCCAGCCTGGCCCGGGTCAATAGCGCCCGCATCGTCAAGAAACGCCTCCTCCCCTTCCTCGAAAAACAGGCCCTCCTCAGCGAAGAGAACGCCGGCATCCTGCTGCCGCTGTTCCGCGACCACTCGGCCAGTTGCGCCGTCGAGATGAAGGCTGCCTGCTTGCAGGTGCTGGTCAAGCTTCGCCAACGCTGGCCCTTGCTCGACAGCCCGGTCCGAATCCTCAGCCCCGGAGCCGTCCATGGAGTTTGATTTCGCCTACCGCGGCAGCTCCTCCGTCAGCAGCGACGCCGCCGCCAGCAGCCTCAGCTTCGCGCCCGACACCCGCCGTCCCCCGACCTTTTTCCAAGGCGAGCTGGTGCAGGTCCTGCCTTTCCGCGAAGCGGTCAGCGCCCTGCATTCGATCGTCGTCTCCGACCTGCGCCAGCAGGAGAAGGACCGCAGCGCCTACCTCGCCTGGGCTGCCGGCCGCGAGCTCGCCGACCTGCAGGAGATCAGCGCCCAGCGCGCCGGGGTCAAGCAGCAGATCGAAAGCAAGCGTGTCGAGCTGGAAAAACTGGAGAAGAATCGACACACCCGCTGGCTGCCTCTGCAGCAGGCGAAGCAGCGCTATTTCGACCACCTGCGCAAGACCGACATGAAGTCCTGGTACGTCCTCGACCCGGTGATCAGCGTCCACCCCGACTGCGTCTTCCTCGAATGCTTCTCCCGCGACGAATCGAGCTACGGCTGCCTGCAGGTCAACTACGAGGCCCTGCGCTGCACCGGCGCCTTCGCCTGCGGCACCACCAACATCGACTACTCGGCCGAACTCTTCCAGGAATTCCAGAAGCTGCGCAGCTACAAAAACACCCGCTTCGACATCGATCCGGGCGGCTTCGAAATGGAGGTGCAGAACCAGGAGAGCTTCCGCGAAGTCAAGATCGACCTGCCCGATTCCTGGGTCCGCGGCTTCCTCCAGGTCAGCTCGGCGATGAGCCTGCCCATGGTCAGCCTCGACCTCTCGCCCGTCGACCTGCACAATCTCTGCTTCCACCTCCGTCGCCGCAAAGAGCTCTTCGGTCCGCGCTCGCTCCGCTTCAAGCTCAAGCCCGGCGCCCCGGTGCGCATCCTCCTCGAACCCTGGAACACCGAGCTGGTCTGCCATCGCTCGATCTACCAAGGCCCGAAGGAAGAGGAAATCCGGATCTGGGGCCGCCGCCGCCTCCACATCCTCGAACGACTCATCCCGATCGCCCGGAAATTCACCATCAAGCTGCTCGGCGACGGCATGCCCTCCTTCTACATCGCCGACCTCGGCGACATCAGCTTCACCCTCGGCCTCTCCGGCTGGACCGCCAACGACTGGTCGAAATGCGGCAACTTCGACCTCATGGCGCCCCGCGCCAACACCGACGATCTCACCAAGATGCTGGTCTTCCAGAAGCTCAAGGAAAACTGGTCGGCCCGCCCCGACGAGCTCGCCAGCCGCTGCGGCCTCGACCGCAAGACCGTGCTCGGCGCCCTCGGCGCCTGGACCCAGGCCGGCCGCGCCGTCTACGACCTCAAGAACGGCCTCTACCGGGCCCGCGAACTCAGCCGCGACACCCTCCCCTTCGACAAGCTGCGCTTCGGCAGCGAGCGCGAAGCCGAGGCCGCCGCCCTGGTCAAGGCCCGCCAGGTCAAACTCGCCGGCCAGGAAGTCCAGCAGGGTCGCAAGATCCTCTCCGGCCAGGTCAAGGACAAGAAGCAAAGCTACGAATGCCGCCTCGTCATCGACGCCGACCTCGCCCTCAAGGACGGCTCCTGCCAGTGCAACTTCTATCAGCAGAACCGCCTCCGCCGCGGCCCCTGCGCCCACATGATCGCTCTCCGCCAACTTCAACAAGAGGAGTCACGCTGAACTGACTCATCAAAGAATCGTCCCGGGGAATCCGGAAACCCTTGCAACCCGGGTGATGTTTCGTCACCCTTGAGACCTGGCTTCCCATTCCTCACTGGTCGCCTCTCGACTGTGTCGGCTGTACCACTAGTGTGCGCTCTTCGGAGCGGCTTCTGCGAAGCAAGAGCGCACACTAGTGGTCGCCGACTTGAGTTGAGACGCCCAGTCCCGAGAACACTCGAAGGCCGGCTTCCCCGGGACACCTCTCCAAACACTTTCGGCGCGCCAGCCAGACCTTGCAACCCGGGTGATGTTTCGTCACCCTTGAGACCTGGCTTCCCATTCCTCACTGGCGCCCTCTCGACTGTGTCGGCTGTACCACCTATATCACATCTCCGGAGCGGCTTCTGCGAAGCGAGATGTGATATAGGTGGTCGCCGACTTGAGTTGAGGCCTCCAGTCCCGAGAACACTCGAAGACGGCTGGCGCGCCGGAAACCCCCGCAGTTCCCTGTGACCCACAAGCCCCGCAGAACCCCATGAACGAAGAACAGCAGTTGCGACAACGCGTCCTCGGCGAAGGCAAAGATGCCGTCGTCATCAAGGAAATGGTCCGCCTCGGCTTCTGGCCGGAGAAGGGCGTCCTTCCCGACGATCCTGCCGATGAGATCCGGCGCGCCGGCGAGCTGCGCAACGAGCTCAAGGCGCTGGGCAGCGAGCAGGCCCGCCTCGGCGACTCCGCCCGCCAGCTCGTCGCCCTGAAGCGCCAGCGCCTCATCGATTCCCGCCGCAAACGCCACGAAAACAAACAGCGCCGCGCCGCCGAAGCGGTCCAACGCGCCGAAGCCTGGAAGTCCCGCCAGGACACCGAGATCGTCTACCTCGGCGAAGGCGTCTCCGGCGGCCTGTCCGACAAGGTCAGCCGACCCGAAGCCCTGGCGACCAATCACCTGCCCGATTTCGCCGACGAAGCCGCCCTCGCCGCCGCGATGGGAATGTCGGTGCGCGCCCTGCGTTTCCTCGCCTTCCACCGCCAGGTGTCGAGGGTCTCCCACTACCGCCGCTTCAAGCTGAAGAAAAAGAGCGGCGGCGAACGCCTCATCTCTGCCCCCAAGCGCCACCTCAAAGAAGCTCAGAGCTGGATCCTCAAGGAGTTGCTCGAAAAGGTGCCGCTGCACGACGCCGCCCACGGCTTCGTTCCCGGACGCAGCATCGTCAGCAACGCCCTGCCGCACCTGGGTTGCAAGATCCTGATCAACATCGACCTCGAGAACTTCTTCCCGAGCTTCAGCTTCCGCCGTGTCAAAGGCCTCTTCCGCCACCTCGGCTACAGCGACAAGATCGCCACCATCCTCGCCCTGGTCGCCACCGAGCCGCCCGGCGAAGAGGTCGAAATGGACGGCGAGACCTGGCATGTCGCTACCGGCGAACGCCTCCTGCCGCAGGGTTCTCCCTGCAGCCCGGCCCTCACCAACATCATCTGCCGCCACCTCGACCAGCGCATGCACCACTGCGCCAGCAAGGCCGGATTCGTCTACAGCCGCTACGCCGACGACATGAGCTTCTCTGCCAAAAGCGATCCCGACACCCAGTCGGTTGGCCGCTTGATGCGGCAGATCAACTACATCGTCCGTCGCGAAGGCCTCAAGATCCAGGCCAAGAAGACCAAGATCCTCCGCCAAGGCGCCTGCCGCGAAGTCACCGGCATCGTCGTCCACGAAAAGCCCTCGATCTGCCGCAAGAAGCTCCACGCCTTCCGCTCCCTGCTGCATCAAATTGGCAAGAGCGGCCCGGCTGGCAAGACCTGGGGGCAGTCGCATCACGTGCTCGCCGCCGCCAAGGGCTACGCCCTCTATGTCAAGATGGTCGATCCGATCAAAGGTCAGCGCTACCTCGACCAGGTCGAAGCGCTGATCGCCAAGTACGGCTGGCGCTACCAGCGCGTCCCCAAGCCGAGCCGCTCCCTCCGCCCCCTGCTGCGTTGCGAGCGCGAAGCCAAGCCCGCCCTCGCGTCTGTTGCGCCTGCCGCCCCGGCTCCAGCGGCCTCGCCAGGGACGCCGCCGCCAGTCGCTCCGGCCGCCAGCCCTGCCCCAGGCGAGCAGAAGCCGGCCTGGTGGCAGTTCTGGAAGTGACGATGAAGTTCCTGAGCTTGACCATCGAGAATACTGAACTGGGAAATCTCGCCTTGTCCTTGCGTGCGGTCAGCGCAGACTTGGACAGGATGTGGATCTACAACAACGGTAATGGCTTGGATTGCCCCTTGGACAACGCCTTTCTCGCTGAATTGGAGGCCTGCACTGCCGAGAATGAAACCCATGGATTCACCTTCAAGCCGGGATTTTTCTCCAAGTATGGCCACACCCTCTATTTCCCTTGGGGACAGATTTTTGCCGTGGATGCGACTGCCTATCCAGAGAGGGAAATAGAGGAGATGAATTCCCTTGCGGATTGGTTTCGGCCCTTGCCTGAAACCCTCAATAGAGTGTCTTTTGTGGCGCGCAATGTGGACGACAGCATCATAGTCATGGGGTTCAGGGATGAATCTCTTTATGCCCGAGTTAAATGCGATTTTTTAAAAAGAAATATCTCATTTTACGAAATCAACTATGACGATCAAGGAGGCAAATGAATATTTTGCAAGACAGCTCGAAGCGGGGAAACTTCACTGAAGGAAATTCAATCCACTTCAACCCAACAACCCGCCGAGGAAACATGAAAATCTACCTGAGCCTTCTCCTGTCCTGGCTTTTCTTCATCTTGAACGCGTCCGCCAGCACGCAAGCGGAGACGGATGCCAATTGCCCTCTTTGCCAACACACCTTCAAGACGACCATGGACATGTCGGGCACCCAGAACGACATGCGGCTCGACCTCAAGCCGTTGGGCGCCATCGCTGCCCCTTGGCGTGTTCCGGTCTGCCCGAAATGCCATTTCGTCATCTTCGACCAGAAGCTGCCGCAGGCCGAGCTCGACAAGTGCAAGGTGATCGTCGCCGGCGAGGCTTTCAAGAAGCTCGACAAGCGCGCCTCCTACCACCTGCTCGGGCGTTTGTTCGAAGGCTTGGAGAAACCGGCTCAGGAACGAGCCTTCATCTTCCTCAAAGCCTCCTGGCAGGAGGAAGAGGAAGCCGCTCATCTCAAAGAGAATCTCGAGCTCAGTCTCAAGTATTTCGACCTCTTCTTGAAAGAAGTCGAGGCCCAGCCCAAGCCGGAAGTTCAGCAGCAGGTGGACACGGCTCTTCTGGTGAAAGGCGAGCTCCTCCGCCGCCTCGGCCGCTTTGACGAGGCAAAAACTCACTTCACGAATTTGCTGACCAAGAAGGATTTCAAGGACTCTTTCCCGGGCAAGCTGGCAGCCTTCCAGATCCAACTCTGTGACAACAAGGACGACAAGATCCACAGGGTCTCCGAGTTGAAGCAGCCGTGATGCAAAAGCCTGCGACCAGCTGACCGCCAAAACAAGGCCTCCACATGCACCATCTGAAGTCGCTCTGGGCCTGGCTTGAGCCCCTGCGCTCCTTCATCGCCCGCCGGCCGATCAGCAGCACAATGAAAATCTCTTATTCATAATAAAGAAGGAGACTCCAATGACCAAGCTTATTGAATCAGCTTTCATCTCAGCCATAGATGCTGCCGTAGACGGGCATGACGATTTTTGCATAACTCTCGAGTCGAACTCCAATCCGGATATTTGGATTCAAATCGCTTGGGACACCATAAACGCTTCATACCCATTTTCAGAGCCGCCTCTCAAGATTTTGGCTAATCACTCTATTCACCTCCCCAACAACCTCAATGTCGGAGAGTGGAAGTCCGGGCAATTTGTGACTTTCGAGCACGGCGCCGAACCCCTGCCGGAACTTGTTAATTTTGTAGATCTATTCGCCAGAAAACTCCTTGGAGTTCAAAGCCCTGATGCTGATCTTAAGATCCAAGGTTGATCTTTAGCCTTTGCTCAACCCTTCGCCGGAACAGCGCAGTTGATGACGGCCATGTTCAATTGAGATGAAGAATTGAGACCCTCTGACTCCTTGTTCCCTGGGAGCGCGCCAGCCCTCTGGCGCCCTTGCTTTCGCCCCCAGGCGAAAGCTGCGTGAGGAGCTCAAAATCAATTAGCAATTAGCAACAGCGCCAGGGGGCTGGCGCGCTCCCAGGCAGCAACATTGCCTCCTGCCCAAGGGCCTCGCCCACGGCCGGCACATCCTCTGACAGCCAGGACGACAAGACGCACAGAGTCTCTGAGCTGAAGCAGCCGTGATGCAAAACAAAAGCCTAGCAGCTGATCACCAAAACAAGGCCTCCACATGCACCATCTGAAGTCGCTCTGGGCCTGGCTCGAGCCCCTGCGCTCCTTCATCGCCCGCCGGCCGATCAGCAGCACCGTCTTGGTGCTGTTCGGCGGGTGGGTTCTTCTCAGCCTCTACTACATGAACGGATCCCCAGGTTTCAGCGAGGCGCAGCGCCGACAAGCGGCCCTGCTGGCCAGCACCGAGGGCGACAGCCTCGCCCTCCCGGCCTTGAGGGAGATCCGCAAGCGAAATCCGATCTTCACCAATGGCTGGATCACCTCGGAAGCAGCGATCCGACACCCTGAATGCGAAAAAGGAAAAGCCCTGCGGGCCCTCCTTGAGCAGCGCCGCCCGGAGATCGAAGCCATCGGCGAGCTGATGCGCACCAAGAAGGCGGTGCCGCTTTATTACTTGTTGAGCGAGGACTGCAGCGATGCGGCGAGCTGCCTGGTGGCCGCCCGCAGTTTCTGCCGGCAGGAAGGGCCCATCGACCTTGCCGAGCCGGTGAATTGCCGGATGCTGCGCGTCTGGCGGGCTCGTTGCCTGGTCGCCGCCCGCGAGGGCCGCGCAGAGCAGGCGTTGGAGGACTGGTTCCTGATGGAAGACTTCCTCGCCAAGCTGGGGGAGATCGAGGATCGCCTCGGCGATTTTCCCGAGCTTCCCGAAGGCCGGCTTTCCGATGAGCTCCTGCTCGCCTGCCAACGCCGGATCCACGCTCAAAAATTGCCGGAGGTCGCAGTCAGCCTGCAAGGCGATTATGTCCTCAACCACCTCTTCACCTGCGACGCCCAAGGTCGTGGGCATTTGTCGCCGCGACAGATCCATCTGGCCTTGAAGAGGGATATGCGGGGAAACGACTGGATCAATCACCTGATCTGTGCCGGGATTCCTCTCCTCCTGCCTTTTAGCGAAGGCCGCGAGGACGGCGTCCGTCGACTGCACGAGATCAAGGCCGCGAAGGAGGCCTGGCGACGCGACCATCGCGACGCCGCGGCTTGGCAGGCGGTGAAATTGACGGTCGATTACAAGGCTGTGCCTCCCCTGTTCAAGAATCTGAATCTGGAAGTGCTGCCGCTGATTCCCCGTATCGCCACGTTTGCGGCCGAGCGCGACTCGAGTTTCGCCTGGGAGGAGGATCTCTTCCTCTTGCGCCAGCGCGGCCTGCTTCTCGGCCTGGCGTTGCACCGCTACCATCTGCGCCAGAAGCACTGGCCCGAGCGCCTGGAGGGACTGATACCCCTGCTGCCCGAGGCGAAACTGATCGAAGATCCGCTCACCGGTGGCAGCCTCTGTTATTCTCTGCAGAGCGGCGCGCCGCGGATCTGGTCGAAGGGCACCGATCTCGACGACGACGGCGGCAAGCCCTTCGCTAGCGCCTGGCACTCCCGGACGGCCATCGGCGACGAAGGATTCTGGTTGCGTGGCCAGGCCAGCACCCACGACGGCGACTTCCTCCTCTGGCCCGCATCTCCAGCGGTGGCCTGGGATCCCAAGAGCGGCGAACTCAACGAAGGGGAACGTCAGCAGTTGCGCGCCTTGAAGGTGAACTGGTGAGCTGCGTTAAAATCCTATCCGAGCGTAGCCGGAACCAAATGAACAACAGCTCGTTCGCCACAGAAAACACAAAGATCACAAGTGCGCCGGAGAAACCGGCAAGGAGTAAAAGGTGAAAGTCCTCTACAGCGAAGACATAGCGAGTCACGCTGTCCCCGAGTCATGCGTCAGGCGCCGCGAGGCGCAGGTCGAAGCGTTGACAGGGGCGCGGGCAGGCCAGCCATCGAGCCACGAAAGTTTGTTGATCCATTTGAGCAAGTCGTAGATGTGTAAGCCGGCGCTGTGCTTGGCCCCGGCGGCCTTCGAGGCCTCCTTGAACTTGCGGCGGGCATGGGCGTAGCAGGCGATTTCCAGCGTGACGAAGCCGTCCTCGCGCGGTGCGAACAACATAAACATCTACGACTTGCTCAAAAGGCTTATGATCAAATAGATGCAACGACTCTGTCGTCGGATCCTCAGGAGAGGGGGTGGCCATAGCGGGGTTGTAAGCCGGCGATGCCGCGGCCCCCGGCCCGGAAATCAGGGCCAAGAACAGAAGCAGGTGGTGAATGAGCTGGCCCCGATGACTGCGGGTGTTTGGATGCATCCGCGCTTGGCCGAAGAGTGACGCCCGCCAGTCCGACTTCATTCAACCGCCTTAATGCCCCGGCGGGAATTGATGCGCCGCCACCTATTGATAATGAAATATCGTTATATAGTTATTTAGATTTAAGAACCTGCTTCCTGGCAAACTACCAATAGGAGCCCCCGATGAAAACTGCATCCATGAGCATCCACTCCCTCCCGCCTGACGATGCTGAAAAGCTCCGCTCTTGGCTCCCCTCGGAAGGGCAGCTCGAGAACGACACAGACACCGCCGTCGTCGCCATCGAAGCCGCCACCTTTCTCGGCCTGATGGAATCCCCCGGACTCGCCACGGAAGACGAAGACAGCCCTGCGGCGGAAACCATCGACAGACTCGAAGAATCTCACCTGATCATACTCCATGGGGAAAGAGTCTCTCGTCTTCTCGCGCTGCCGATGCTGAAAGCCCTGGCTCCGCAATCCGCCATCCTGCAGTTCGACACCTTGCAACAGGTCGATGGCTGGCCCCTGGCGCGTCTTGCCGCAGCAGCGCAGCGTCAGGACGCGGCCTTCCCTGGCCCCCCGGGCCCCGGGCGGCACCTCTACCAGGCTAGGCGCCCCTTCCACCCCGAGCGGCTGGAAGACCTCCTTCTCGATCTGCCCCGGGGTCTTCTCCGCGCCGCCGGCTACCTCTGGCTCGCCCCAGGCCTCGACCATGCCGCCGAACTCCATCTGCGCGGCCCCGACCTGCACATCGTCGATGGCGGACTCTGGCTGGTCGCCGCCCGCATTGCCGGCCACTGCTTCGACCCCTACACCCAGGATTATGCCGCCTCCTTCATCGCCGGCCCCTGGGGCGACCGCCGCCAGGACATCCTCTTCATCGGTCCCGAACTCGACTTCGCCAGCTTGCGCAAGCGTCTCGACTCCTGCCTCTTGACGGACCGGGAGATGGATGCCGGTCCCGCGGCCTGGGAGGACTACGCCGACCCATTCAACTTCAAAAACATCTGCCGAGGCGAATGATGAATCACAACCCCAACACAGAAACAAGCTTCATGAAAAAACTCCCCGTCACCGTCCTCTCCGGCTTCCTCGGCGCCGGCAAAACCACCCTCCTCAACCACGTCCTCAACAACCGCGAAGGCCTCCGCGTCGCCGTCATCGTCAACGACATGAGCGAGGTGAACATCGACGCCTCGCTGATCCAGCAAGGCACCGAACTGCACCGCCAGGAAGAAAAACTGGTCGAGATGAGCAACGGCTGCATCTGCTGCACCCTCCGCGAAGACCTCCTCATCGAAGTCGGTCGCCTCGCCGACGAAGGCCGCTTCGATTACCTCCTGATCGAAACCACCGGCATCTCCGAACCCATGCCGGTCGCCGAAACCTTCGAATTCGCCGACGAAGAAGGCCGCTGCCTCGGCGACAAGGCACGGCTCGATACCATGGTCACCGTCATCGACGCCGTCAACTTCGCCCGGGATTTCGTCAGTGACGAACAACTCGCCGAACGCGGCGAAACCGCCGGAGAAGACGACGAACGCAGCCTCTCCGCCCTCCTCACCGAGCAGCTCGAATTCGCCGACGTCGTGGTCATCAACAAGGCCTCCACCGCCACCGAGGAGCAGCTCGCCCGCACCCGCTCCATCGTCCACGCTCTGAACCCCGAAGCGAAGCTGCTGGAGACGGATCACGGCCGCGTCGACCTCAAGGAAGTCCTCGCCACCGGACGCTTCAACTTCGACAAGGCCCGCCAACAGCCGCGCTGGCTGAAAAGCCTTGAAAACCCCGATCATTCCGAAGCCGACGAATACGGCATCACCAGCTTCGTCTACCGCGCCCGCCGTCCCTTCCACCCCGAACGCCTCCACGCCACCCTCAATCAAGGCTTCCCCGGCGTCGTCCGCGCCAAGGGCCACTTCTGGCTCGCCAACGGCCACGACTTCGCCTGCACCCTCGGCCAGGCCGGCGAAATGGTCAACCTCGGCGTCGGCGGCTTCTGGCTCGCCGCCGCCATCGACAAAGACGGCCCCACCGTCCGCGAAGGCCGCGAAGACTACCTCGCCAAGACCTGGCAGGAACCATGGGGCGACCGCCGCCAGGAACTCGTTTTCATCGGCTTCGATCCCGATCGCGCCGACATCACTTCTCGCCTCGACTCCTGCCTCCTCACCAATGCCGAGATGGCGCTGGGATGCGATGCCTGGGTCGAGTTCGAGGACCCCTTCGGCTTCCTCGCCGACTTCGCCGCCCACATGGCGGCGGACGGTGAAGAGGCCGAAGTTTCGCCAAAATGAGCAAAATCCCGCGCACCACACTTGACACCAAACGGTAATGAGAATACTTTATCGTTACACCACCCCAGAACCAGAACCCCCATGAAAAAGGACCTCACAATGAGCAAAGTCAGTTTTTATTCGGTCAAGAAGCGCAGCCAGGTTGAAGTCCCGCTTGCCGCCTGCTGGAAAGTGAAATACACCAAGGAAGGCGCCAGTGGCAAGACCAGCACCCGCTACGCGGTCAAAGGGCAGGACGAGGGCAGCAACCTCACCCGCTTCATCACCGAAGCGGCCTTCAAATCGATGAAGTGCCCGGAAAAGAAAGCTTGACCGCCTGACTCCCTTCCTGTTGCTCTCTCTCGGGGGCGGACCCGTATGTCCGCCCCCTCTCTCATGAAGACCCATAACGCATCGGAGCCCATGCCATGCCTCTCAAACCCGCCTTTTTGACCCTCCTCCTCATCGGCCTCAGCGCCGCCGCCCAGGAGTCCGCCGAAGCCCGTCTCGAGCGGATGGAAGTGCAAATGAAGAAGATGCAAGAGCAGCTCGAGAAGCGCGACGGCGAAGTCGAGCAGCTGCGCGACCAGGTGAAGGAGATGGAGACGCGGCAGGCTGAAACCGCGGAAGCGGTGTCGCAGTACCAGCGCGGCGAGGCGCAGCGTCTGTCGCTCGGGGGCGGTCCGCTCGTAGGCCTGAAAAAAGCCGCCGATGGCCTGCGCTTCTCGCTCAGCACCAGCATCGTCGGCGGCGCTTCCACCGCCACCGACAGCCAGCTGGAGGAGCTCAACGCCGGCGGCCACGACCCGAAGCGCCGCGGCTTCACCTTGCAGGGGGTCGAGCTCGGCATCGGCGGCGAGCTTGGCGGCCTCTTCGACTCCCAGGCCAACGTCGTCTTCCTGGAGGACGAGATCGAGCTCGAGGAGGCCTACGTCAAGACCCGCGAGATGCCCGCCGACCTGCAGCTCAAGATGGGCTACTACTACACCGAATTCGGCTACTCCAACACCCGTCATCCCCACAACTGGACCTTCATCGACCGCGGTCTCGTCGTCAGCCGCCTGCTCGGCGCCGACGGCATGCGGGCCGTCGGAGCCCAGCTCTCCTGGCTGGCCCCGGTCGACTGGTACAGCGAATTCATCGTCGGCCTGCAGAACAGCGGCGGCGACCACACCGCCTCCTTCCGCGGCGCCGGCCATGTCCACGACGACGAGGAGCATGCCGAGCACGGCTTCGAAGAAGGTGTCGGCGGCTACCCTTATCATTCCCGCGAAACCCGCGATCTCGGCGACACCCTGCTCAGCGGCCGCTGGGTCAACGCCGGCCAGCTCGACAGCCTCGGCGCCGAGGCCCAGCTCGGCCTCTCGGGGGCGCTCGGCAAGAACCACAGCGGCGGCCTGACCGCCCTCAGCGGCGTCGACCTGGTGATGAAGTGGGAAGGCGAGAGTCTGCAGCGACCCGCCTGGATCTGGCAGTCGGAGATCATGCAGCGCCACTACCGCGGCGACGGCTTCTCCGGCGAGGACGAGAACGGCGATCCGATCTCCCTCGGGTCCGACACCCTGCGCGACTGGGGCGCCTACTCGGAAGTGGTGCACAGCCTCGACAACACCTGGGGCATCGGCCTGCGGGGCGAAGTCCTGCGCGGCAGCGGCGACAGCTATGAGGAAGCCGAAGCCTACAGCCGCAACCAGGATCCGAGCCGCGACAACCGCGTCCGCATCAGCCCCCTGCTCGACTACCACTTCAACGAACAGACCCGCCTGCGCCTGCAGTACAACTACGACCGCGCCGCCCATCTCGACTCGCCCGCCCACTCCGTCTGGCTCGGCTTCGACATGACCCTCGGCAGCCACCCCGCCCACCGCTTCTGATCCCCGAGGAAGAACATGAAACGACTCATCAGCATCCTCCTTCTCGCCACCAGCCTCCTGCTTCAGGCCGAAGAGGAAAAGCCGCTGCGCATCTGCGCCACCACCCCCGACCTCGCCGACATCGCCCAGAGCATCGCCGGCAAGGACGCGAAGGTCAGCAGTTTCGTCAAGGGGCCGCAGAATCCCCACTTCATCCAGGCCAAGCCCTCCTTCACGGTCGAGCTGCGCCAGGCCGATCTGCTGATTCTCAACGGCCTCGAGCTCGAGGCGGGCTGGCTGCCGGTGCTGCAGGAGAACTGCCGCAATCCCAAGGTGCAGAACGGCAAACCCGGCTGTCTCGACGCCTCCAGCCTGGTCGACGTCAAGCAGGACTCGAAGGCCGGGATCACCCGCAAGGGCCACGTCCACGGCGCCGGCAACCCCCACTACCTCCTCGACCCGGTCAACGGCCTCCGCGTCGCCGCAGGCCTGCGCCAGCGCCTCGCCGAATTGCGCCCGGCGCAGAAGGATGCCTTCGACGCCAACTTCAAGACCTGGCGCCACGAGATCCTGGCCGCCATGGTCGGGGAAAAGCTCTGCGCCGCCCGCGGCGACGAAGGCGTCGCGGCGCTGCTGATCGCCGGCAAGGACGAGGAGCTGCGCCGCGATCCGGCCGCCGGCGGCTGGATCGCCAGCCTCGCCCCGGCCCAGGGAGCCAGCCTGCTGGTCGACCACGACTTCTACATCTACCTGACCGAACGCTTCGGCCTGAAAGTCGTCGACACCCTCGAGTCCGAGCCCGGAGTGCCGCCCAGCACCGCCCATCTGAAGAAGCTGATCGACACCTATCAGGGCGGCAAGGCCAAGGCCCTCCTGGCCGGCCCCTACTTCCCCGAAAAGATCATCCGCCTCGTCCACGACAAGGCCGGCATCCCCGCGGTGCCGATGTGCCACCAGTGCGGCGGCCTGGCCGATTGCGACAGCTATCTCAAGAGCCTGCGGCACAATCTCGACGGCCTGGCGAAAGCCCTGGCCAAATGAGGCCGCGCCGGGAAGCAGAAAAGCGATCCGCGCCTAGCTTGGCGCCTGGCAAAATTTCAGGAGTCGGGTGCGGATGAGTGACATTCTCGGGGAATGCTCAGGGCTGGTCCTGGGTTATCGACAGCCGGTCTTCGGACCCCTCGACTGGGTCCTGCGACGCGGCGAGTCCTGGCTCGTCCTCGGCAACAACGGCGGCGGCAAGAGCACCCTCCTCAAGACCCTCGCCGGACAGGTCGCCCCCCTCGCCGGCAGCTGCCGCCTCGAACGCCGCCGCTGCGGCTTCGTCCCCCAGGATTCCAGCTGGGACGCCGACACCCCGAGCCGCGTCGCCGAATTCGTCGGACTCGGCCTGCTCGGCGCGGCGGCAGCCGATCAGCCCCGCCGCCGCATCGAAGAAGCCCTGGCGCAAGTCGAGGCGACGGACCTCGCCGGACGCGACTGCCACCAGCTTTCCGGCGGCCAGCTCCGCCGCGTCCTGATCGCCCGGGCCCTGGTCCGCCGCCCCGAACTCCTTCTCCTCGACGAACCCGAGGCCGGCCTCGACGCCGAAGCCCGCCGCCGCCTCCGCTCCCTGATCGAATCCCTGCGCGCCGAAGGGATCAGCATCGTCCTGGTCAGCCATCATCACCAAGCCTATCCCGAGGCCTCCTGGCGCCGCCTCGTCATCGGCAGGCAGGAGCCCGCCGATGACTGAAATCCTTCGCGCCTTCATCGACACCTGGGGGCTTTTCCAAGACACCTATCTCTCGGCCTGGCTGCTCGCCGCCGGCCTCGCCCTGCTCGGCGTCGGCCTGGTCGCCCGCGCCCAGATCTTCATCGGCGTCGCCTGCACCCAGGCGGCGACCTTCGGCGTCGCGGCGGCGGGCGCCCTCGGCCTCGCCGGCGGCGCCTGTCTCGATTGCGACCAGCTGCGCTGGATGCCGATGCTGCTGGCCAGTCTCGCCGCCCTGCCCTGCTGCCTCTGGGCCTTCTGCAGCGACTCGGGCCGCCGCCATCCCGAAGGGGTCACCGGCTGGATCTATCTGGTCGGCGCCGCCGGCACCGCCCTTTGCCTCAGCCGCAGCCCCGAAGCCAGCAATCAGATCGCGGCGGTGCTGGCCTCCACCGTCCTGGGCAGCAGCCACGGCGAGATGCTCTGCCAGGGCCTGCTGGTCGCCTTTCTCTTCGTCTTCTCCTTCGAATGGCGCCACTCGCTCTGCCTGGTTCTCGCCGATCGTCCCCAGGCCCTGGCCCAGGGCCTGCCGGTGCATCGCCTCGAATTCGCCTTCGCCTTCTTCGCCGGGCTCGTTCTCGGGGTCTCATTGGTCAGCGCCGGCGTCCTCTACACCTTCGGCTGCCTGATCCTGCCCGCCCTCGCCGCCCGCCGCTTCAGCCGCGACTTCGCCCCCCGCTTCTGGCTCGCCCCCCTGCTCGCCCTGGCCGCCGTCCTCCCCGCCTTCGTCCTCGGCAACCACTGGGACCTGCCCCAGGCCCACCTCTCCGTCCTCTTCCTCGCCGGCCTCGTCCCGGCGGCGGCGATCTGGCGGAAGCTCCGCCCGTGATCTGCCGTCAGGCTGGGATCATCGCGAAGATCTCGATCCAGGCCATCAAGGCTTGATCGCCGCCTTGCGCTCTTCGTAGTGCTTTATGTGGCGCTCGACCGCCCAGTCAAAGGTGTCCTGCTGGATGAGACCGGCGATCTTGGCCTCCGGATTGACAAGGAAGACGGTGGGTATCGAGCGGATCTTGTAATCGGTGCAGATCTTGCCCCGGAAGCCTTTGCCGTCGAAGATCTGCGGCCAAGCGACTTTGCGCTGAGCCAGGAAGGGGGCGACTTCATCGCGACGGAAATCAGCGTCGAGGCAGACGCCGATGACCTGCGGAGCCTTGTCTCCCATCTTCTTGACCATCGCCTGGATGTGGGGAATCTCGCGGACACAAGGGCCGCATCCCATGTCCCAGACCTGGACCAGAGTCCATTTGCCCTTGTAATCCTTGGCGACGTCGACTTCGCCGCCGCCGAGAAGGGGCCCGGCGAAGACTGCGTCCTTGCCGTCCCATGCGTGCTCGCGCCAGGCTTGCCCGGCGGCCGACCACTGGGCCTTCTCGTTGTTGGCCTTCATTTGCTCGAGGCGACGACGGACGATCGGCTCGAGGCGTGTCCAGGAAAAGCCGGCGACGCTCTGGATCAGGTCGTCATCCCATCTGGGCTGTCTCTCTGGGAAGCGCTTGCTGAGCAGCTCGTAGGCTGCGAAGATGCGGTCGACAGCGGCGTCGATGGAGCGGGCGTCTTTCTCGACGATGCGCCGGGAAAGATCAAGAGTCCAGTTGTTGAAGCGCAGGCCCGCTTCGTCGAGGCTCAGGCTGGCGAAATCCGGATCGGCCGGAGCCGCGGCGCTGAGGGGGGCGGCGTCAGCCTGCGAAGGGGCGGGAGCGCAAAGAAGCAGGGCGGAGAGGAGCAAGGTCATGGCGGAGTCCTTCTTGTTCGAGCGGAGATCATAGGGAAATTGACGCGGCGGCGGGAAGAATTATGCCGCCTGCCGAGAAAATGCAGGGTTTCCCCTTGCCGATCCTACAAAATCTCGACCAGTCTCACTCGATTTCAGGATCACAGCTTAGGGAGGCGGGAACTAGGGAGCGAGGGATTGCTTTGACTACCTGAGTCCCTGAAAAGCAGCTTGAATGCATCTTAATCCAAGCTCAATTCGGCGTGATACACGTCGCAAAATTCCGACCCGTATCACTCGAGGGAACGAAGACGCGAAGAAAGCCAGACGGCCACAAATGGCACAACAAGCACCTTCCAAAATCCAAAGCAGCTCCCAAAACTCAAGCGGGCGTGGGCGCCGCGCCCCGGTCGATGAAGAAGAGATCACCCCCGATGCTAAATTCCCCCATCATCCCAGGACCAGCTCATGCGACTCACAAACCCTCTAGTGCTCTGCTTATTCCTTCTCGTCTCCTGCAAGGAGAAGGCGCTTCCTCCGGCGCCGGCGGCGGCGCCCGCCCGCCCGGCGGAACTGGCGAAGTCGCTGCCGCCGCCGGTCCTTGAAGCCCCCGAAGCTCTCGACGGCGCGGCGAAAGCGTGTGCATCCTGCCACGCGGCGCAATTCCAATCGTGGAGCGGCTCCCAGCACGCGCACGCCCTGCGCCGCGCCACCACCGAAAAAGACCAGGCAGCCTTCGCCCCGGAACAAATCCTTGAACACCAGTCCTTCACCAGCCGGATGCACTTCGACAAAGGGATCCTCCGGCTCGACACCCGTCACCGCGACGGCCGCAGCTGGAGCAGCGAAGGCAAGCTGGTGATCGGCGTCGCCCCGCTGGTGCAGTTCCTCGCACCCTATCCGGGCGGACGCCTGCAGGCGGTGGGCATGGCCCTCGACACCGGCAGGCGCGAGTGGTTTGACGTCTTCGAGGGCCAGGACCGTCAGCCGGAGGAATGGGGACACTGGCTCAACCGCGGAATGTGCGCCAACAGCCAGTGCCTCGAATGCCATACCACCGGCTTCGTCAAAGGCTACGACGGCGACAAGGACTGCTTCGACACCCGCGCCGCCGAGCTCGGCATCTCCTGCGCCCGATGCCACAGCGGCCTCGAGGCGCACCTGAAAAATCCGGCGGAAAAACCCTTGTCGATGAAAGGCGACTTCGCCCGCAGCACCCAGACCTGCGCCTCCTGCCACTCCCGCCGCGAAGTCTTCGACGGCGATCCCCGGCCGGGCCAGGATTTCTTCGACGCGCACCGCCCGGTGCTCGCCGACGCGCCCGGCGTCTACCACGTCGACGGCCAGATCCTCGACGAAGACTTCGAATACGGATCCTTCCTGATGAGCCGCATGCACCACGCCGGCGTCCAATGCCTGCACTGCCACGACCCCCATTCTGGCAAGACCCGACTGCCAATCAAAGACAATTCTCTCTGCCTGCAATGCCACGGCCAAAGCCCCCAGATGGGAGCCCAGCCGATCGACCCCCTCAGCCACTCCGGCCACGCCGCCGGCTCGGAAGGGAATCTCTGCGTCAACTGCCACATGCCCGAGACCAAATACATGGTCCGCGATCCCCGTCGCGATCACGGCTTCACCTGCCCCGACCCTCAGATGAGCAAGGATCTCGGCGTCCCCAACGCCTGCAACCGCTGCCACAGCGACAAAAGCGTCGATTGGGCTCTCGCCGAAGTGAAGAAGCGTCCCGGCTTCGAGTCTCCGAAGCGCCGTCATGACAGGCAGCGCGCCGCGGCGGTGGCTGCCGGCCGGGACTACCATCCGCAGATGGTGCCGGGCCTGCTGGAGGCACTGAAGAACGAGAAGATCCCGGCCTGGCGCGCCGCGCTCCTCAGCCTCCTTTCGCCCGCCGCCGCCACGGAAGCGGTGCAGGTTGAAATGCGCGAAGCCCTAGGCCACCCCCACCCGCTGGTCCGTTCCGCCGGCATCCGCGGCCTGGTTGCGGCTCCCGGCGGCCGCGCCTTGATCCGCCCGCTCCTCAAGGATCCCGTCAAAATGGTGCGCATCGATGCCGCCTGGGCCCTCCTGCCTGAGCTGGCCGCCGACTCGCCGGAGCGTCAGGAGATCGAAACCCAGCTCCTCTGGGTCCGCGACCAGCCTCCCGGCGCCTTGCGCCAAGGAGAATACCTGCGCAGCCAGGGCAAGCTCGGCGAGGCCGAGCTGTGGATGAAGCGCGCAGCCAGCTGGGACAACTCCGCCGGCGGCTTCGAAACCCTGGCCCACTTCTACCACGCGCTCGGACGCCCCGGCGACTCTGCCGCCGCCTTCCGCGAAGCGATCAAGCGCGAAGACGGCAACGCCGCCCTGCACTACTCCCTCGCCCTGCTCCTCAACGAGAGCGGCGACCGCAAAGGCGCCCTCGCCTCCTTCCTGGAATCAGCCAAGCGCGACCCGGACAACGCCCGTCTTCTCTACAACCTCGGACTTCTGCAGCTCCAGATGGGCCTGCGCGACGAGGCCGTCGGACATCTCCGCCGCTCCCTCCAGCTCCACGACTCGCCCGACACCCGCCAGGCACTGGAAATGGCTCTCGGCCCCGGCAGTCGCTGAAAAAGCGGGCAAGCCCGTCCGCAGCTTTGTGCTATCTTCACCGGCCGGCGCTGGATCCGGCAATCCAGTCAGAAAGCAGAGTAAAGGCGGCCCCGATGAAGAGCAGCAGGCAGTCCGGAAATGGGTGGGAGTCGAGCAGCGGCGATTCGGCCTGGCTGCCTCTCGGCACCTTCGTTCTCTGGCTCGGGCTGCTCGCCATCGGCCTCTTCAGCTTCGCAGCCCCTCGCGCTCTGGGAATCGGCGCCGCCCCACCCCCCGCTGCGGTGCCGCCGCCCTCCCGCATCGAAATCAAGCTCGATGAAGGCCTCGACGGCGCCCCGGCACCTTCCGCCGAGACCACGACGCCCCGGCCAAGCTTCGCCGCCCCTTCCCCGCTGCCTCCGGCGTCGTCGGCGCCAGCGCCCGGCCGCTTGCCGCCGCTGCCCGCCTTCGCCGCCCCTCCCCTGCTTGAGCTCAAAGCGCGAAGTGTCGCACCCGCACCGAAGCAGGCTGTCGCGGCGCGCGAGAAAGCTCAGCCCCGGCCGGAGCAGCCCCGCGGCCCGATCCTCCTGCTCCCCGGCATCGGCGAGGGGGCCCAGAAAATGCCTCGCTACCCGCGGCTCGCCCGCGAACGCGGTCAGGAGGGCGAGATCCGAGCCGAGATCACAGTCGACAAAAACGGCAGGATGACCGATGTTCGCCTCAGCTCTCCCTGCCGCTGGGAACTCCTCAACCGCGAAGTCCTCCGCGTCATCCGGGAGGAATGGCGCTTCTCACACGGCGAGGAACGCCGCTACACCATGACCTTCCAGTTCCTCTTGCGCGAGAAAAAACCATGAGCCCAATCTTAGCCAACGCCGCCTACGACTTTCTCGTGCGGGGCGGCCCGATCATGATCCCCATCCTCCTCTGCTGCCTGATGGCGGTGGTGGTCATCCTTGAGCGCAGCTTTTGGTGGCGCCAACACAGCCGCCGCAGCTCGGAACGCCAGCTCGAACGCGTCTTCGCCGCCCTCGGCGCCGGCCGCTTCGACGAAGCCCGCGAACTCAGCCAGGGCAGCGACGACCCCTTCCTCGCCACCGTCCATGAAGGCATCGTCCACGCCCACAGCTCGCTCCTCGGCGCGATGCAGCTGCGCGCCTCCGATGAGCTCGAGAAGGCCGAGGCACGGCTCTGGATCCTCAGCACCTTCATCACCCTCGCCCCCCTGCTCGGCCTCCTCGGCACAGTGATCGGCATCATGGGCAGCTTCTCCTTCGTCGGCCAAGGCGAGATCGCCGCAATCAAGCTAGGCAGCGGCATCGGCGAAGCCCTCATCGCCACCGCCTTCGGCCTCGGCATCGCGATGCTCTGCCTCCTGCCCTACAACTACTTCAACCGCCGACTCGGCACCCTCAGAGCCCGCCTCGAACGCAGCATCAACCACGCCGAACTGCTGGTCGAAGCCGCCAAGCACCACGGCCATGACCTCGAGGACTTCTCACGACGCCGCGCCCTCCAAGCCGCCGGCGACGCCTCCCGCGAGGCACTCTGATGCCGGTCCGCCTCGGCAGCAAGCTCCCCCGCGAGCCGGAAGCCCGGATCGAAATCATCCCCTTGATCGACATCATGTTCTTCCTCCTCGCCGCCTTCATGCTCGCCAGCCTCAAAATCATCCAGATGAGCAGCCACAAGGTCGAACTGCCCCCCGCCAGCGCCGCCGTCACCGAGACCCCCCGCGACCTCCTCGTCCTCGCTGTCGACGCCGACGGCGCCTTCTTCCACGGTGAGACCCCGATCGCCCCGAATGAGCTTCTCACCCGCCTAAGCCAGGCCCGCCTCGCCAATCCCCGCCTTCGCGTCCTGGTCCGCGCCGACGCCGAAGCCCGTCACCGCCAGGTCAGCGCCCTGCTCGACCTGGTCCGCCGCGCCGGCATCGACCAGGCCTCGCTCGCCACCGAGCCGGCGACGCCATGAAGAGGCTGCACCTGATCAACGCCCTCGGGGTCCTGCTGCTGGGCCTCCTCTGCCTCTTGCAATGGCAGGAGAACGCCGCCTTGCAGAGCCAGCTCGGCCAGGGCCGGGCCGAGCATGAGCGGCTGCGGCACGAGGCGGCCCGGCTCGAGGCCGAAAAAACGTCTCTGGCCGCCGATCTCGCCAGCTTCCGCTCCCAGCTTGGCGCCAGCAGCCGCTCCGGCAGCGAGTCCCGCGCCAGGTTGCGCCAAGTCGAAGAGGAGAAAGCGGCCCTTGCCGCCGAGCGGCTCGGACTCCAACAGCAAAACGCCGCCTGGCAGAAGGCCAGTGACGAACGCGACGCCCGCATCGCCGAGATTGAGGCCAAGCTGATCGCCGGCAG
The DNA here is from genome assembly GCA_039798785.1 of Verrucomicrobiota bacterium. Lineage (GTDB taxonomy): Bacteria > Verrucomicrobiota > Lentisphaeria > Lentisphaerales > Lentisphaeraceae > CAMCSH01. The sequence continues at coordinate 18,459 of JBDKFG010000028.1, read as the reverse complement.
CGCCGAGAACGCCCGCAACGAGGCGCAATACCGCGCCCTCCTGCTCCGCTTCGAGGAATCCCAGAAACTCCTCGAAGAACGCACCCGCCTCCATAACCAGCTGGTCGAAAAACTCAACGCCCGGCCTTGAGCCTCAATCCAACAAAGCTCCCTTGAAGCCCATCGGATTGCGGCGCTGCCAGTTCCAGGCGTCGCGGACCATTTCCTGCAGGCCGAGCTTGGCTTCCCAGCCGAGGCGCTGACGGATCAGGGAGGCTTCGGCGACCACGGTCGGGACGTCGCCGTCGCGGCGGGGACCAATGACGCTGGGGACGGGGTGGCCGCAGGCGACTTCGAAGGCGGCGATCATCTCCTTCACCGAATAGCCGGTGCCGGTGCCGACGTTGTAGATCGCGGTGGCGGCGCCGGGCGCGGCTTTTTCGAGGGCGTCGACGTGCGCCGCGGCGAGGTCGCAGACGTGCAGGTAGTCACGCACACCGGTGCCGTCGGGAGTCGGCCAGTCGTCGCCGAAAATCGTCACCTTGGGACGGCGTCCGGCGGCGACCTGGGCGACGAAGGGCATCAGGTTGTTGGGGAATTCCGGATCTTCGCCGATCAGGCCGCTGGGGTGGGCGCCGACCGGGTTGAAGTAGCGCAGCAGGGTGACGTTCCAGGCGTGGGCGGCGGCGGTGTCGAGGAGCACCTGTTCCATCATCGACTTGGTGTGGCCGTAGGGGTTGGTCGGCTTGATCGATTCCGACTCGCTGATCGGCAGTTTTTCGGGCAGGCCGTAGACGGTGGCGGAGGAAGAGAAGATGAGGCGGCGGCAGCCGTGTTTCTCCATCACTTCGAAGAGAGTGATCGAGCCCGAGATGTTGTTCTCGTAATAACGCAGCGGCTGGGCGACGGATTCGCCGACGGCCTTGAGGGCGGCGAAATGGATGACGGCGTCGAAACCGCCGCTTTTTGCGGCTTCAGCGAAGAGGCTTTCGAGGGCCGGACGGTCGCGCAGGTCGGCCTGGACGAAGGCGGGGCGTTGGCCGCAGATCTGCTGGACGCGGTCGAGCGAAACGGTGCTGGAGTTGCACAGGTTGTCGAGGACGGTGACGCGGTGGCCGCGGCCGAGCAGTTCGATGCAGGTGTGGCTGCCGATGTAACCGGCGCCGCCGGTGACGAGGATGTGCATGGTTCAGTCCTTGAGATGATCGGCTGAAAATGCCGTCGGATTGAGATTCTTCATTCGAGGCCGAGCTCTTTGCGGACCTCGCGGAAGTTGTCGCGGGTCATCAAGCGGCCGACGGTGAGGGTGGCGGCGGGCGGTGCGACGCCTTCCTTGACCCATTTGAAGGCGAGGCGGGCGGTGTCTTCGCCGTGTTTGCGGGCTTCGAGCTGGATGGTTCCAAAGAAACCGGTGGGCTTGGCGGCGGTGAACTCGGCGAGGGCGGCGGCATCGCCATTGATGCCGATGCCGATGATGTCGGTGGCGGCGAGGTCTTTTTCGAAGCGGCGGACGCCGCCGAGGACGGCGTCGTCGTTCATGCCGCAGATCAGCCAGTGCTTGATCTCGGGGTGTTTTTGCAGCACGGTTTCGGCGGCGGCGTTGGCCGAGGCGATGGTCTGTTCGGGCTGGGCGACCTTGAAGATGCGGGCGGCGGCGAAGCCTTTGGCGCCGAGTCCGGCGATGGCGCCTTCGACGCGGGCGATGGCGGTCGGCAATTGCTCGTGAGTGAGGGCAAGCACGCCGGTCTCCTCCAGCTTCCAGCCACGCTTAACGGCTTCGTCGTAGAGCGAGGTGCCGACCAGTTTGCCGATCTCGGTTGCGGAGATGCCGAGGTGGGGGACGCTGGCGAGGGGATTGCCATCGGCGCCGACGAGCTGGTCGTCGACGGTGATCAGCTTGAGATTCTTCTCCTGGCAGGCGCGGACGATGGCAGGGCCGAGCTTGACGTCGGGCGAGCACAAAACCGTGGCTTGGCAGCCCTTGTTGGCGACGGCATCGAGGGCGTTCATCACGGCGCCGCCGTCCGGGGCGGGCATGGCGATGATCTCGAAGCCGTCCTTGGCAGCTGCTTCTTTGGCGAAGCGAATTTCGTTCTGGAACCATTCACCGGTGGCGTCTTTGACGATGTAGCCGATGCGGGTTTTGGCCGGGCCGGCAGCTTGTTCATCGGCCTTCTTGCAGCCGAAGGCGAAGGAGGCGAGGCAGAGGGCGGTCGTGGCGAAACGGATGAGGTTCATGGGGGAGCTCCTGAGCAGTTAAGAGTTAAGAGTTAAGAGTTAAGAGTTAAGAGTTAAGAGTTAAGAGTTAAGAGTTAAGAGTTAAGAGTTAAGAATTGAACGATGAGCTAGAGCGAAGATACTGAGCACTTGGGAATTGGGAGTTTTAAGAATCGAACCAAGAGCGAAGAGGCAGCTGATTGTTGCCGCTTCATTCTTAACTCTTAACTCTTAATTCTTAATTCATCCACGCTGGGTCCACCGCCGATGCGGGCGATGGTGTGCCAGGGCTGCTTGCCGTCGCGGGTGAAGGCCTTGGTGATGTCGGCGGCGTAGGCCTCGGCGTCGCTGGCTTTGACGAGGTGAATGCTGACGCCGCCGAAGCCGCCGCCGGAGAGGCGGGCGCCGAGGCAGCGGCGGTCCTGGCGGGCGAAGCCGACGAGGCGGTCGAGGCCGAGGCAGGAATTGCGGAAGTTGTTCTGCGAGCTGAGGTGCGAATCGAAGAGGAGCTGGCCGAAGGCGGTGACGTCGCCGGCGAGCAGCAGCTTTTCGCCGCGCAAGACGCGGTCGCATTCCTCCACCACATGTCGGGCGAAGGGCAGATCCTCGCCGATGGCCGCGGCGTGGCGCTCGAGGGTGTCCGGCGAGACGTCGCGCAAGGTGCTGACGCCGGCTTCGAGTTTTGCGAGGACCGCAGCGGCGCGTTCGCAGGCGGCGCGGCGCTGGTTGTATTCCTGGCTGAGGTCGTGCTTCTCGCCAGAGTCGACGACGACCCAGGCGTAGCCGGCGGGCATGGCGACATGGCGGACCGAGAGGCCGCGGTATTCGGAGAGCACGAGTTGATCGGGGCGGCCGAGGCAGGAGGTGAGTTGGTCCATCAGGCCGGTGCGGGCGCCGGTGGCAGCGCTTTCCGCCGCCTGGCCGACACGGGCGATGTCGCCGGGGCTGAGCTCGGCGCCGCTGAGCTTGAGGAGGCCGGTGATCAAGGCGACTTCGAGGGCGGCGGAGCTGCTCATTCCGGCGGAGAGGGGCACGCTGGAGCGGATCGCGGCGGCGAAAGGCTTGAGCTTGACGCCGCGACGCAGCAGTTGATCGACGACGCAGCGGACATAGCCGCCCCAGCGGCGCGGCTCGAAGTCGCCGGCCTGGTCGAGACGGAAGGCGATCGCTTCATCGAGGTCTTCGCTCCACACCAGGCACTTGTCGCCGGGGGCGACGGCGAAGGCGACCTGGCAGCGCTGTTCGACGGCGCAGGAGAGGACAAATCCTTCGTTGTAGTCGGTGTGGTTGCCGAGGATCTCGAGGCGGCCGGAGGCGGCGGCGATCAGGCTGGCTTCTTGTCCGAAGGCCTGTCGCAGGCGGAGGACGGGGTCATGAGAGTTATTCATCCAAAAATCCGGAGTTGACGGTTGACGCACTGGTGCGTTTTTTCATTTTTTATTGCTTGATTTTGTTGCTGTTATATTGAATTTTGAATCTGGAATTTTGAATTCCACCTCACCCGAGCTTGCTTTTGAATCGGTCGATGATGACGGCGGCGAGGAGGATGCTGCCGGTGATGAGGAACTGCCAGTAGATGCCGATCTGCTGCAGGTCCATGGCGCGCTGCACCGTGCCCATGATCAACATGCCCCAGATGACGGCGAAGATGCTGCCGCGTCCGCCGGTGAGGGCGACGCCGCCGAGGACGCAGGCGGAGATCACTTTCAGCTCGAGGCCGACTTCGGCCTTGGGGTCGCCGGTCTGCAGGCGGGCGGCGAGGAGGACGCCGGCGAGCCCGGCGACCAGGCCCTGCAGGACGAAGACCATCAGGCGGGTGCGTTTCACCGGGATGCCGGCGAGGCGGGCGGCCTCTTCGTTGCCGCCGAGGGCGAGGACCGAGCGGCCGAAGACGCTGTAGTGCAGGACGACGCCGAAGATCACCAGCAGGGCGAGCATCACCAGCACCGAGTAGCCGATCGAGATGTGGCCGGAACCCCAGGGGATCGACAGGCTGCCGCCGAGCTTGGCGAAGTCCTCCGAGGCAGTGACGGTTTTGCCGTCGCCGGCGATGTAGGCGAGGCCGCGCGCCGCCTGCATGGTGGCGAGGGTGGTGATCAGCGGGTTGATCTTCAAATAGGCGACGACACTGCCGTTGAGCAGGCCGATGAGACCGCCGACACCGACGCCGGCGCAGACCCCGAGGACGACGCTGTGCTGGGCGTTGGCGACGCAGACAGCCGAGACCCCGGCAAGGGCGACGACCGAGCCGATCGACAGGTCGAAATCGCCGCTGGCCAGGCAGAAGAGCATGGTGCAGCAGAGCATGCCGACGATCGACATGGTGAGCAGCATGCCGGTGGCGTTGCCGATGGTGGCGAAGCCGTCGACGAAAATGCAGGCGCAGCCCATGACCAGGATGCAGACGATGGCCATGCTGAGCTGTTCGAGATGGCGGAATTTCGGGCGCTTCGGCGCGGAGGAGGTTTCAGTGCTCATGAGACGGTCTCCATTTCAACGGGAAGGGCGGTTTTGAGGATGGCTTCTGGATGGAATTCAGCGCGCGGCAGCTCGGCGACGAGAGCGCCCTGGCGCATGATGCAAAGGCGGTCGGAGAGGCCGAGGACTTCGGGCAGGTCGGAGCTGACGACGATCACCGCGGCGCCTTCGGCGGCGAGGGTCTGGATCAGCTTGTAGATCTCGGCGCGGGCGCCGACGTCGATGCCGCGGGTCGGCTCGTCGAGGAGATAGACTTTGACCGGGCCGCTCATCCAGCGGGCGAGGATGACCTTCTGCTGATTGCCGCCGGAGAGGAGGCGGATTTCCTGCCAGGGACCGGGGGTGCGGATGCCGAGTTTTGCGGTGAAATCGCGGGTGATTTCGGCTTCTTTTTTCGACGCGATGAAGGCGCCTCCGGCCTTCAGGCGCCAGCGTCCGGAGAGGTGCATGTTCTCTTGCACCGAGGCGATCGGGATGATCCCTTCGGCCTTGCGGTCCTCCGGAGCGTAAACCAAGCCGGCGCGGATCGCCGCGGCGACTTGTCCCGCCGGCAGCGGCTGGCCATCGAGAAGAACCTGGCCGGCGCGGCGTTTTTCGATGCCGCAGAGCAGCTTCATCAGCTCGGTGCGACCGGCGCCGACGAGGCCGAAGAAGCCGAGGATTTCGCCGGCGCGGACGCTGCAATCGAGGGGACGGCTGAGGCCTTTGCCGAGCAGTCCCTTGGCTTCGAGACGGACAGCGCCGACTTGCCGCGGGCTGTGGTTGAAGACGTCCTGAACTTCGCGGCCGACCATCTGCTTCACCAGCTCGTCGCGGCTGACGCTTTTCAGCTCGGGATGAGTGGCGACGTGGCGGCCGTCGCGGAGGATAGTGACCGCGTCGCAGATGCGGTAGACTTCTTCCATGCGGTGGGTGACGTAGAAGATGCAGCGGCCGGCGTCGCGCAGCTTGGCGATGACTTCCATCAGCTTGTCGGTTTCGCGGGCGCTGAGCGACGAGGTGGGCTCGTCGAAGGCAATCACCTTGGCGTCCCAGGCGAGGGCCTTGGCGATCTCGACCATCTGGCGTTGGGCGAGGGAGAGGAGGCCGGTCTTGGTCTCCGGGTCGATGCCTTCTTCGCCGAGTTCCTTCAGCAGTTCGGCGGCGCGTTGGCGCATGGCGCCGCGGCGGATGAAGCCGAAGGTCGAGGGTGCGTGACCGAGGAGAATGTTCTCCATCACCGGCAATTCCGGCACGAGGTGGAGCTCCTGGTAGATCACCGCGACGCCGGCCTTGAGGGCTTCGGCGGTGCCGCGGAAATTCACCGGCTGGCCGTCGAGGATGACGCGTCCGGAAGTCGGCGGCTGGGCGCCGGCGAGGATCTTCAGCAGGGTGCTTTTGCCGGCGCCGTTTTCGCCCATCAGGGCATGCACCGAGCCGCTGCGGGCGGAGAAGCTGACGCCGTCGAGCGCGACGACGCCGGGGAAGGTGCGGCCGAGGCCGTCGAACTGCAGGTAGGGCTTCATAAGCAGGACTCCAAGCGGATTTCGAAGGACCACTGGCGGACGTCCCCGGGGGCGAGGCTGCGGGCGCTGCCGTCGGTGATGGCGTCGGCCAAATCATCCCAGGGAGCAGTCGCAGGTTCGATGCCGAGATTGAAGTAGGGCGCCGAGCCGCAGCCCGACCAGCCGCGGCAGTTGAGCCAGAGGCCGAGGAAGGGCGTGTCGCGCCAGTTCCAGGCGAAGCGCAGCACCGAGGCTTGATCAGGACTGAAGATGCTGAAGCGGCTGAGGACATTGGCCTCGCTGAAGATCTTGGCGGCGAAGGGACGGAAACCCGGCGCATCGGGATCGGGGATGCGATCGAGCGAGGGCAGATCGTTGCGCTCCAACAGCGGCCAGGAAAACTCCTCCGGCACCACCCCGACGCCGCCCTTGAGGCTCATCGGCGTGTTCAAGGGCAGCGACAGTCGCATGCCGGCTTCGAGGGCGATCAGCGGGTGGGCGCACCACAGCCAGGGGACGGTCTTGTCCGAGCAGTTGCTGAGGATGTATTCGAAGGTCACCCGTTCGTTTTCCAAGGTGATGCAGCGCTCGAAACGGCACTCGGCGAAGCGAGTGTCGCAGCCGAGAAACAGCATCTTGTCGCTCTGCTCGATCACTTCCCAAGGCAGGCCGACGAGGTCGCCGTGATCGGGAATGTCGAAACCGCCGGCTCGGCTGGGCGACACCGAGGGGAAGATTTCGTCCCAGCCGCCGGAGTCGATCTTTTCGACATAGGACTCGCCGTATTGCGGCGGACGCATCGGCAGGTGGGGATTCTTCCACAGCCAGTCGCGGCCGGTGCGGCGATCGCAAAGGCGGCTGATCTTGCCGCCGAGCTCGGGCGAAACTTCCATCTCGATGAAGTCATTGCGAAGGACGACGGCCATTCCCATTCTCCAAAAACTTGTCTGATATCATCCAAGCTATCGAAGAACATTTAATTGAAAATTGCCGATCTTACTGAAATAGATGCAGGATCTTACTGATTTCTCACAACTTCGGATCGACCCTGTCTCATCTTGATCTCAGAATCAGTTCTCCGGAAGCGGGGACTTCGACTTCCTCGAGCTTGCCGGCCTGACGCACCTTGATTCTGCCGGCGGGACCGCGGATGCGGGTTTCGGCGAGCTTGCCGCCGGACCAGGAGAGGTCGACGCTGTAGCCGCCGCGGGCGCGCAGTCCGCTGACCTTGCCGCTGGTCCAGGAGGAGGGGAGGGCGGGGAGCAGGGAGAGGCTGCCGTCGTGGGATTGCAGCAGCATCTCGGCGATGGCGGCGGTGCCGCCGAAGTTGCCGTCGATCTGGAAGGGCGGGTGCAGGCAGAAGAGGTTGGGGGCGCCGCGGCCGATGATCATGTCGACCAATTTCAGCGCATGGTCGCCGTCGCCGAGGCGGGCCCAGAAGTTGGCCTTCCAGGCCATCGACCAGCCGGTGGAGGCGTCGCCGCGGCGTTCGAGGGACTTGCGGGCGCCGGCAATGAGTTCGGGGGTGGTGGGATTGATCTCGGTGCCGGGGAAGAGGCCCCAGAGGTGGGAGCTGTGGCGGTGGTGGATCTCGGTCTCCTCGAAGTCCTCCTGCCATTCCATGATGCGGCCCGCGGCGTTGAGCTTGGTGGGGGCGAGGCGGGCGCGCTTGGCGTCGAGCTCGGCGGCGAAATCGGCGTCGACGCCGAGGAGGCGGGCGGCGGCGGCGGTGTTGATGAAGAGGTCGCGGATGATCTGGAGGTCGTAGGTGGCGCCGACGCAGAGAGAGCTGCGGCCCTTGCCGCCGGGGATGAGGTAGGCGTTCTCGGGCGAGTTGGAGGGGGCGGTGACCAGGGTCTTGGACCTGGGGTCTTCGACCAGGGTGGCGGCGTGGAACTGGGCCGAGCCTTTGAGCACCGGATAGTACTGGCGCAGGAAGACGAGGTCGCGGCTGTAGTCGTAGTGGGTCCAGATGTGCTGGGCCAGCCAGGCGCCGCAGGTGGAGCCGGAGCCGGCGTCGAGGTTGGAGGGAGCCGAGTAGCCCCAGGGGTTCTGGGTGTGGTAGCAGAGCCAGCCGGGGGCGTCGTAGTAGGATTTCGCGGTCACCGCACCGCTCTTCGAGGTCAGCTCGATGAGCCGGATGAGGGGCAGGTGGCAGTCGCCGAGGCCGGTCGATTCCGCCGGCCAGTAGTTCATCTGCACGTTGATGTTGGAGTGGAAGTCGCCGCGCCAGGGAGTGTCGGTCTCCTCGGCCCAGATGCCCTGCAGGTTGTTGGGCAGGCGGGAATCGGGGCGCGAGCCGGAGACGAGGAGGTGGCGGCCAAAGTGGAAGTAGAGAGCCTCGAGGGCGGGATCGGCCTCCTTCTGAGCCCGGCGCACACGTTCGGGGGTGGAGAGCTTGGAGGCGGAGCCGAGGGGCAGTTCAAGTCGACAGCGGTCCATGAAGGAGGTGTGATCGGCGACGGCGGCGTCGCGGATGGCGGCGAAGTCCTTGCCCATGGCCGCCTGCAGGCGCTGGCGCAGCAGGACGGCGAAGTCCTTGGAGTCCATGTCGGTGCCGCCGGAGACGATCAGGGTCGCCTCGTCGGCGCCGCTGACCACGAGGCCCTTGTCGGTCGCTTCGAGCTTGCCACCCTTGATCTTGACGGCGAGCTCGCCGCGGTAGTGCAGGCCTTCGACGCCGGGGAGGTCGCAGGCGAGCTGGCCGGTGATGACGAAGATCTGGCCGTCGAGGCTGGGCTGCACGCGTTCGCGGCGGCTGAGGGCGGCGGTGAAATGGAGAGCTCCGGGCTTGTCGGCCGTCAGGTGCAGGGCGATGACTTCGTCGGGCTTGGAGGCGAGGAGCTCGCGGCGGTAGTTGACGCCGGCGAGGGTGTAGCTGGTGCTGACGATGCCGCGGCGCAGGTCGAGCTCGCGACGGTAGCCTTCCGGCTTGGCGTCGCCAGCGGCGTCGAAGCGCAGCTCGAGATCGCCGAGGGTCTGGTAGCAGCCGAACTGGTCGGCGGCCCAGCGCTTGCCGTTGATGGCGCGCCAGCCGAAGTTTTCGGCCAGGACCTTCTTGGCGCCGAGGATGTCGCCGGCGAAGAGCTTGGCGCGGATCTCCGGCAGGCTCTTGAAGGCCTCGGGCTTGTTGGCGTCGTAGGGGCCGCCCGACCACACCGTCGATTCGTTGAGGATGATGCGCTCGTTGTCGACGCCGCCGCAATCCATGGCGCCGAGGCGGCCGTTGCCGACGGGGCAGGCTTCCAGGAAATTCGCCTTGCCGGTTTTCTTGTTGATCGCGGCGGGGCCTTCGAACCAGAGCTTGTCCGATTCCTCGGCGGAGATCGCGGCGAGGGTGCTGAACAGGCCTGCGAAGAGCAGGGGCGTGAAGGGCAGGCGAAAGTGCATCGGCAATCTCCTTGGGGCTTCTTTCGGAAAAATTCTAATTTTGCTATCTGGCACTTCCTGGGGCAAGGAGTTCCCGCCTGGAGACCTGGCTTTGCAAAAAAAATATGGGGACGGCGACTCCCACTGCGATAATTCAGGCCGATTTTCAGGTCCTGACCTTACAGCAACCACTGGTGATCTCCCAGGCATCTGGATTGCGAGCTCTTGCGGAAGCCAACCTCTAGAACTAATATTGGGTGTGTGGCTGGCTGAATTCCTTCTCTGAACCACCTTTGAGGATCAACACGATGATCACTCCGACCAAGTTGCCCTGCGAGAGTCAGCGGATGGAGAAACTGATCTCCTACGAAATCCTCGACACCGTGTGCGAACAATCTTTTGACGACATCGTCCATCTGGCTTCGCAGATCTGCGATGTACCGATCTCGGTGATCAGCCTGGTCGACCATGAACGTCAATGGTTCAAAGCCAAAGTTGGCCTTGGCGCCAGCGAAACCAGCCGCGATGTCTCTTTCTGCGGCCATGCCATCCACCAGAACGGCGTGATGACCGTTCCGGATGCGACTCAGGATGAAAGATTCTTCGACAACCCCCTGGTCACAGGTGGGCCCAAGATACGCTTCTACGCCGGCGCATCCCTGATCACCCCCGACGGCCTGCCCCTCGGCACTCTTTGCGTCATCGACAGCCAGCCAAGGCAGCTCAGCGAGGCCCAGAACCTGGCTCTCGAAGCGCTGTCTCGCCAAGTGGTCAAGCTGCTTGAGCTTCGGCTCGAGCAGAACCGGCTCCGGCGCATCAATGACCAAAAGAACGAATTTTTTGCTCACGTCGCCCATGATCTGAGAAGCCCGCTCGCAGCTCTCGAAGGCCTGGCCGAGCTGCTCCAGGCCGAAGCCCCGGAACTGCCGCCGGAAACGGTGGGCGAATACGCCGGCGACCTGCTGCGCTGCGCCACTCAGACCCGCGAGCTGGTCGACAATCTCCTCGACTGGGCCCGCTTCGACACCGACCGCATCGCCTACACTCCCTGCCGCGTCGATTTCCGCGAGCTCGCCGGCAGCGTCCTCTCCCTGCTCGAGATGGTGGCGAAAAACAAGCAGATACGCCTCCGTCTCGAGACCCCCCCCGATTGCTTCGTCTTCGCCGACCCCGCCATGCTCCGGTCGCTCGTCCACAACCTCGTCGTCAATGCCATCAAGTTCAGCCCCACGGCCTCCACCGTAGTCGTTAAAGCCGATCCTGAATCATCGCGGATGCGAATCAGCGTCAGCGACCAAGGCGTCGGCTTGACTCCCGAGAAAATCGCTGAGCTGAACTCGGACGGCACCCACAAGAGCTGCCGCGGAACAGCCGGCGAGACCGGCTCAGGCCTCGGCGTCGGCCTCTGCCAGCGCTTCGCTGCCGCACATGGAAGCAGACTCGAGATCAAATCTCAAGCAGGCAGGGGTTCGTGCTTCCATTTCAGCGTCGCGACGCTGTAGTAGCATCTCTAGTCCACATGAGCACAGCGGCGCGGAGCTCAGGCTTAGCGCCGCCACTTTTGTTCCGGAACGTCTTGCTGCGGCCCTTCGCAGAGCGGAAAAAAACTTGCTTCGGCTGCGAAATCGTCTTAGAATAGCCTTGAGGACTGCTGTCAGCGTCTGCAACCGATGAGGACTCGCCATGCGTCTCGAGAAGATCCAGCTCTTTGATGCGGCGCTCAGCGCCGATCTCGCCCAGGCTTTGAACAGCATCGACCATCCCGACGCCCCAGGCTCCCGCGAGCTGGTGGTGGCGACCGAGAAGGAAGCCCCGGCCGCAGTGGCTTCTCTGCTGGCGCACCAGGACCTGCTCGTCCTCAAGAACGGAAGCGACCGGGTCAAGGAAATCTCGAAATACCTCGGCGAGCACCAGGGATACGCCGCGGTCAGCGCCTTCGCCACCGATGATGCCGTCGACGTCAGCGGCCTCGCCGATTTTCGCGAGGCCCTGAGCAGCCTCGAAGCTGAGCCGAAGAGTTCTCTCATTGTGGTGGATACCCGAGTCCACGACTGGCAATTGATCGCCCAAGCCATTGGCGGCGAGCAGCGCCTCCTCATCGTCAATCCCGATCAGGACGGCCTCGCCGCCGTCGCCGCCGAGCTCGAAGAGAACGGCGGCGCCTCCGCCGTCCACTTCATCACCCACGGCCAGGAGGGCGCCATCCAGCTTGGCAATCGCTTGATCGACAGCGCCGCCTTGAACCAGTCTCGCGAAGCCCTCGCCCGCATCGGTGCCGGCCTCGGCGGCGATCGCGACATCCTCCTCTACGGCTGCGACAGCGCCAAGAACAGCGCCTCCTTCGTCGCCACCTTCGCCGCCTTCACCGGCGCCGACGTCGCCGCCTCCGACGACCCCACCGGCGCCAGCTCCCTCGGCGGCGACTGGGCCCTCGAACAGCAGAGCGGCCGGATCGACAGCACCTGGGCCGCGCCCGAGCTGCTCGAGTCCTATGGCTTCCTGCTCCAGACCGTCGACCTCAGCTCCAAGGACGGCTGGACCGCGGTGATGTACGGCTCCGGCAAGGACCCCGACGGCGACTCGCAGGCCGGCGCCGCCGACACCGACATCATCGGCGACTCCGCCCACGGCTCCTTCTACGTCGCCTACGACGACCGCGGCACCGCCGCCACCAGCGACGACTACCTCGCCTTCCGCCTGCGCATCGACAACCCCACTAGCAGCAGCTACTTCGGCGGCGTCGCCGTGGTCGGCATGGACGCCAACAGCGACGGCAAGATCGACATCTTCATGTCGGTCGACGGCCGCAACAACGCCCAGGCGGTCAAGCTCCTCGATCCTGGCACCGGCCTGAACAACTCGCCCAGCACCACCACCACCAGTCCGCTTCCCACCGGCTGGCTTCCCAACAACGGCGTCTACCCCTTCTCCAACACCGCCATCTACAACGTCAGCGCCGTCTCCGCCCTCACCGACCCGCACTGGGGCCCCTCGGGCATCGTCGGCGGCAGCCCCGGCGACCTCACCGGCGACGGCAAGCCCGATGGCTTCGTCTCCTGGAAGATCCCCATGGCCGACCTGGCCACCGTCCTCGCCAAGCCCTCGCCCACCGACAAGAGCGGCACCGTCGGCCCCCGCGGCACCACCGGCATCGCCGGCTTCACCAAGGACACCACGGTCAGCTACGTCTCCTTCACCCAGACCCAGCCCGGCCCGATCAACGGCGACCTTAACGGCGTCGGCGCCAGCTACGACAAGAACGCCTCCTTCGCCTCCCTCGGCGCCTTCACCGCGCCGATGAGCGCCAGCAACCCCGTCCCCGCCGGCCCCGTCCTCACCATCTCCAGCCCGATCTCCGGCGGCACCCTCAACGACGCCGAAGACGACTCGGTCAACATCTCCGGCACATCCCAATACCTCCCCGGCACCACCCTCAACCTCAGCGTCAGCGACGGCACGACCGCGGTCAACGGCAGCACCACCGTCGCCGGCGACGGCAGCTGGACGGTGACGGGAATGGATCTCTCCGGTCTCGATGACGGCACCCTCACCGTCACCGCCACCGTCGACCCGGACGCCAATGCCGGGACGAATAACAACGTCGTCGACGTCACCAGCGTCCTGCACGACAAGACGCCGCCGACGGTCACCATCACCCAGCCCGCCGCCGCCATCAGCGGCACCCCGACTCTCAGCGGCACCAGCAACCTCCCCGACGGCCAGACCATCACCGTCGCCATCGATACCGACAACGACGGCGACACCGATCTCAGCTACGTCGTCACCGTCACTGGCGGCATTTGGAGTCTGAACACCGCCACCGTCCCGCCCAGCAGCGGCAGCATGCCTTCGGGCGGCCTCTCCACCCAGAGCAAGATCACCGCCACCGCCACCGACACCGCCGGCAACAGCGCCACCGCCACCGCCCTCAACCGCCCCGTCGTCAACACCCTCTCCACCAACGACACCACCCCGCTGGTCAGCGGCACCTGGGCCAACATCCCCGGCGACACCCTGAGCGTCACCGTCAACGGCGTCTCCTACACCCCGACCATCACCGGCAACACCTGGACCGCCCAGGTCACCGCCACCCTCGCCACCGACGCCAGCTACGAAGTCGTCGCCACCGTCACCCGCGGCGGCTCGGTGACCGACACCAGCAGCTCCGAACTCACCATCACCAGCACCCCGGTGATCACGGTCGACATCACCAGCGGCGGCGGCGGCGCCACCGCCTCCGGCAACGACACCACCCCCACCATCAGCGGCACTTCCGGCAACGCCGGCGGCGCCGTCATCGTCCGCCTCGACCCCGGCAACGACGGCAACCTCTCCGATGCCGTCACCTACTCGGTCACTCCCGATGGCTCCGGCAACTGGACCCTCGACACCGGCAGCGCCACCCCGGTCTCCGGCCAGGCCCCCTCCGGCGGCTTCGTCGGCGCCGTTGGCATCCGCGCCACCGACATCACCGGCGCCGTCAGCGACGTCCAAGTGCTCACCATCACCAGCCCGACCATCGCCATCAGCTCGATCACCTCCACCGCCACCACCGACACCTTCGCCCAGGTCAGCAACAGCGGCGGCGGCGCAGCCTGGCTCAACATGACCGAAGACAATCTCGTCACCGTCTCCGGCACCGCCACCGGCGCCAGCACCGTCGACATCACCATCACCGACGCCAACGGCCACGAGCTCAGCTACACCGGCGTCTCGGTCTCCAGTGGCAACTGGTCGATCACCGACAAAGACCTCTCCAGCCTCGACAACGGGGTCCTCACCGTCGTCGCCACCATCAGCGGCACTTCAATCTCCGCCACCGACACCAGCGTCACCCATGACAAGCTGGCTCCATTCATCATCAATACGACTCAGACTCCGATACGGGCTTCCGCCGGAGCGGTTATTGAAGGATCTACTGACCTGCCTCAAAACACCACCTTGACCATCTCGATCTACTCCGACTCGGGAAGAACCACCCTTGATCAAAGCTTCACCGCTACCGTCAATGCCGACGGATCCTGGAGCGCTCCTACTGCCTCCAACCTGAGCAACAACACCACATATTACTTCCGGGTCAGCGCGCCGACCAACACCACCGATACTGCAGGAAACCTGACCGGGGTCGTGGACTTCGTGCGCACTGCCCAGAATAGCATCGGCAACTCTACCAAGATCATTGATATCAAATCCATCACTGGCGACAACTACGTGATCGCCAGTGAAATCGCCTCCGGGCTGACCATATCCGGCGAAACCTCTTCTACGTCCGCCACCGTCACACTTCTTATCCAACAGAATGGAAGCACGATCTATACCAAGACGACAACCAGTGGCGCGACGTATTCGGCGGGCACTAACAACTGGTCCATCACTCTCACAAACTCGGAAATGCACTCTCTTGCTAACGGTCAGTTCCAAGTCGTCGCCTCCGTACCCGATGGATCGATCACACTCAGTGATGCCGAACTGGTGACTCTCGACATGCCCTCCCCCCTTCTCACTATCACCGACAACACCCCCGGCACCGCCGTCGGCGACGTCACCTACACCTTCCAGTTCAGCGACGATGTCAATAACGGCGGCGCCAACAACGCCACTTATTTCACGGTGGAAGACATCACCGTCACCGGCGGCACCAAGGGCACCTTCACCGTCGTCGACGCCAACACCTACACCCTCGTCGTCACCCCCACTTCGTCCTCCTCCGGCAACATCGTCGTCAGCGTCGCCAACAGCGTCGCCACCGGCAGCGCCACCGGCCGCGGCATCGTCGGCGATTCCAGCTCCCAGCCCTACAACACCACCGGCGCCGCCGCCGCCCCGACCTTGAGCATCAACACCGACAACCTCGCCACCGATTCCACCCCGCTGATCACCGGCACCACCAGCCTCGCCGCCGGCGCCCCCATCGTCATCAATGTCGACACCGACAACAACGGCAGCACCGACCTGGTCTACACCGCCACCGTCCAAAGCGGCGGCACCTGGTCGGTCGACCTCGGCAGCGCCACCCCTGACTCCGGCAGCCTCGGCAGCGGCCTCTCCACCCACGCCAAATTCACCGCCGTCGCCACCAACGCCTACAACGTCAGCACCAGCGCCGTCGGCCAGAACAAACCCGCCGTCGACAGCCTCACCACCAACGACAACACTCCCACCGTCAGCGGCACCTGGACGAACATCGGCGGTGACACCCTGGCCGTCACCATCAACGGCGTCTCCGTCACCCCAAGCATCACCGGCGACTCCTGGACCGCCACCTCGGGCGTCCTCGCCGACGGCACTTACCAGGTCGTCGCCACGGTTTCCCGCAGCGGCACCGACAAGGTCGACGTCACCACTTCGGAACTCACCGTCGACACTTCCTGCGTGGTCAATATCACCAGCACCGCCAGCACCACCGACACCACGCCGGTGATCTCCGGCACGGTCACCGGCATCCCCGCCGGCACCGTGCTCACCCTCGAGCTCGATGCCGACAACAACGGCAGCTACGAACTGGTCTACAAGACCGTCGTCGGCGCCGGCGGCGCCTGGTCGCTCGACACCGCCACCGCCAGCCCCTTCTCCGGCAGCTTCCCCGACAACGGCCTCAACGGCAGTATCCCCGTCCGCGCCTCCGCCAGCGACCCCGCCGGCAACAGCGACAACGACCTGCAGACCCTCGTCGTCGACATCACTCCCCCGGCCCTGTCGATCACTTCCAGCTCCCGCACCGCCGACACCAGCCCGCTCATCTACGGCACCACAGATCTGCTCCAAGGCTCCACTATCTCCGTCACCATCAACCCCGGCGGCGGCGACGCCTCAGATGCCTTCACCTACAACGGCATCGTCGTCCAGACCGGCGGCACCTGGTCGCTCGACACCGGCAGCGCCATCCCCAGCTCGGGAAGTTTCCCTGTCGGCGGCTTGTCCGGTGCCACCAACACCGTCACCGCCAGCGGTTCCGACGCCCTCGGCAACAGCACCACCGCCACCCAGAATCTCGTCATCGATCCCGCCGCCCCAGCTATCACCATCTTTGAGGATATCGACTGGGAAGGCAACGACGACGGCAGCCTCGACGGCACCGAAGACAACGCCGTCACCATCAAAGGCATCAGCGCCAACCTCGCCAATGGCAGCGTCCTCAGCATCAGCATCACCGACGGCACCACCACCATCGTCGACAGCACTAGTGTCACCGCCGACGCCTGGGCTCTCAGCCCTCTCAACCTCGGCTCCCTCGCCAACGGCACCCTCTACGTCACCGCCACCTACCTCGATGACGGCGGCAACGCCTACTCCGATACCGCCACCGTCCAGCACGAGAAGACCGGTCCTCTTAGTATTACCATCGACAGCATCAGCAGCGACACCGGAACGCCCTTTGACTTCATCACCAGCGACCAGACTCTGGTCTTCAAGGGCAGCGCCATCTACTACAATTTCGTCGATCTCGTGCTGAAAAACAGTGGTGGCAGCACCATCCTCAGCACTCGCATCATTCCCAGCACCGACGGAACCTGGACCTACAACCATTCCGGCACCACTCTCGACGCCGGCAACTACACCCTCGATGCCATCCTTCTCGACTTCGAGCAAGGACCGACGGGGGTCTCCGTCACCCAAGCCATCGTCATCGACACCACTGCCCCCGCCGGCCCGGTCACCGTCGCCTCTCAGACCACTTCCGACACCACCCCAAGCATCACCGGCACCGCCACCCTTGCCGCCGGCGAAAGCCTCAGCGTCAGCATAGACGGCGTCACCTACACCGTCGGCGACGGCCATCTGTCCCGCCCCACCGCGACCACTTGGACGCTCGTCATCCCTGCGGAAAACGCCCTCAGTCCAGCCTTCACCGGCGGCTTCAACGGCGTCTACAACGTCACCGCCACCATCACCGACCTCGCCGGCAACACCCTGGTCGATGCGAGCAGCGGCGAAGTCACCGTCACCGACACCACCGCGCCGGTCATCGACCTCGACCCTTCTGATGGTGCCAGCCTCGACCACAGCGACAGCAGCACCAACGGCGCCCCCGTCAGCCTCGATGACAATGCCGACGAGGCCACCGTGGTCGAAGCCTCGGACAAAATCAACGCCCTCACCATCACCGTCGGCGGCCTACTCGACGGCAACAACGAAAAACTCGTCTTCGGCAGCACAACCCTGCGCGCCAACGGCAGCGACATAGGCAGTGTCGACGTCAGCGACATCAGCGTCGGCGGCGTCCGCGTCAACATAGCCTACGCCGCCAACATCTTCAGCATCCAGAAGTTCGATTACAGCGACCTCAGCGCCGCCGAAGTCCAGGCGATCGCCCGCGACATCCAGTACCAGAATAGCCTTGCCGCATCCCTCACCGCCGGCAATCGCACCTTCAGCTTCGGGGCCACCGACGACGCCGGCAACACCGCTCCCGCCGCGGTCAGCACCATCAACGCCAACGTCGGAGGAGGAGGTGGTGGTGGTGATACAACTGCGCCTGCCGCTCCAAGCGTTGATCTTATTGCCGCATCGGACACAGGAAGCAGCGCCACTGACGACCTTACCAAGGATGTCACGCCCACACTTCGGGTCTCCCTCAACGGATCCGGGGCCACAGCCCCGGTGGCAGGGGACACCGTGACCCTCTATGAAAATGGTGTATCCGTCGGAACAGCCGTTCTAACGGCTCAAAACATCACAGATGATTATGTTGACATCACCACTGGCGATCTCGGTGCCGGCAGCAAATCCTTCACCGCCACGGTCACTGACGCCGGCAACAACCCATCCGACAGCAGCAGCGCCTTGCCGGTGACGATCGACACCGCCGCCCCTAGCATCGCCATCAGCGCCATCGCCACCGATGACGTCATCAACGCCAGCGAAGCCGCCGCCGTGGTCGCCATCAGCGGCACCACCAGCGGCGTCGAAAACGGCCAGACGGTCAGCGTCA
>JBDKFG010000027.1:0-60135 GCA_039798785.1 Verrucomicrobiota bacterium | reverse complement strand
GCCCGAGCCGATCATGCCGAGGGCGCCGAAGGGGACCAGGCCGAGCTCGGCGCGGCCGCGGGAGAGCCAGCCGCCGAGGGCGCAGCCGGCGCCGATGCCGAGGGTGAGGCAGACCAGAGCGAGGGAGCGGGTGGTGTCGTCGACCCCGAAATGGAACTTGGCGCGGCTGATGAAGGCGGCGACGAGCAGCACCGCGACCGAGTAGAACAAGGCTTCGCCGAGAGCCGCCTGGGTCAGGGCGCGGCGGGAGAAGAGAGCTTTGAAACCGCTGATCAGCCCCTGGCCTTCGACCCGTTCCGGCACCGCCAGGCGTGGCAGGGTCAAGGTCGCGGCCCAGCCGAGGACGGCGAAGAGCGGAATCAGGAAGGCCAGCTCAGCATGCTTGCTGACCAGACCGCCGAGGCCCATGCCGAAGATGATGCCGACGAAGCCCAGCATCTCGACGAAGCCGTTGGCGCGCGGCAGGGCATTGCCGGGGAAGAGCTGCGGCATGGCACCGAGACGGGCAGGCGAGAAGAAGGTGGTGATCATCGCGATGCCGGCGACACAGGCGAGGATGCCCCAGACGCTGCTCATGTCCTGCTTGGCGAGCTGATAGGTGATCCAGGCTGCGGGGACCGCGAGAAAGATCTCGGCCAGCTTGGAATTCTTCATCACCTGGTCGCGCGGCAGGCGGTCGGAAGCCAGCGCCGCCCACCAGGCGAAGACGATGAAGGGCAGGAAGAACAAGATCGACACCAGGGCATTGGTCTGCAGCTCCATCTGCTCCTTGTCGGCAAGCGATGCGTCGCCGCCGAGCTGCTTGACCGCCAAGGCGCCGCAGAGGAAGATGGCACTCTGTTTGAGGAAGTTGTCGTGCAGGACGCCGAAGAAATGCGCGCCGCCGATGCCGAGGTAGTTTCTCATCTTGCTCATGATTAAGAATCTCCATTGAAATGGACTGGGGACAATGTCGCTCCCGCGGATCCATTTTTCAAAATTATTTTCACTTGATCAGTTATTGATAGAATCAATGTTACTGGCTGAGTTTCCGGAGTTCTGAGGCAGCCTTCTCCAGGTCGGGCAGGTGGGCGACTTCGGGGCAGATCTGGAACCAGACGACCTTGCCGGCGGCGTCGGTGACGATGGCGGCGCGTGCTGCGAGGCGGGTGTCGGCCTGGAGAAGGCCATGGGACTGGCTCCAGCTGCCGGTATCGTAGTCGCTGAGAATCTGGATGCTGGACTTGAGTGTTTCGAGGGCGCGTTTCTGGGCGAAGGGCAGATCCCGGCTGATGAAGAAGCGTGCGCAGCCCTCGGGCAGGCTTGTCCTGGCGAGTCCTTCGGCCTGGGCCTGGCAGACCGCGGTGTCCAGCGAGGGGGCGACGCAGATCAGGGCGGGCTTGCCGGCGAATCCGGCCTTCCATGCCCGCAAGTCGGGACCGCGAAGGCCCGAGGCATCGAGGGTCTGGCCGATCTTGAGCTCGCCGGGGAGAAGTTCGACGGCGAGGCCTTTGCGTTGGATCGGGCAGCCGGGCTGGGCGCTGCTGGAATCGATGGCGATGGCGGGTTTGGCGGGGGGCGCTGCGGTGCAGGCGAACAGGCCGAGGGCAAGCAGTGGGCAGGCGAGGCGCATGAAGGGATCTCCTATGGAATTGCGACCGGCCCAGTATAGCTCGGTATCAGGCTCTGTCAGCTTTCAGCGGTGCAGGCGCAGGCAGCTCCAGGTCTTGCTGGTCTTTTCCGCTTGCGGCTTCAATCCCGCCGCATCGAGGGCGCGATCGACTTCTTTTCGCCGTTTGCTTTGGAAGATCAGGATGAGGTCCGGGGAGGAGGGGGTGGTTTGCCATTGGCGGAGTGCCTCGGCGAGGGTGTGGGAGGTGTATTTCTCGACCTTGCTGGTCTTGCCCGGCTGGTCCCACTCCTCCACCATTCGGTACAGGCTTGACATGTCGCGCTTGGGGTTGCTGTAGAGCCGGGGCAGGGTGCCGGCCGCGACGAGTTTGCCGAGTGCTGCCAGGGCGAGAGTGAAGGCGATCGCCGCGGCGAGCCGGCGCTCAGAGAAGAGCTGTGGAGAGGTCGCGATTTCGCGTCCGGCGATCAGTGCCAGAGGCAGGAAGAGGGGCAGGATGTAATTGGGAAGTCGGCTCGAGGAGAGGAAGAATACGGTGGCGGCCGGCAGGATCCAGCAGGCGAAAAGGAGGGCGACCGGGCTCTGGCGGGCGGCCTTCCAGGAGGCGGGGGTCCAGAGTCGGCGGCGCAGGAAAAAACGCCATTGCGGCCAGGCCCAGAAGCCGAGGCCGAAGGCGAGAAGGGGAGGGTAGAGAAGCAGGGCTCCGTACCATTCGCTGTTGCGTTTGTGCTGGCCGGTGACGATGCGCCCGACGATTTCGTTCTCCCAGTAGTAGCTCATCAAGCCGTGGTAGACCGCGCCGTCGCTCTTGATCACCAGTTCGGCGTTCTTGATCATCACGATGATGAACCAGGAGAAGGCGAGGATCAGGCCGAGAAGCAGGGCGGGAGGGTTCCAGAAGCCTTGTGGACGGCGGTTCGAGAGGAAGTGCATCAGCACCGGGACAAAGAGGACCAGCAGTGCGGGGGGGCCTTTGGTCAGGAAGGCCAGGCCGAAGAAGCTCCAGAAGGCGAAGCTCCAGGCCGTGGAGCGGGGCGAAGTGAGGGCGCCGACGTAGGACCAGACCGCCGCGCCCATGAAGAGAGCGAGGATGCTGTCGGTGTTAACCGAGTTGGCAACACCGATGGCGAAAGGGCAGCTGGCGTAAATCAGGCCGCAGAGCCAGCCGCTGCGTTCATCCCAGAGCCGCCGCCCGATGTCGTAGGCAATCAGGGCGGTCAAGACGAAGGCGAGGGAGCTGAAAAAGCGGAGGCCCCAGGGGTTTTCGCCGAAGATCTTCATGCCTGCCGCCATTGCCCAGTAAGCCAGGGGCGGCTTGGTCCAGTGATGTGCGCCGAAAAGGCTCGGCTCAAGCCAGTTGCCCGAGTGCAGCATCTCCTGGGCGCAGAGGGCGTAGCGTCCTTCGGTGCTCTCGAATAGGCCGCGTGTGCCTTGGAAGACGAAGCTGCTGAAAGAAGCGAGGAGCAGCACGGCAAGGACGGGGTGCTTCCTGAGGGCCGCGAGCATCACCGCGGCTTATTTGGATTTCGGGAAGACGAGACGGCGTTTCATCCAGCAGACGGCAAAGGTGTCCACCAGGCCGACCCAGAGGCGGTTGTTGATGCCGTACTTGGTGACGCCGCGTTCGCGCGAACGGTGGTTCACCGGGATTTCATCAATGGTGTATCCCTGCAGCTTCACCAAGGTGGGGATGAAGCGGTGCATGCCTTTCCAGACCGGGATGTTGAGGACGGCCTCCTTCTTGAAGACGCGGATGGCGCAGCCGACGTCGGTGACGCTTTCTCCGGTGAGGAGGTTGCGGAAGCCGTTGGCGATCTTCGAGCAGACCTTGCGGACGATGTCATCCTGGCGCTTGGCGCGGATGCCGTTGACCATGGCGTGCCCGCCTTCGCGGAGGCGTGCGTAGAGCCGGGGGAGGTCGGCGGGGTCGTTCTGGCCGTCGCCGTCAAGGGTCGCCAGGACATCGGCAGAAGCGGAGCGGAAACCGATGGCGATGGCGGCGGACTGGCCGAAATTCCTTTCCAGGTCGACGAGCCGGTGGCGGGCATTGCCGGCGGCGAGCTTGTGGATCTGTTCGAGAGTGGTGTCGGTGGAGCCGTCGTTGATCCACAGGCATTCCCAGTCGAGGCTGGCGCGGTCGAGTGCGGTGACGATTTCGGCAGCGAGAAGAGGGACGTTCTCCTCTTCGTTCTTGACCGCTACGATGATCGAGATTTCCGGTTTCGAAGAGATGCTCATGTCCGAGGTCCTGCGGGCTGTTTTTTTGCACCCCTGACACTGCCGTGGCGGAGGCGTCTTGTCAAAGACGGGGAGATGAAAATCCCTTCAAATCAGCCGCCGCGGGCCTTCTCCAGCAGTTCGGCTTCGCTTTTCAGCTTGGCCAGGCGGCCTGCCGCTTTTTTCATGTCGGTCTCTTCGGCGCGGTCGGTGAAGAGGATGCCGTCGAGATGGTCGATTTCGTGCTGGGCGCAGCGGGCGAGCAGGCCGCCGCATTCCCATTCGAAGTCCTCCCCGTCGAGACTGCGGCCCTTGAGGCGGATCGATTTCGGGCGCACGACGTTGCCGTTGACTCCGGGGATGCTGAGGCAGCCTTCGGAGAAGTCGCAGGTCTCCGGCGAGCTCCAAGTGATTTCCGGGTTGATCACGGCGAAGGGCATTTTCGGCTCCAAGGCGATTTCGCCCGGGCTGGGGGGGGCTTCGCCCTCCTCTCTGTCGCGGCGGGTGTCGATGACGAAGATCCGGAGGCTGACGCCGACTTGCGGGGCGGCGAGACCGATGCCCTCCTCCTCGTACATGCATTTCACCATGCGGGCGGCAAGATCGCGAATCTGCTGATCGATCGCGGTCACGGGTTCAGCCTTGCGGCGAAGCACCTTGCTGCCGAAAATCTTGACTTCCAGATCGGTTTTTCTAGGGGGCGGGCGACGGGCCATGGTTCACCTTCGGATTTTTTTGCGAGGCAAGTTTCCGCCGGAGGCGACAGAAGTCAAGCCGCCTCGAGTGGAACTCGGCGGAACTCGCGGAAGGGAATCCGCGGTGCCGTCCGACCTTGCAGCCCCGGCGCCCCTCGGCGCTTTCCGAAGCTCAGCGCTTCATCTCGAACTTCTCGCGGCGCTCCAGAATGCGTTTCTTTTCGATTTCGTATTCTAGTTCGGTGATGGCTCCCTTCTCCTTTGCTTCCTTGAGGTCGATCATGGCGCGGCCGAAGCTGGTGTGCTCTTCGTATTTCATCGTGTTGACCAAGGCCCAGGCGCAGCTGGAGGAGAGGAGGGCGAGAAGGACGAGGGCAAGCGGCAGTTTCATGGGGGCTCCTGAAGTTTCTCTGAATGTGAATCGCGAGGCGGCGCAGGATCGTGAGGATCCGATCGCCATTGAAGAGAACGCGGACGCGGCGGGCTTTTTGATGGCGCAGACTGACTCCGGCGGGCTTCGCACGCAAGATAGCTCATCTCCGGGGGAGGAACTCTGGCCGGGCGGTTGTATTTTCCCGGGCTTTTTACCCCACATCGGAGTCGTCCATGAAGAAACCTGTCAAGATCCTGTTGTTCACCCTCGGCGGCGGCGCCCTGGCCCTCGGCGGCCTCCTCGCCTGGGCCGCCTCGGACTCCTTCTTCCGCAGCCAGGTGCTTGAGAGGGCCTCTGCGGCCCTCGGCACACCGGTCCGGGCCGGCGGAGTCGACTGGGCTCCCACTTCCGGTCTTGAGCTGCAGCAGCTCAGCGTCGGTGAAGGAGACGGCAAGCTGCTCACGGCCGACAAGGTGAAGCTGAGCTGGAATCTGATGCCCCTCTTGTCGAAGCGTCTGGAAGTCAACGAGGTCACCTTGTCGCAAGCGGAGATCTTCCTGGCTCTCGACTCGGAAGGCAAGCCCAAGAACCTGCCCAAGCCCAAGGAGTCGGCGGAAGCCCCGGCGGCCAAGGACGAGGCGCCGCAGAAAGGGGGGGAGCCTTCCTCGCCGCCGGACTTCTGCATCAAATCGGTCAAGCTCGAGCGCTGCAAACTCACCGTCACCCGCGACGGCGCCCCTGGCCAGCCCGGCAGCAGCTTCGTGGTCAAGGACTTCAGTCTCGATCTGCCGCTGCTCAGCCCCGGCCAGGACTTCCAGCTCGCCATCGCCGCCGCGCTCACCAGCGAAGGCCAGGGCCTCGGACTCAAGGTGGAGAAGTGCGGCCTCAAGGTCAGCGGCGGCCTCAGCGCCGACTTGAAGCCTCTCGGCTTGAAGATCGAGGGCGAACTCGCCGGCATGAGCAGCAGCGGCAAGGGCATGCCCGATCTGGCCGGACGTCGCTTCGCCTGTTCCGGCACCCTCGATTTCAAGGACGGCAAGCTCGATCTCGGCAAGGACGGCCTCCTCTTCCAGGAGGAGCTGGGCGGCGTCAGCGGCGCCAGCCTGCGTCTCGCGGGTGCGCTCGACACGGTCAAGAAGGAAGGCGAGATCCGTTGCGAAGTCCGCAAGCTCGGCGCCTCGCTTCTCAGTCTTGCCGCCCCCTTCGTCTCCGCTTCGAAGGGCTGGCAGCTCTGGCAGAAGTCGCTCCAGGACGTCGGCGCGCCGGCGGGCTTCGGCGAGACCGACATCGCCTACTCCGGCAAGATCGTCCTGGCCGGCGCCGCCCCCCTCCAGGCCCAGGGCGACTTCACCCTCGAAAACCTGCCCGTCGTCGTCGGCAAGGGCGGCCGCCTGCAAGCCGCCGCCGCCAGCGTCCGCTTCAATCACGACCTCTCCTTCGACCCGGCCGCCAAGGCCCTGGCCCTGCGTCAGCTCGGCGCCTCGGCCAGCGTCGGCAACCAGGAGCTGATCAGCCTGGTCATGCCCAAGCCCTGCGGCCTCGACCTCAACACCGGCCGCCTCAGCGGCGAAGGCGCCCGCATCGCCCTGGAAGTCAAGAATCTCGACCTCGGCATCATCGCCCCCCTGGCCCAAAGCCCAGATTTTTCACTCAAGAGCGGCCGATTCAATCTCTCCGGCTCGATCGCCGCCGCCGCCGACGGCAAGATCGAAACCGCGATGAAGAGCCGCCTCTTCGGCCTGAGCTTCGTCGCCGCCGGTGAAAACATCAAGGACTTCAGCTTCAATTCCGAGCTGAAAGCCAGCCTGGCGCCGGACCTCAGCCTCGACGCGCCCCTGATCAGCGCCGACGCCAGCCTCGCCGGCCAGCCGGCCCTCCGCTTCAGCGCCCACGCCAGCCGCAAGCCCGACGGCCTGCTCGAGCTCGGCATCGACAAGTTCCAGCTCGAACACGCCCTCACCCAGCTGCTGCCGGCGAAGATCCGCGACGAGATCGCGATCGAGAACTTCAACCTCGCCCTCGAAGACGCGGGCGCCAGCTTCGACGGCAAGTCCGGCGACGCCGCCTTCAAAGGCGTCTTCGTCACCAAGCGCTGCACCGCGATGAAGACCGGCCTGCCCGCCGTCACCCTGAGCCAGTTCCTCCTCGTCGATGCCAAGCGCAGCGGCGCCGGAGCGATCTCGCTGAAGCAGCTGGTCTTCGGCCTCGAGACCCGCCAGGGCCTTGATTCACTCCTCTCCTGCCGCCTCAAGGGCAGTGCCGAAATCCCTGCCGAGGCTTTCGCGTCCTCCGGCTTCCAGACCGACAAGGTCAGTGCCGAGTTCTTCTTGGAAAACTTCGCGGTGCAGCCGGTCGTCCGCAATTTCCTGCCGACGGAAAACCTGCAGAAGCCGCGCTTCGCCAACCTCAACTTCTTCCTGCCGAAGCTCGGCATAGCGTTGAAGGACGGAGTGGCCAGGATCGACGGCGGCTTCACCAGCAAGCGACTGATCGTACGCAATCCGCAGGGGGAAGACCGGGTCTTCGCCAACAGCTCGGCGGATTTCGCCGCCCGTTTCGAGCTGGCCGCCAAGCATTTCATTCTCGACAGCTTCAAGCTCTCCTTCTCTCCCAATGCAGAAATCGCCCCGCTGCAAGTCGCCGCCAAGGCGGATCTCCATGTCGGCGACCTGGCCGCCGCCGGGAATCGCATCGAGCTCGAATTCCCTGCCGATCTCGAACTCGGCCCATGGGTCGCCTTGGCGGAGACGATGCTGCCGCCGCAGACCGAGAAGGAGATCAGGATCGCGAAAAAACCGGCCCAGGCTGCGGCTCCGGAACTTGCGTCGGCCGCAAATTCCGCCGCCACTGACGCCGCGACGCCGCTCCGCTGCGCCTTCACCTTCAAAGCGCCTCGCATCCTCTACAATCGCCAGGGGCTGGAGCAGATCGCGCTCGATGCCGAGCTCAACCAGGATGAGTTGAATTTGAAGAACTTCTCCTTCGCCAGCGAAGGCAAGCCCTTCATCGCCAAGGGGCTTTTCAACAAAGGGCCGCGCAAAAGCGTTGACCTGAAGATCGACGGCAGCCTCGACCTGAACCTCGCCCAGGCACTCGCCCGAGCCATGGGCAAGGAGATGGAAATCGCCGGGGTGCTGAAATTCGACAAGGTGGATGTCAGCGCTGCGGGCAGCACCTCCGAAGAATTGGCCAAATCCTTGCTGGCCCAAGCCAAGATCATTGTCAATGTTGCCCGTCTGCAAGGACAGCTCGCACCCGGACTGCGCCTTGACGGCATCGACGCGATCATCGCGGAAACCGAGTTAGTCCGGGAAAGCGGCAGCAATCGCATCGTCGGATTCATTGCTCCCAGTCATGTCAAGATCAGCAAAGCAGGTCTCCAGCCGATGGATGTCGACGCGCGTGTCAATTATGCCGCCAAGGTCCTGGAGAATGGTGTAATCGATCAGGTCAAGATCGATGGTAAGCTCAGCCTTGCGGAGGGATTGAGCCCTCTGGTCTTCAAGTTTGATGAGGGGCGCTTCGATCTCTCGCAGAAAACCACAAGCAAGGGCGACGTGGTCCTGACTGAGGAGATGAATCTTCTGCCGTATCTGGATTTCTTCGCCAGCAAAAAATCGGCTGAATCTGAATCTTCGTCTCCAGCTTCCCAAGGAGAAGCTCAAGCCGAGCCGAACTCCGACACTGCCCGCGGAGCAAAAGCTTTGCCGCCTTTCCGCGTCTCCTTTGCTGCGGCCGGGTTCCCCGATGTCAAGCTCCTCAAGCCGCAAGCCAAGATCGAGAGCCAAGGATCGGATCTGATCTATTCCTACAGCCATCAAGCCAGCCCCAGCAATTTCCTGACTTCAGGTGTCTTGGGCTTCGACGAAAACCGGAATTTCCGGGATCTCAAGGTCTCCGGACCGATTGATCTCGCGATTGCCAACAGCCTCGTCAACCACGGCAAAAAAACCAGCTTCTCCGGCAGCTTCAATTTCTCTCAGGTTCAGGCGCTTTCTGGCTCCTTGGCCAGCTCCAAGCCTTATGACCTCATCCGCTCGATGAAGGGCGATCTCAAGGGAGAGATTCTTGAGAGCATCAACCTCAAAGGCTACACCGACTTGCCGCTGCTGATTCCTGATCTTCTTGCCAAATCCCTTACTGATATCGACCCTAAAAACGTCGTCTTCAATAAAGGTGGGTTTGAGTTTGAATTCCATGATCAAACTCTGACATTCCGCAAGCTTGGTTTGACAGCGCAGTCGATCATGTACGATATGCAAGGGACGATTGTCGCCAAGGATGGCATGCTTCACTTCAACATCACGCCCAATCCTGCTTATAGATTTCCGAAGACGGTCGAAACGACCCTGCAAGTCGTTCGTCTGGCAGGGGATATTGGCGACTGGTTGGGTAAAGACAAGCTGAAGAAGCAGATGGAAAAACTGGATCAGCTCAGCTTGGGGGATGTGACGGCCTACAACGAAAGCACCGGTATGCACCACCTGAAGAAACCATTCACTTACAAAGCCAGTTTTAGCGGCGATTTAACTGCGGCCGAACTGGCCGATGTGGTCTGCAAGGATATTCAGAAACAACTTAACGATCAGGTGTGGGCCTTGGGCAAGGCGGAGCTGGCAAAGCGACTCGGCACTCAAAATCAAAAAGGGAACCCGGCCGAAAAGGAGGCTGCGCCGCTGAAAGAGGAGCCGGTTCAGGAGAAGAGTGAGGTCGACCAGATCATCGATCTCTTCGGCAAGAAGACAAAGCCTTCCCCTGCTCCCACGCCCGCACCGAAAGAGGAAGCGGTGAAACCTGCGCCGGCGCCGAAGGAAGAGCCGGCTAAGGAGAAGAGCGATGTCGAGCAGATCATCGACCTCTTCGGCAAGAAGAAGCGGAAGGCCCCCGAGCCTGCCCCCGCGCCGAAGGAAGAACCGGCGCCGGCGCCGAAGGAAGAACCGGCGCCCCCCAAGAAAGAGGAGCCGGCGAAGCAGGAGAAGAGCGCGATCGAACAGGGGATCGATGTCATCGACCTCTTCAACCGGAAGAGGAAGTGAACTCAGCAAAAACCTCGCCGGTCCGGCGGGGTTTTTTCACTTCAGAAGCCACTCGTATCGAAGGCAATCATTTTTGATCTTCGCTCCTGCTGCTCGATCCCATGCGGGTCGCACATGGTAGCCCTAGGGTCGTCTCGACCCTGGGTATGAGGCAAAAATGAGTTCCGCCCCCTTGTGGGTCGCACAGTCTTCGACGGGGCGCTGTGCGCCCGATGGGTCGGCGCAGCAAGGAGATCTCCAACCCAGGGTCATCGCCGATGCGGCTCGACTCTGGGCTGCCATGTGCTACCCGCAAGGGGGCGAGCGACAGAATTCGCCAGAATCCAGACCGGAAGCTTTTTTGCAGGGGTTCCCTGCATGCCTCAAGAGGCATCTTGGATGCGAATGCTTCAGAAGCTGAATTTGAGCATCACTTGCGGCACGTGTTCGTTGACGCCGTCGATGCCGTATTTGTTGTGCCAGAACTGGTATTCGATACCGATGTGGCAATGGCCGGGGCAGCCCCAATTCTTGCCGAGGTCGTAGAGGAGGCGAGGGGCGGCAATGAGATTGTGGGAGCCGCCGCCTTCGGGACCGGCCCAGTCAAGGAATCCTTCAAAGACGAAGTCCTGGGAGGCGAGGGAGAAAGGGAGATTCCAAACCGTCGTCAACTGCCAGGTCTGGCCGTCCTTGTCGGAGTCGTCGCGCAGCATGGCTTCGAGGCGGAGGAAGCGGAAGCCGGGGACGTCGAGCTCGAGGCCGGCGCCGCCGAGATAGCGCGGGTCGATGCCGCTGCCCCATTCCAGATTGCCGACGAGGTAGACATCCTTCACCGGACCCCAGGCCAGGGAGCTGTCGGTGATCCTGCCGAGGCTGAGCCGCGGGACGAATTCGCCGTAGTAGCGCTGCTCCTCACCTTCCGGCCGGGTGATGTCGAGGAAGGCGAAGTTGCTGCCGTAGGCCCAGCCGTGGGCATGCTCGAGGGTGATAAGACTGCGGTCGCTTTCGCCGAGCTGGTAGTTGTTGCCGTGGAGGAACTGAACGTTGCTCGACTGCCATTCCAGCCATCCCGGTTTTGTCTTCGACTCTAATTTCTCCACGTCGGGAGCCGGGTCGGCGAGGCTCCAGGGCTTATCAGGAATGTCGGGATCGGAGACGGGGTCTAGCGTCAACAGCGACAGGGCGAGGCACGTGATCATCGGCAGATCTCCTTGCTGGTCAGGGCTCAGTCCCCGGCAGCGCAAGTTCCAGGCCGGAGGGTTTCAGCCCTGGGCGAAACTGCGGGCGACGAGTCGGCGAAGTTTTTCGGCACGGTCGCGGGCCTCCTCCTGGCTCGGCCATTCCGAGATCAGGCGGACCACCGGCTCGGTC
Source organism: Verrucomicrobiota bacterium (assembly GCA_039798785.1). Taxonomy (GTDB): domain Bacteria; phylum Verrucomicrobiota; class Lentisphaeria; order Lentisphaerales; family Lentisphaeraceae; genus CAMCSH01. Next base: position 48,855 of record JBDKFG010000027.1, on the reverse strand, counting down.
TCGGAGGCGCGGAGGTGGATCCAGCCGTCGTCCCAGTCGAGGCGCAGGCCGTCGGTGCTGTCGGTCCGGCGGGCATCGGGGAAGGCGTCGCGCAGGGAGCGCAGGATGACGTAGGCTCGCGAGGGATCGCAAGGGAGGGTGGTTTTGACGATGGCGAAACGCGGCAGGCGGGCGACGAGTTCGGCGGAGCTGCATTTTTCGAGGGCCAGGGCTTCCAGGATGATGCCGAGGCTGTGCAAGGCGTCGAAGTGCGGCGAAGTCGCCGGGTAGGCGACGGCGCCGACGCCGTCGCCGGCGAGGAGGGCCTTGCGATCGAGGGCGGCTTCGAGCACCGGCGAGAAGCCGACGGCGGTCTTGACCAGTTCGGCGCCGCCGGCGGCGCAGACCAGGTCGAGGCTGCGGGTGGTGCAGATGTTGGTGACCACGACGGGGCGGGAGGCGTCCTTCCGCGGCCGCCGCAGAAGGGCGCTGGCGATGATGGGCAGGGTCAGTTCTTCCGACAGGGTTTCGCCGTCGGAGGCGACGAGGGAGACGCGGTTGCCGGCGGAGTCGAGGACGAAGCCTATGTCGGCCTTGAGGACGGAGAGGAGGGAGCGGGCCTGGTAGGCGGCGCGGGGGCGTGGTTCGGGCTCATGGGGCAGGTGGCCGCTGGCTTCGTCGTTGATCGGGATGAGCTCGATTCCGAGCTTATCGAAGAGGAGTCGGCAGGCTTGAGTCGCGGCGCCGTTGCAGAGGTCGACGACAACCTTCAGCCGGGAAGCGGCGATGGCGGCGACGTCGAGGTCGGCGACCAGGGCCTCGACGTAAGCTTCGACTTCGGAGGAGGGGAGTTCGCGGACCTGGCCGAGCTCGTTCCAGGGGGCGAGGCGGTAGCGGCGGGCGTGGTAGATGTCGAGGAGCTCCTGCGACTGCGCCGCGCCGAGCGGGCAGCCGCCGGGGCCGAGGGGTTGGAGGGCGTTCCATCCCTTGCCGTGGTGGCCGGCACCGATCACCAGGCCGCCGGCGGCGCCGAGGCGACGGACGAGGAAACTGGCGGCGGCGGAGGTGCAGAGGCCGGCGTCCAGAACTTCGATGCCGGCGCCGCTGAAGGCGGCGATGGCGCAGCTGCGCAGCATCGGCGAGGAGAAGCGGGTGTCGGAGGCGATCACCACCGGCCCCCCGTCAAGCCAGGTCGCCAAGGCTGAGCAGTAGCCCAGGGCGTTGCGGGGGTTGAGGCCGCCGCCGATCTCGCCATGGAGTCCTGCTGCGCCCAGGCGGATGAAAGGATTGCCGTTCATGATCTTCTCCGGAATCGGGAGTATGGCCTTTCGCTTGCATTGCTTTGTTGTGGAAGACAGATTAGTTTGTCTCAGGAAGAAGACAAGGAATACCATGTTCAGCTCCAGCCTGATCCAGAATTGCAGGGATGCGATCGTCGCCATCAGCACCGCGGGCGAGATCAAGATCGTCAATCCGGCGGCCGAGGCTCTTTTCCGCCGGGAGTCCAGCGAGCTCGTCGGCCAAAACGTCAAGATCCTGATGCCGGCGGTCTTCGCGTCGCAGCATGACGATTATCTCAAGCGCTATGTCCTCAGCGGCGTCGGCCACATCGTCGATCTGAAGCGGGAGATTCCGATCCTGCTGGCGAACGGTTCCGAGCAGAAGGTCGACATCGTCGTCAGCGACTGGCGCGACGAGTCCGGCGAGCGGTTTTTCGTCGCCCTGCTCCAGCCGAAGGCTGACGACTCCGCCAAGGTCTTCGACGAGAGTCGAAACGCCCTCGTCCACGGCTTCATCCAGGACATGCGTACGCCGCTGAATTCGATCCTCGGCTTCAGCTCGATGCTCCATGACAGTTCGCAGGACCAGCGTCTGCGCGAACAGCTGGCTCCGATCATCGAGTCGAGCAAGGATCTCGAGGAGATCTTCCACCGCATCGTCGAGGTTCTCGACTTCGACGACTTCTTCTCCGCCCCGAGCGAAGAGGGCTTCTATCTCGACAGCCTCTGCTCCGATCTGCATTCGATCTTCAGCGCCGACGAACGCAAGAAGTCGAGCAAGGTGAAATTCATGGTGATGAGCGGCGAGGGAGGCGACGAGCTTCTCCACGGCGATCGGCCGAAGATCCGCCGCGTCATCGCCCAGCTTCTTGAGCAGGCCTTCCTCTCGACTCCGGAGGGGGCGGTGGTGCTGAAGACTTCGTATCGCGACGGCAAGGCCCGCTTCGACGTGATCGACACCGGTATCGGCCTGTCGCCTGAGATTCATGAGGTCCTTTCAGGAAACTGCGTCCTCAAGCGGGCCGGGCGCCAGGGCCTCGGCAGCCTGATGGTGCGGCGCCTGATCGAAAGGCTCGGGGGCAGCATTGAGATCGACAGCGAAACCGGTTGCGGCTGCCGCATCAGTTTCACCGTGCCCTTGCGTTCCGAGGGCCGTGAGCCGAGCGTCGTGATCAGCGCCGAAGGGGAGCGTCCGCACCAGCTCCTGGTGGTCGTGGTCGAGGACAACCGGATGAATGCCCTGCTGGCCACTCGCATGCTCGAGTCTCTCGGCTGCACCTGTCTGCATGCAGCTTCAGGTGAGAGCGCATTGCATCTGGCCGAGGTCAAGCCGGACTTGATCTTCATGGATCTCTGCCTGCCTGGTCTGGATGGCTTGGAGACTGCGCGGCGGCTCAAGGCCAATCCCCGCACCGCATCGGTGCCGATCTGCGCCCTCACCGCCAACGGCAGCTCGCATGACGTCAAGGAATGTATCGACGCGGGGATGAGCGGCTTCCTCGAGAAGCCTCTCAAGATCGACAATCTCAAGTTCACCTTGAAGCGCCTTTTCAAGAACTGAAGCCAGGAAACGCAAGCCCATTAGCTGCAAATCCCAATCCCCCGAGATTCTGAAAATCGCCATCAATTCCGTCCTCACTCAAATCAAGTCTGAGCACGAACGGCGATCAGTCTAGAGGGTGATCATGCGTCCTTCACGGCGCGAGCTTTCCGCGGCGAAGGCGATGCGGTGGCTTTCCGCGGAGATCGCGATAGAGGTGAGCATCTGATCTTGCGGGCAAGTCATTTCGCGGTGCAGGGCCTGCATCAGGCCGTAGTCGCCGCCGCCATGGCCGCTGTAGCCTCCTTCGGGCTCCTGGACGCTGATCTTCTCGGCTGCCTTCTCGTGTTTCTGCAGAACCAGGTCGCACCCGAGGTTTTTCTTGTAGAAGTGGCCACCTCTGAGTACCCCTTCGGTGCCGTAGATTTCGAGATGGCGGCCTTCGTCGAAGGCGGTCATGGTGAAGGTGCAGCTGAGGCCTGATGCGAAGTCGAGAGAGAGGGTCTGGTGATCGACGACGTCGTTGTCGCAGTCCCAGACGCAACGCCCCCAGGGAGAAGTCTTGAGGAATGCCCGGATTTCATCGTCGCTGAGTTCCTTGGCTCTTTCATGGACCATGGAAAGCCAGGAGCGGCGGTCGCCGAGGTAGCGATGGGCATCGTAGAGGCAGCTGGAGGCGTGAGGGCATCCTTCGGTGCAGCGCGCCGGGGCGCCTGCCGGGCGGTTTTCACGCCTGAAATGGCTGAGTTGGCCGTGGCTGGCGACACTGCGGCAGGGGGAGCCGGCCAGCCAGGCGATGATGTCCATGTCGTGGCAGCACTTCGCCAGGATCATCGGCGAAGACTCTTCGCTCTTTGCCCATTTTCCCCGGACGAAGCTGTGCGCCTGGTGAAAAGGACCGACTCCTTCCTGCAGGTTCATCGACACCACCTTGCCAAGGGCTCCGGCACTGAGAATCTCCTTGACTTTCGAATAAAAAGGAGTGTAACGGAGGACGTGGCAGACGACGATGCGGCGCCCCAGGCGCTGTGCCTGTTCGAGCAAGGCTTCAACATGTGCCGCCTCGGGAGAGATGGGTTTTTCGAGGAGGATGTCGTAGCCGCGCTCGAGAGCGGCCTGGCAATGGAGGAAATGCTGGGTGTCCTGGGTCGAGACCACCATGATGTCGGCGAGTTTTGGCATGCCCAGCATCTCCTCGGCCGAGGAGAATCCGAGGACTTGATCGCTCGTCATGGAGCGGACCGCATCGATCCTGGTGTTGACGGGATCCGCGGCGGCGGCGAGACGGAAGCGCTCGGGCATCTTGGCGGCGAGCGAGGCGTAAGTACGGCCGCGCGAACCGCAGCCGGCGATGGCGATGGCGAGAATGTTCATGAAGGGCTCCAGGGGTGAAGTCTGCGAATCTAATCTGGTCCTTCGATTTCGAGGGGCAATGGCGAAAGGACGCAAAAACGAGTTTTGTGTCCTTTCTGACCCAGGTTTTCCGTGGGGCTGCTATCGGTCATGGGCTTTCCTGTCACGCCGGCCCTGGCGCTTCTTGGCTGGTGAGCTCAGATAAGCCCGGCGGTGGAATCTGGGTTTAAGGAAGCTGGCACTCATCTGGGCTAAGCTTGCCGTCGCCGTTTTTGTCGAGGCGGTTTTTGATTTCCATGAATTTGTTTTTCATTTGAATCAACAGAGTTTTGCGTTCTTCCGGGTTGAGCTTGCCGTCCTGATTGGCGTCAGCTTCCTTGCCGGGCCCGTTACGGCTTCGCTCGAAGTGGTTGGCGATCTGCTCCGCGAAGGCTTGTAGCTCATCGTCGGAGAGGCTGCCGTCGCAGTTGCAGTCGGCTTTTCTGAAGTAGTCGCCAGGAGTTTTGGGAGGGGCGAGCGGCCCGTCCTTTTTCATTTCCGCTTTGTGCGGTGCCTCGGCTTGGCGTTTGGCCTTTTCTTTTTCGATCATTTTCTGCTTGGCCAAGCGGCCGGATTCAGGCTTGGCTTGAGCTTCAGGCTTGTCTGCGGCGTCGGATTCGGCGGCGGCAGTGCCGAGGCTGAGTGCGAAGAACGCTAGGATGTTGAGAGGTTTCATGGAGATCTCCTTGTGGCGGCTCACCTGCTGTCAACGCGGCATCGACGCGCTTATTGTATCAGATCGAGGCCCGGTTGGGGGAGAATCGGGCGAGGGCGCTCATCAGCTTCGGCTTCAGGACGCTGAGCACCTTGTCGGTTCCCTGGTAGAGCTGCAGGGTATCCTTGTCGAGGATGTCGGAGGCGCCGGCGGCCTTGGCGTCGTTGAAGATGGCGGATCCTTCCTTGGCGATGGTGGAGCAGATCAGCACCGGCATCGGCTTGAACTGCATGACTTTCTTGAGGAAGCTGATGCCGTCCATCTTGGGCATGATGATGTCGAGAGTCATCAGGTCGGGTTCGAGGCTGACCAGCATGTCGCGAGCCTGGTAGGCGTCGTTGGCGACGCCGCAGACTTCGAATTCGTTGGTGCTGGAGATGACGGTCTGGAGGACCTTGCAGACGGTAGGGGAGTCGTCGACGATGAGGATGCGTTTCTTCTTGATCGTGGCGGCCCTCTCGTTGCTGCCGAGGATCTCTTCCACCCTGACATGGGCTGTCGATGTGTCGAAGTGGATGCGGTAGCCGCGCGGGCCGCCGGTTTTGCGGTTGCTCACCTTGATGCCGCGCTCGGCGAGGATCTTCTCCGCGATGGCGATGTTGCGGTCTCCGATGCCTGAACTGGCGCTGGCCGCCTCGGTCCGCAGCGGCGTGGCGCCGCCGTAGATTTGCGCGGTGTAGTGTCCGATCACCGGATCGACCGCCAGCAGGGAGCGGATGATCAAGTCGATGGCGGTGGTGCCGTAGCGTCCCTTGTCGGTCTCCTCGGGATTGCTCGATTCCGGGAAGACGTAGTGATTCATCGCGGCCAGGCCGGTGCTGCTGTTGTGAAGGCAGATGCTGACGCAGGAGCCGAGGACGGTGCTGATCTCGCAGGGTTTCTTGGTGGCGTGGAATTCGCCGGGGAGAAGGAAGATCTTGTCCATGGGGTGTCCTTTTGGGTGCTTGGGGATCAGAGGCTGTGGATCTGGCGGAGCAAGGCGTCTTCGCCGAGCAGGTTTTCGATGTCGAGGATGAGGGCCACCTTGCCGTCTCCCATCAGGGCCCCGCCGGCAAAAGCGGAATCCTGGATGTCGAAGCCGCGCAGAGGCTTGAGGACCACTTGCTGGATGCCGATGATGGTGTCGACGAGAAGAGACCAGCGGCGGCCGCCGTGCTCGACGATGATGATGATGCCATCGTGCTGGGATCGATTGCCGCGACCGGCATGGAAATACTCCGACAGGCGGATCAAGGGCAGGATCTTGCCGAAACGGCTGACTGCTTCGTGCCTCTCGTAGATGAGGGTGAAGATGTCCGGTGTCGGAGGAAAGCATTCGATCACGTTCTTCAACGGAATGACGTAGCTGACGGAGTCGATTTCGACGATGAAGCCGTTGATGATCTGGGTGGTCACCGATTTGGGCAGGGCGAGACGGAAATCCGTGCCCTTGCCGGACTTGGTGGTGACCGAGATGCTGCCGCCGGCCGATTCGACGTTCTTCTTCACCACGTCCATGCCGACGCCTCGTCCCGATATGTCGGTGACCTCCTCGGCGGTGGAGCAGCCGGCGAGGAAGATGACGTTGATGATCTCCGCCTCGGTCGGGGTCTGATCGGGACGGAAGTGCCCCATCTCGACTCCTTTTTTGCGCAGTCCTTCGAAATTCAGGCCGCCGCCGTCATCGGCCACCAGCATGTGGATCATTTCGCCGTCGTCAGTGACTTTCACGGTCACCCGCCCCTGTCTCGGCTTGCCCCGGGATTCCCGCAATTCCGGCTTTTCGATGCCATGGTCCGCCGCGTTGCGGGTCATGTGGACCATGGGCGCCTCGATCAAGGTGAGTAGGGACTTGTCGATGCTGACGTCCTCTCCTTCGAGGATGACTTCGATATCTTTGCCCCGGGCCTGGGCGACGTCGCGGATGATCCGTGGTATCTTCTGCAGGAGCTGCTTCACCGTCTGCTTGCGGATCGACATGCAGGAGACTTCGAGCTCGTGGGAGATGTTGGCGAAGGAGTCGTTGCAACGGCGGAATTCGACCGCCATGCGGTGAGGCAGGTTGACGGAATGCTCAAGGTCGCGGCGAAGGTATTCGTACATTTCCCTGATGGTGATCAGCTCGCCCACATGGGTCAGGAACTCGTCGATCACCGCTTCCGGGACGCGCATCGACTTGCCGGCATTCTTGTCGTCGCCATGGCTGTCATGCTTTTCGGCTGCGGCCGTCGCCTGTCCGGTTGCTGCGGCTGCGGGCGGGGTGGCTTCCGAGTCCTTGGGACGGAAGACCAGCAGGCCGGCGTTTTCAAGAGCCGCCATCCTTTCGGTGAGAATCTCGGCGAGAAGCGAGTTGAACCCGCAGGCGGAGCTCATGGTGCTGGCGTCGGCGCGCATCGCCTCGAGCTGCTTGGCGGCGCCCTCGTCGGCAACTTGATCCCGCATTTCCTGGAAGAGTTGCATCACTTGCGACACCTGGGCGGGGTTGAGCTCGCCGTTGTCGGTATGCGCCATCAGAGCCTTGAACTTTTCCGCCAGAGGCAGGCCGGCCATCGGGTCGCTTGTCGACTGGCCGCTCGATTCCTCAGGGGACTCTGCTGCGCTGAGGGCGCTGCTCAGGAGATTGTTGATCTCGGCGATCGCCATCGCTGCCGCTCCCGCGGTGCCGCTGTTGACCAGGGCTTTCAAGCCGTCGATGGCCTTGCGGAGGTTTTGCGTCACCAGATTGTCCCGTGTTGGCGGCTTCTGCAGGCTCACCACCTGCGCCACGGCCGATTCGAAGAGGCCGGGATCCTGGACCTCGGCGCCTCCCCCCCGCAGGCTCTGGAACATCGAGGTCAGCAGATCGAGGCCGCGCAGCAGGGCGTCGAAATGCTTTTTCTCGGGATCGAGTTTGCGTTTGCGGATCAGATCCAGCAGGGTTTCCATCTCATGGGCCAGCTTCTTCACCTTGAGGAGGCCGAAGAAGGCGGAGTTGCCTTTGATCGAGTGGACGGTGCGGAAGATCGCGCCGATGGTTTCCATGTCGTCGGGGTTCTTTTCCAAGCGGACGAACTGCGAGGGGATCTCCCCGAGCAGGTCGACGGACTCGTCGATGAATTCCATGATCAGATTCTGGTCGATGTCGCTCATGGAGGGGGCCTGAAATTTAAAGTTGAGAGTTCAAATTCTGGTATTCCGCGCGGATTCCCGATCCTGACATTCAGACTCCTTTCAGTCCCTGGAGCTCAAGGAGCTTTCTTTTCCAGTGGTCGAGGTGGACGAGGGCCCGGGTGACGGCTTCGTCGAGTTCATCCAAGCTCTTGAAGGGTTTGAAGATGACGGTGTCGGCCTGGTTCTGCAGGCAGATCAGGAGGTTGCTCATCGAGACGTAGCCGGTCATCATGATGACCCGCATGATCGGGTATTCGGCGCGGATCCTCTGGATCAGTTCAGTGCCGTCCATGTTGGGCATCATGATGTCGGAAATCACGACATCGACTTTCTGCTCAGCCAGGATCATCAAGGCCTCTTCGCCGTCGGCGGCGCTGAGCACTTGGAAGCCCTGGAAGGAAAAGTGGCGGCGGAGCAGTTCGCGGATCAGCTCTTCGTCGTCGACGATCAGAAGCGTGGCGGATTTCGAGCTCATGACGGATTCTCCTCGGCAGCTGTGGCTAGGGGTATGTGGAATTCGAAGACGGCGCCGCCTTCCCTCCGGTTGCGGGCCTCGATCCTGCCTCCCGCCTTGTCGAGGATTTCGCGGATGATGGCCAGGCCCAGGCCGGTGCCTTTGCCCGCCGGCTTGGTAGTGAAAAAGGGCTCCCAGATCTTGTTCAGGATCTCCTCGGGGATGCCGGTGCCGTTGTCGGCGATCCGCAAGGCGAGTAGCTTCCCTTCGAGACGGGCGGTGATCTCGATCCTGGGATCGGCCCGGCCTTCGAGGGCGTGGGCGGCGTTCACCGTCAGGTTGATGATGATCTGCTCAAGCTTCTGGATGTCGATGGCCACCAGAGGCAGATCCTCGGGGACGGCGACCAGGAGCTTCGGTTGCAAATTGAAGGAGCCCTTGGCCAGGAGCAGGGCGGCTTTGACCGCCTCGGACGGAGCGCAGGAGGCGCCGCTGTCCTGGCTGTCGCGGGCGTAGACCTTGAGATTCTGGATGATCGAGCGGATTCTTGAGGTGCCCATGGCGAAGGACTTGAAGACTCCCGGCATCTCGCTCAGGATGTGCCTGGCCTTGCTGCCGTCTTCCCCCTCGCACTCGGCGGCCAGCTCAAGGGACTTGCGGATCGTCGGCCAGTATTGCTGCTCCAGAGTCTGGGCGTTGCCGGCGATGAAGGTCATCGGATTGTTGATCTCGTGCGCCACCCCCGCCGCCAGCATGCCGAGTGTGGTCAGGCGGTCGGCCACCAGGAGCTGTTCGGCGCGGCTCTTGGCCAGGCTCTCCATGTCCTCGGCGTAGCGGCGCACCTGGCGCCGCCGTTCCTGCAGCTCGCAATGAACCCGGACGCGGTGAAGCAATTCGTTCATGTGCACTGGTTTGACTACGTAGTCGACGGCGCCGGCATTAAAGGCTTCGTTTTTACTCGCCTGGCCGGATTCCGCCGACATCACGAGAATCGGGATGTCTCCGTAGTTTTCGATCGCACGGATGGCCTTGATCAATTTGTCGCCGGCCAGTCCGGGCATCACCATGTCGACGATGAGAAGGTCGAAGATCGCCGATTTGCATTGCTCCAGTCCTTCGAAACCCCCTGCGGCTTCAAACACTTCCATCCCTTGACGGCGAAGCCCCATCGATATCGCCTTGCGGGTGACCAGGTCGTCGTCAATGACGAGTAGGCGCCGCAACTCTAATTGGGTGGTGACTTTGGACATGGAGGCTGACTCCTGATCAGATACAAGCAGGCCTAACGCATTCTTGGTGCCAGTTGTGAGTAGAGGAGTGAATTGGAGAAATTCAGAATGATTCCGCTCGGGTATAGGTTTTCAGGCACAGGGATTGCGTTGAAGCGCCCCGGGTAAGTGCTTCGGGAGACCATTCCGCATGATCAGTCAACAAGCAAGAAACGGGTGCCGGAGATGAGTGGCGACGATTCCAGCTTCAGCTTCGAGATCTCGCCGGAGCTGGTCGCCCAGTTCATGGTCGAGGCTTTGGAGCAGCTGCAGGAAGCCGAGGCGACCTTGCTCAAGCTGATGCAGTCCCCCGACGATGCCGCCGCCTTGCAGCTGGTCATGCAGTACATCCATACCTTCAAGGGCAACTGCGGCCTTCTCGCCCTGTCGCAGCTGCAGCAGGCCAGCCATGCGGTCGAGTCTCTGATCATCGCCGTGCAGGACGGCGAAGTCGAATCCGCACCCGCCGTCGCGGCTTCGCTGGAGACCATCGATTCTCTGCGCGAAGGTCTGAATAATTTCGCGCAGGGCGGTCCGGGAGAAGTGCCGGATCTTGATCAGGTGCTTGCTCATCTGAAAAAAATTCAGGGCATCAGCGCTCCTGAAGCACAAGATCGAAAGCAGCAAGAGGCGGCGGACTCGGGGGAGATGGTGCGCGCGTTCATGGAGGCGTCCGAGCAGCTCCGTCAAGAATCCCAGAGGATTTCCTCTCGCGCCCTGGAATTGACCGAGTCGATCCGCCTTCTCATGGACTCGCTTCCCTGCGATGCGGCCAGCCAGGTCTTTCAGGCGCTCTCTGCGGCTCTCAGCGCTTGCCAGGATGATGCGTCCCGGCAGAGCTTCCGTCCAGTCATTGTCGGATTTTGCGACAAGCTGGATAACTTCGCCTTCGCCCTCCTCGACGGCGTCGCCGCTTGGCCTGACCCGGCTCCGGACATCGATGAGATCTCTTGCCTGATCAATAAGGCGGCGGAGCGCCAGCCTCAGGCGGCTGCTCTCGCCGCTCCCCTTGCCGGGATAGCGTCCGCGCCTGCCGCCGAAATCCGATCTGAAGCGAGTGCTCCGGCGCCGCAAAAGCCCGCTGCGCCCGCCAAGGAGACGCAGTCCAAAGCGGAAACGAGATCCGAAAGCCCCGCCGAAGTCAAGCCTGAGGCCGCCGCCAAGGCCCGCCGTGAGATCCGCGTCGACGTCGACAAGCTCGATCGCCTGATGAACCTCGTCGGTGAACTCCTCATCTCCGAAATCATGGTCACTCACAATCCCGACCTTGCGGGACTCAACCTGCCCAATTTCGAACGAGCCTCCCATCGGCTCCGCCTCATCACCAATGAGCTTCAGGACCTGGCCATGGCGGTCCGCCTGGTGCCGATATCCGGCGTCTTCCGCCGCATGAGCCGCGTCATTCATGATCTCAAACAGCGGAGCGGCAAGGAGATCCGGCTCGAACTCAAAGGCGAGGATACCGAGGTCGACCGCAGCGTCATTGAAATCCTCGGCGACCCTTTGATGCACATGCTGCGCAACTCCGCCGATCACGGCCTCGAAACCCCTGAAGAGCGCCGCGCCGCCGGCAAGCCGGAGGAGGGGTGCATCCGCCTCAGCGCCGCCCAGATCGGCGCCGAGATCGTCATCACTCTCCAGGACGATGGACGGGGACTGTCCCGGTCCCGCATCCTGGCCAAGGCGAGGCAGCAGGCCTTGATCGAAGACGAAGGGACGTCGATGTCGGACCAGGATGTCTGGCAGCTGATCTTCAAGCCGGGCTTCTCCACCGCCGACACCGTCACCGATATCTCCGGTCGCGGCGTCGGCATGGATGTGGTCCGCAGCAACATCGACAAGGTCAAGGGACGGATTGAAATACACAGCGAGGCCGGCAAGGGAGCCAGCTTCGTCATCCGCATCCCTCTGTCGCTCTCCACTATCGACGGCATGCTGGTCAAGGTCGGCCATGTCCAGTACATGATCCCCTTGCTCCTCATCCGCGAAACCCTGCGGCCCCATCCTGAACAGCTCAACACCCGCCACGACGGCCAGGAGTTCCTGCGCATCCGCAAGGAAGTCTTGCCGGTGGTCCGGCTCCATCTCTGCCATGGCATCGAGCCCCGGACGCAGCGCCTCGACGAAGGCATCGTCATCATCATCAATCTCTTCCGCGGCCCCATCTGCCTCTTCGTCGATGACATCGTGTCGCAGATGCAGACCATCGTCAAGCCTCTCGCCGGCCAGATCTGCAACACCCCGGGAATCTCCGGCTTCACCATCCTGTCCGACGGCCAGGTGGCCCTCATCCTTGATCTCGAAGAAGTCATGCAGCTCACTCATAAATCTTGATCTCAGCACAAAGGAGTCCCAGCCATGCCCAGCAACGCCAAGCACCCCGTCGAGGAAGAAGACGATCTCGACGCCCAGAAGGATAAGTACCTGACCTTCCACATCGCTTCGGAAGACTACGGCATCGCCATCGTCCACGTCACCGAGATCATCGGCATGCAGCGCATCACCCAGGTCCCCAAGACGCCGCCTTTCATCAAAGGAGTGATCAATCTCCGCGGCAAGGTCATCCCGGTGATGGACGTGCGCCTCCGCTTTCGCATGCCGGGACGCGACTACGACGAGCGCACCTGCATCATCGTCGTCCAGCACAACGACGCCACCGTCGGCCTGGTGGTCGATACCGTCTCGGAAGTGCTCGACATCCCCAAAGGCGCGATCGAAGCCTGCTCCACCATCAGTCGCGATCAGGACAACTTCGTCTCCGGCATGGGCAAGGTCGGCGACTCGATCAAGATGCTGATCGATGTCCACCGGCTGCTCTTTGATGACACTCTGGAGAAGATGGCCGCCGGCCAGAACGCTTAATATTAAAACTGGAGATTCACCATGAGTATCGAAATCATCGCCGCCTGTACTTTCGGCGTCACCACTGTCGCTGCCGCCGCCTTCGCCATCAAAAAGAACGCCGCACTCCATGCTGAGCAGGAGACTGCCGCATCCCTGAAGAGGGAGTTGGAGGCTTCCAGGAAGCAGGCCTCGACTGCAGCCGAGTCCCTGGCCAAGGCCAACGCCTCCCTTGATGGCTCCGGCACCGCCATCATGACCTGCGACGCCAAGCGCGTCATCGACTACTGCAACCCTGCCGTGATGAGGGTCTTGCGCGACAACGAAGCGCTCTTCCGGCGCGAACTTCCAGGCTTCGATTCCAACAAGATCATCGGCACCTGCATCGACATCTTCCACAAGAATCCCGACAAGCAGGCGCGAATGCTGACCGACTTCGCCCGCATGCCTTTCACCGCCTACATCAGCGTCGGTCCCAAGACCTTCCGCCTCAATCTCAGCGCCCGCAAGGACGCCGCCGGCGCCTACGTCGGCAACACCGTCGAATGGCTTGACATCACCGCCCAGCTCGCCGCCGAGACTCGCGCTGCCGGTCTCAGCTCGGCGATCGAGAACTCCGGCACCGCGGTGATGACCTGCGACGAGAAACGCGTCATCGACTACTGCAACCCGGCGGTGATGAAGGTCCTGCGCGAGAACGAAGGGCTCTTCCGCCAGTACCTGCCGCAGTTCGACATCAACAAGATCATCGGCTCCTGCATTGACATCTTCCATAAGAACCCGAGCCACCAGGCGCGGCTCCTCACCGATTTCGCTCGTATGCCCCTCACAGCCTTCATCAGCGTCGGACCCAAGACCTTCCGCCTCAATCTCTCGGCCAAGAAGGATTCGGAGGGCCGCTTCATCGGCAATACCGTCGAATGGCTTGACATCACCTCCATGCTCGCCGCCGAGAAGAAGGCCGCTTCGCTCAACTCGGTGGTCGAGAACGTCGAGACGAATCTGATGATCTGCGACCTCGAGCGCCGCATCACCTACCTCAACCCAGCTTGCCAAACCCTGATGCGCGAACACGCTCACAAGTTCCGCGAGCTCTTCAAGAACTTCGACGCCGAGAGGTTGATTGGCCGCCAGATCGACGAGTTCCACAAGAACCCCGCCCACCAGGCCGGGCTGCTCGGCAACCCCCGCAACCTCCCCTACCGGACGGAAATCGCGGTCGGCGGCATGGAGTTCGGCCTCAACGCCATGGCCCTCTACGACGCCGAAGGCAAATACATCGGCTCAGGCGTGCAGTGGCTCGACAACAACGCTCGTGCCCGCTACCGCAACGAAGTCACCGGCGTCATCGAAGCCGCGAAGAACGGCAATCTCAACTATCGCGGCAACGTCGCAGCCATGGACGCCATCTACAAGCCCATGCTCGCCGGCATCAACGAGGTCATCGATGCCGTCGTCGCTCCGATCGCCGAGATCCGCGAGAAGCTCGCCAAGGTGTCGGAGGGGGACCTCACCGCCTATGTTACCGGCAACTATAAAGGAGACCATGAGCTCCTCAAGAACTCGCTCAACAGCACTCTCGACAAGCTCAACGAGATCCTTCTGCAGGTGCGCGACGCTTCGTCCCAGATGAGCCAGGGGGCGTCGCAAGTCTCCAGCACCAGCCAGATGATCAGTCAGGGAGCCACCGAGCAGGCCGCCTCGCTCGAGCAGATCACCGCCTCGATGAACGAGATCAACTCCCAGACCAAGGGCAACGCCGAGTCCGCCGGCCGTGCCAACGGACTTGCCCAGGCCGCCAAGGGCGACGCCGAAGGCGGCAGCTCCAACATGGGCCGCATGGTCCAGGCGATGAGCGAGATCGACGAGTCGGCCCAGAAGATCAGCAAGATCATCAAGGTGATCGACGAGATCGCCTTCCAGACCAACCTGCTCGCCCTCAATGCCGCGGTCGAGGCCGCCCGCGCCGGGGTCCACGGCAAAGGCTTTGCTGTCGTCGCCGAGGAGGTTCGCAACCTCGCCGCCCGCTCCGCCAACGCCGCCAAGGAGACCACCGAGCTGATCGAAGGATCGATCAAGAAGGTCAACACCGGTAACGAAGTGGCCCAGATGACTTCGCAGTCGCTGAGCAAGATCGTCGACGGCATCTCCAAGGTCAGTAACCTGGTCGGCGAAATCGCCGCCGCCTCGAACGAGCAGGCGCTCGGCATCGGCCAGGTCAACCAGGGCCTGGTGCAGCTCGACCAGGTGACCCAGCAGAACACTGCCAACGCCGAAGAATCCGCTGCGGCCGCGGTCGAACTCTCCGAGCAGGGGGCTCAGCTGCAGGAACTGCTCCGCCGCTTCAAGCTCCAAGCCAAGTCCTTCGGAGGTGCCGGAGGCGGCATGAGCGGCATCTCGCCGGATCTGATGGACGCCCTCCGCTCCGCCATGGCCCAGCAGGGTGTCAGCCTGCCCCAGCTCGGCAGCTCCTCCCACCACAGCCCCCCGGCCAAAGCCCTCGGGATGAACAAGCCCGCCGCCAAGCCCGCTTCCCACTTCCAGCAGAACCGAACCCCGCCCGCCTCCGCCGGACCGAAAAAGGGCGCCAACGACATCATCCCCCTCGATGACTTCGACGGCGGCACCGGAAGGTATTGACTCGCTGAAGCCCAAGGTCGCCGTCAGATATCAGGCTGCGAGAGTCCCTGTCCCTGGGACCTAGCAAGCTCGGAATCGGTCGGCAGCCGGCTAGATGGTACTTGATAATCGCACCCCAGGTAAGGAGAATGGAAATGAAATTGGCTAGACGCATCGGTTTCACCGCTTTGGCGGGGTCCCTTGGTATCGCCACCTTGATAGGTACCATGGGCTACCAACAGGCCCACTCGGCGATGATGTCTCAACTCGAGATGAACCTGCAGTCGCTGAGTGTTGCCAAGAAGGAGTCGCTCCACACTTATTTCGATCAGTTGCGCGGCTCTCTTGGTTTTCTCTCTCGTTCGCCGGCGACACAAAAGGCCTTCGAGTCTTTGCAGCCGGCCTTCCTCTCCTTTCCTGCCGATCTCAAGCCGGATAAGGATCTGATCGCCTTTTATGACGAGGTCACCAAGGATTGCTTGAAAAATGGCGCCAAGCAAGGCGTCAATCTTCCGGAAGGTCGGGCGGTCGCGCTGCAGCAGCAGTTCCTCCCGCCCATGAAGCCTGATCCCAATCACCCTTATGCCGTGGCTCATGAAAGCTTGCATTCTTTCTACACAAATGTCCGGTATTCGCTCGGGCTTTATGATGTCTTTTTGATTAGCCCGGACGGCGACATCATCTATACAGCAGCAAAAGAGGTTGACTTAGGGCGCAATGTTTTGAAAGACCATGAGCTTTCTCAAAGTGGGTTGGCGAAGGTCTTTAAGGGTGCGCAAGCGGAAGCCCCTAAGCAACTGGGCCTAGAAGACTCTGAGAATCGAGAGATTCTCAAAGACCAGATCAAGGTAAGTGATTATCAGTTTTACTCTCCCAGCAAGGGCCTTAATGCGATGTTTGTCGCTGCGCCGGTTCATCGCGACGGCAAGCTCGTCGGCGTTCTGGCCGTGCAGATCTCTGACAAGCGGGTCAGCGAGATCCTGCTCGATAGATCGGCTTCGATCGGCAACAGTGGCGAGGTTTATGCCGTCGGTCCCGATCACATGATTCGCACCAACGACGGTCATTTCCATAAATGGGTTTATGAAGGCAATCAAAGTTCTGGCGAAGAATTTTCCAAAGAGGTGCCTGACGAAGCCTTGCGTACACGCATGAAAAATCTCAAGACGAATGTCGGCTTTTTGGAGATGAAGGCAAGCTACGCCGGCAGTCAAGGAGAGCTAGATATATTTGCGAACTGCATCGCCACCGGTAAAGAAGATCACCAGCGCGTGACCGCCCTCGGTGAAGACTCCTTGATCGCGGTCAGCAACTTCAAGATGGATGGTGTCAATTGGGCCATTGCCGCGGAAATGGGCCATGACGAGGCGATGGCGGATATCTCTGTTCTCCGCAATCGCTTCATCCTGATCGGTGGACTTGTCGGCCTGGCTTCGTTGATCTTCAGTCTTTGGTTCGGGAATCGTGCTGCCATGCCAGTGGTCGCCACTGCCGCGGCAGCCCGTGATTTTGCATCGGGCAATCGCAGGGCGCGAGGCGAAGTGAACACTAACGACGAGATCGGGGCCTTGACCCGTGACATGAACGTTGCCTTCGAAGCGGCAAACAGCGCCGAGCTGAGGGCTTCCGACATCGCCGCCAAGGCCAACTCCTCGCTCGAAGGCGCCGCGACGCCGATGATGACCTGCGGCGCCGATCGCATCATCGACTACGTCAACCCCTCGGCGATGAAGATGATGCGTGAAAATGAGACGCTCTTCACCCGTGAGCTGAAGAACTTCAACATCAACCGCATCGTCGGTTCCGACGTCAACATCTATCACACCCAGCCGGAGAAGCAGGGACGCATGCTGCAAGACTTCTCCCGCATGCCGATCAACAGCTTCCTGAAGATCGGGCCGAAAACCTTCCGCGTCACCATCACTGCCCGCCGCGACACCGGCGGCAGCTATGTCGGCAACACCATCGAATGGCTGGACGTCACCGAACAGCTGATCGCTGAGAAGCGGGCCGCCGGCCTCAGTTCGGCGATCGAGAACTCCGGCACTGCGGTGATGACCTGCGATGCCAACCGCGTCATCGACTACTGCAACCCCGCAGTGATGAAGGTGCTGCGCGACAACGAGGCGGTCTTCCGCCAGTACCTGCCGCAGTTCGACATCACCAAGGTGATCGGTTCCTGCATCGACATCTTCCACAAGAACCCCTCGCACCAGGCCAGGTTGCTCACCGATCACAGCCGCCTGCCGCTTACCGCTTTCATCAGCGTTGGCCCGAAATCTTTCCGGCTGAACCTGTCAGCCAAGAAGGACCAGAATGGCGTCTACATCGGCAACACGGTGGAATGGCTGGACATCACGGCTCAGATGGCTTCCGAGAAGAAGGCCGCTCAGCTCAGTTCGGTGGTCGAGGCGGTGGAGACCAATCTGATGATCTGCGACCTCAATCGCAAGATCACCTATCTCAACCCCGCCGCCCAGGCTTTGATGCGTGAACACGCCGCGAAATTCCGCAGCCTTTTCAAGAGCTTCGATTCGGAGAAGTTGATCGGCGTCTGCATCGACGACTTCCATGCCAACCCCTCCAAGCAGGCCAATTTGCTCGGCAACCCGCGCAATCTCCCGTACAAGACCGAGATCAGCGCCGGCGGCATGGAGTTCGGGCTTGTAGCCATGCCCCTCTACGATGCCGATGGAAAATACATCGGCTCCGGCGTGCAGTGGCTGGACAACAATGCACGTGCCCGCTACCGCAACGAGGTCACAGGAGTCATCGAGGCTGCCAAGAACGGCAACCTCAGCCATCGCGGCAACGTCGCCGCCATGGACGCCGTCTACAAGCCCATGCTCGCCGGCATCAACGAAGTCATCGACGCCGTCGTCGCGCCGATCGCCGAGATCCGCGAGAAGCTCGCCAAGGTGTCGGAGGGCGACCTCACCGCCTACGTCACCGGCCAGTACAAGGGCGATCACGAAGTGCTCAAGAACTCGCTCAACGGCACTCTCGACAAGCTCAATGAGATCCTCCTGCAGGTGCGCGACGCTTCCTCCCAGATGAGCCAGGGCGCTTCGCAAGTGTCCAGCACCAGCCAGATGATCAGCCAGGGCGCCACCGAGCAGGCCGCCTCGCTCGAGCAGATCACCGCCTCGATGAACGAGATCAACTCCCAGACCAAGGGCAACGCCGAGTCCGCCGGCCGCGCCAACGGCCTCGCCCAGGCCGCCCAGGAAGATGCTATGGGAGGCAGCCAGAACATGAGCCGGATGGTCCAGGCGATGAGCGAGATCGACGAGTCGGCGCAGAAGATCAGCAAGATCATCAAGGTGATCGACGAGATCGCCTTCCAGACCAACCTGCTCGCCCTCAACGCCGCGGTCGAGGCCGCCCGCGCCGGAGTCCACGGCAAAGGCTTCGCAGTCGTCGCCGAAGAGGTGCGCAACCTTGCCGCCCGCTCTGCCAACGCCGCCAAGGAGACCACCGAGCTGATCGAAGGATCGATCAAGAAGGTCAATGCCGGTTCTGACGTCGCCCAGCTGACCTCGCAGTCGCTCAGCAAGATCGTCGACGGCATCTCCAAGGTCAGTAACCTGGTCGGCGAGATCGCCGCTGCTTCGAACGAGCAGGCGCTCGGCATCGGCCAGGTGAACCAGGGACTGGTGCAGCTCGACCAGGTGACGCAACAGAACACCGCCAATGCCGAGGAGTCCGCCGCAGCTTCGGTCGAGCTCTCCGAGCAGGCTTCGCAGCTGCAGGAGCTGCTGCGCCGCTTCAAGCTGCAGGCCAAGGGCTTCAGCGGCGGCGGCATGAGCGGCATCTCGCCCGACCTGATGGACGCTCTCCGCTCCGCCATGGCGCAGCAGGGCATGTCCCTGCCCGCTCTTGCGCCCAAGCCGTCGACGGCCAAGCCGGCCGCACCGAGGTCCCTGCCGGGAGGACATGGGCCGGCATCGAGGCAGCACAACGACATCATCCCTCTTGACTGAGAACCCAGGGGGAGAGGCTGGGCGAGGCAGCCGGCGTCCCGAAGCCGGCAGCCTCACCTCTTCAACCCCGCACTTCCGAGGCCTTCCTTATGGATATCACGACACCCGAGCTGAGCGACAAGGAGTTCAGGCACATCGCCAGCCTTGTCTACGAGGCTTTCGGCATCGTCCTCAATCACGAGAAGAAATCCCTCGTGGTCAACCGCCTCGGGAAGATCCTCCGGGATCGCGATCTGCCCAGCTTCGCCGCCTTCATCTCCCTTGTCGAGAACGACCGCAGCGGCGCAGAACTCAGCCTTCTCGCCAACGCCATCTCCACCAATCACACCTTCTTCTATCGCGAACCCAAGCACTTCGATCACCTCAGCCAGGTCGCCTTGCCCGACATCTTGAAGAAGCAGCGAGCGAAAAGCGAATATGATCTGCGGGTCTGGTGCGCCGCCTCCTCCACCGGCGAGGAGCCCTGGACTCTCGCCATGCTCATCCGCGAAGCCCTCGGTGCCGAAGTCTCGCGTTGGCATGCCGGCCTTCTCGCCACCGACATCTCCACCCGGGCCCTCAACACCGCCTACCGAGGAGCTTACGGTCAGGACGAAGTCAACCAGCTCCCCGCCGAGATGCGCAAGAAATGGTTCCGGCCCCGTGGCGACGGCCTCTTTGAAGTCGCTCCGGAGCTGCGAAGCGATGTTCTCTTCCGGCGACTCAACCTGGTCAAACCATTCCAGTTCAAGAAGCCTTTCCATGTCATCTTCATCCGGAACGTTATGATATACTTCGATCAGCCTACCAAAGACGACCTTGTGCATCGCTTGGCTCAATGGGTGGTTCCTGGCGGCTATCTCTACATCGGCCACGCCGAAACCATCGGCCGCAGCACGACTGAATGGGAATCCCTGCAGCCCGCCGTGTACCGCAGAAAATCTTGAAGGACAAAGGTGATTTCATGGCCAAGATCAAAGTTTTGATTGTCGACGATTCGGCTCTCGTCCGGCAGATCTTCTCGGTCGGATTGAGCAAGGATCCGTACATCGAGGTGGTCGGCACCGCCAACGATCCTTTTGCCGCGAGGGACAAGATCCTCAGCCTGCACCCCGATGTCGTCACTCTCGACGTCAACATGCCGCAGATGAACGGAGTGGAATTCTTGAAACGCTTGATGCCTCATTATCCTCTTCCGGTGATCATGGTCAGCGCCTTGACCCAGCGCGACAGCCAGACAACGCTCGACGCCTTGATGGCTGGCGCGGTCGACTTTGTCGCCAAGCCCGCCGGACAGAGTCCCTCGGAGCTGGGAACCATGCTCAGCGAGTTGGCGATGAAGATCAAGGCGGCCTCGAAGGCCAATCTGGACAAATGGAAACGCCGGGCTGCTGCGGTGCATTCCGGTGCTGCCAGTCTCTCCCAGACTCAGACTCCTGGAAGCTCTCAATCCTTGCCGAGCGTGCAAGTCGCCGATGCCCATAAGCTCCGTCCTCTCGCCACTCTGGCCAGTCGCGGCCCGATGCCGAAAAATCCCGCAGCTCGACGGATCTGCGCCATCGGCGCGTCGACCGGCGGCACCGAAGCGCTGCGGGAGGTGTTCACCCGCCTGCCGGCTGAATTCACCGGCACCGTCGTGGTTCAGCACATGCCGCCGAAGTTCACCGCGATGTTCGCCGCCCGGATGGATGCCGAGTGCCAGATCAGGGTGAAGGAGGCTGAGGACGGCGAGCTGGTGCGCAACGGCATCGTCTACATCGCTCCCGGCGGTGAACGCCAGATGACGCTGAGAAACTCTCCTGAAGGCTGGCTGATCTGCCTTCGCGAGGGGCCGAAGGTGCAAGGCCATTGCCCCTCGGTGACGGCGCTGTTCGAGTCGGTGGCTAATCTCTGCGGCCCGAAGGCTGCCGGGGCCATTCTCACCGGCATGGGCGGGGACGGCTCGGACGGCCTTTTGAAGATGCGTCAGGCCGGAGCTCATACTTTGGGGCAATGCGAAGCTTCCTGCGTCGTCTACGGCATGCCTAAGGTGGCGATGCAGCTCGGGGCGGTCGAGCGCGAACTCCCGGTAGAAGATATCGGGCCGGCGCTGGTCAATCTCTTCAGAAGCTGAAGACTCGGGTGTCCACTTGAAGATCGCCCGCGCTGTTCAATGGATTGCATGATGCCTGATCTGGATGGCATCCAGACGGCGAGCTTTCTGCGCCAGAACGGCTGCGGTATTCTGCGTTTTCTGCGGTTAAAAATGAGCTGCGCTAGATTGAGTCGGAGTTGCACAGAACGGAAAAAAGCTTCGGAACACTGAGCGCCCTCATGAGTCGGATGTCCTTGCCATCACCGTAAAAACATCCAAAGGAGAGATCGATGAACCTGATCCACCGCCGCGACTTCCTCCGCCACTCCGCCGTCTTCGGCGCCGGTCTCTCGATGATCAGCTGCAGCTCCTACCCGACCAGCAGCTTCAACAAGAACAGCCGCTTGCGCGTCCTCGGCATCGGCGTCGAGGGTACCATCGGCGGCCACGACCTAGAGCAGATCGCCTCCCACCCCAAGGTCGACATCGTCGGCCTGTGCGACGTCGACGCCCCCTCCCTGGAGCGCGCCAAGGCGAAGTACGCCAAGACGGTGCAGTTCGCCGTCAAGGACTACCGCGAGGCCTTCGCTAAACACGGGGACCAGTTTGACGCCGTCCTCGTCTCCACCCCTGACCACTCGCACTGCTCGATCATGAGCGCCGCCCTCGCCGCGGGCAAGCATCTCTACGGCCAGAAGCCGGTGGTGCAGCAGCTCGAGGAGCTCGACATCATGGGCCGCGCCCTCAAGGTGCGCAGCGACCTGGTGACCCAGACCGGCGCCCAGCGCATCGAATCGCCGGCCCGCCGCGCCGCCGTCGAGATCCTCCGCCAGGGCCTGCTCGGCAAGGTCAAGAGCGCCCACATCAGTTTCGGCGGCAACGCCGTCAGCGGCGGCCACTACTTCGCCGACGGCAAGCTCGGCGCCCCGATCGCTCCGCCCGCAGGCTTCGACTACGATCTCTGGCTCTGCGGCGCCCAGTTCGAGGAATGCCGGCCCCAGATGGTGCAGCGCCAGTGGCGCAGCTGGTGGAACTACGGCGGCGGCATGGTCGGCGACTGGATCGTCCACCTCAGCGACGTCCTCTTCTTCGCCTTCCCCGAGCTGCAGTCGCCGGTGCGGGTGCGCACCGAGGCCGATCCCAAGGCCGGCGTCTTCCACTCCGGCAAGATCCATTCGGTGGTCGAATACGCCGTCTCCGGCAAGCACTTCGCCGGCGAGGTCTTCCCGCTGCACATGCGCGACAACGGCGAGTTCCCCGATCCCGCCAGCATCGGCCTCAAGACCAAGCCCGGGGCGAACACCACGGTCATCGTCTGCGAGGGCGGCACCCTCGTCCTCGGCGCCAGCGGCCCGATCGAAGTCTGGCGCGACGGCGTCATGACTCCGGGCCTGAAGATGCCGGGACTGCCCGCCTTCGCCAAGTTCAACCACTGGCATGCCTGGGTCGACAAGATCTACGGCGTCCCCGACTGCAACCACTGGACTCCCCTGGAGATCGGCCTGTGCTGCACCGAGCCCGGCATCCTGGCGGTCAAGGCGGCGCGCTTCCCGGGCGAGACCCTGGCCTGGGACCGCGCCTCGCTGAGCTTCACCGGCCACGACGAGGCCAACCGCCTCCTCGTCCGCCGCGAATACCGCAAGGACTTCGCGCCGGCGCGGCTGTGACGAGTGCGGGTCCTTTGCATCTGTCCGGAGTAGATGGTTTAAAACCGCCTCATCCGACCTTGGATTTGAGATGAAACACAGCCCTTCCTCGCCACGCATCTGCTTCCTGCAGGAACGCTATGTCCCAGCCCTGCATGATGCGGTCATCAACGACGGGGCGCGGCGGGGCTGGAAGATGCGTTTCTGCAGTCGGCGCAACGGCATCCTGCCCGATCCGGACGAGACTGACGGGCTTCTTCTTCTCATCGGCACCGACGAATGCCGGCAATGGGTGGTGGAAAACCCGCGTCCATCCGTCCGAATTCTCTGTGAAGACGCTGGCAGGGCGATGCCCAGCGTGCTTTTTGATCAGGCTGAACAAGGGCGTCAGGGGGCTCTGCATCTGTTGGATCAGGGTTTCCGGAATTGCGCCTTTTTGCGCGTCTGGGACGGACCGGTAAGCTTGATCATGCGGGACGGCTTTGAAAACGCCATTCGTGCTGCCGGCGGACAGGTTCATCGCTTTGATCTCACTACCCAGGCGCCGCCGGCCGACTACAACACCCTTTCCAGAGAGATCCGGGAAAAATACATTGCCCAGATCCTTGCCACGCTCCCTATGCCCCTGGGGGTGATGGTCTCAGCCGATGTTTTCGCCACTGACGTTCTTCATGCCGCCCGAGGATGCGGCTTCGCTGCTCCTCAGCGGCTTGCGGTGATCGCGCCGGAGAATTATTCTTCAGATCTGGCCTATGCCCCGATCGGCGTCACGGCCTTGGATTCCGATCTTCAATCGGTCGCTCGGCATGCTTGCGAGCTGCTGGCCCGGCAACTCGCCGGAGAGATCCTCGACCCGGGAATCAGCATAAGCGTCCCCCCCCGGCGCGTGGTCATGCGAGAAAGCACCAGCACTTTCATCTCAAGCTCTGCGGCATTTGCCGAGGCGGTGCTTCATCTCCGCCGGCATTTCCGGGGCAAGATCTACGTCGACGAGCTGGCTAAACGTGCCGGAATGAGCGAGCGCCGCTTTCAAGAGGAATTCCGGCAGTCTCTCGGGCGCACTGTGCGGGACGAATTGATGCGTTTGCGGCTCGATCTGGCGCAGCATTTGATGCGTGATTCGGGGCTCACCGTCGCCGCCATCGCTTTGGAGAGCGGTTTCGGCGACAAGGCTAATCTCTACCGAGCCTTGGCCCGGCACCGTCCGCCATCGCTGCCGGATGGTGTGGTCAAGGATGAAGCGGTCCGAGAATCTGATAACGATGATTGAAAGCCTCTTCCGGCGATGCGAATGTGCCGCCGCTAGCCACCCCTTGGCGAGGTGCGACGACGGAGATCAATTCCTTTTCGATCAAGTCCTGTACCTTGTCCGGGTTGTCGACTCCGAGGAAGACGATTTGGTGGCCTCGCGCCGGGATCTCCAGTTCCTCATCGTCGCAGGGCAATCCGCAGCAGACCAGGATTAACTCGCTGCCTTCGCTTTTTTGCAGGCAGGTCTCCAAATCCCTGGCTTTCAAGCTCTGTCCGCTGGCGAGAGAATTCGGCACCAGAATCTGCGGGTTGGGGCATCCCAAGGCCGCGCAAATGCTGATCCACCGCGGCGATGATTCATTCGATGGGCAAATCAAGCTGATCTTGATTTGAGTTTTGCCCAACTTGCGACTGAGGAGCGTCGCCAGATGCTGATCGGCTTGGATCGTCAGTCTCTTCTCCTGTTCGAACAAGGGGGCAGGTTCGCCGTCAAGGACGCTGAAGAGGGGGATGAGCAGGGCCGAAAAGAGACCGATGGCAAGACATCGTTTTCCTTGCACAGGGCAGGACTTCCTCAGAAAGAAGCCGCCCGCGATAATAGCGATGCTGATCAGGGACATCCACATGTCATCAGTACCAGTTATACCAGGTATTGGCGCTGTTGCGCCGGTAGATCAGAGACTCCTCGCGCTTCAATGAGCCGCTGCCATCTCCGAGAACTACGCCGCAGTTGGTAGAGCCTTTGAGGACATGCAAGGAAGCGGCACTGTTCCAGCCGTTGGCCAAGGTGTTGCCGTTAGCTTGGGCATTGTCGCTCCACAGGGCTTTGGTAGCATCCAGACTGCCAAGCTGGGGTTTTTGAATGTAGCCGTTGACCGTATTGCGATCCCCCCAGATGTCCCCGTACAGGTTGTCGGAGAAGGATATGGCCCAATAATTATAGCCCACTAGATATCTCTTGTCGTTGCCGCTGAGATCCAGCGCTCCGTTGAATCCAAGAATGCTGCCAGGGCTTTTTCGGGTGATGACTCCATTCCGGTAAGAATAGTTGTAGCTGCACATTAAAGCGCTGACGTTTCCGCCTTCGCCCGCCACAGCGCGGCAGAAGGCAGCTGGTACGTCCCAAAGATTGCGAGCATAACCACCGCCGCTCCACGATAGAGTTGGTAGAGTGGCTCGATTCGACATTGCATAGCTCCTGGTTGCCATGTCCAATTGTTTCAGTTTGCTGAGACAGACGGTGCTGTTGGCTAGGTGTTTGGCATGTCGATAGCTTGGGAACAAGAGGCTGAAAAGAATGACGATGATGGCGATCACTGCCAAGAGCTCAAGCAAGGTGAAGCGGCGCTCAGAGGGGATTGGGAGCATGTTGAGATCTCCATGATTTGGGGCTTGCCCAAACCTATCAAAAAATCCGAGATCTGCGGCGTCAGAATTTCCGCAGGAGCAGGTGTCATTTGGGAGAAAAAGCTGAGAAGATCCTTCAGCCTAAAAACTGCAGTGGAAAGGTTGCAAGTTTCAAAGATTGAATGGCTTGTTTTTTAAGCTTTCAACCTTATCAACCCGGGTCTGTTGCTCAACGGCGGATTTTAGCTTGAAGCTAGATCTACAAGAGCAATTTGTAACTGCAAAAATGGCGAGCCTCGCCCCCTGTTGAATTTCAAAGTTGAGACGAAATTGGCTGCAAGGCCATTTTGCGAGTTCTTAATGCCTTGATTTTCAATTATTAAAATTAAACCTTTGTTTTCTCCTAGATTCCACACCTGAGCACGAAGCTCCGCGACCCCCTTGGGGCCAAATTTCATAACTGTCTCATTCCCAAGGTGTCGCCGATGCGGCTCAACCCTGGGCTGAAATCCCCGACTCCGTTGGAGTCAAGCACAAACTAAACCCCAAAATCTTCAGGTGTGGAATCTAGGTTTCTAGGTTTGATGACATCAGGAAATGAAGCGACAGTCATCTGTACAGATTGAGGCCAGCATTGCTGAAGCTAGTCTTGGTTCCAGAAAGCAGACAGCGAAAAGCGGAAAGGCCCGAGCCTTTCCGCCATTTCGTCGCGACATTTTTCAATCTGAATCTGGTTGACTTAGAGTTCGCGGATCCAGATGTTGCGGAAGTGGACGGGATCGCCGTGATCCTGCAGCTTGAGGGGCAGTTTCTCTGCGTGTTTCTTGTATTTGGCCAGGTTGCGGTAGGTGCAGGGGCCTTGCGATTCCGTGCCATTCTGGACTAGGACGCCGTTAAGCAGGGCGGTGAATTTCGCCGGGCTGAGCATCTTGCCATCTGCGTCGAATTTCGGCGCGGTGAAGGTGATGTCGTAGGAATTCCATTCATCGGGCGGGTTGCAGGCCTTGACCAAGGGCGGAGTCTGGCCATAGATGGCGCCGACAGTGCCGTCGGCGTAGGTGTAGGATTCCCAGCCATTGAGGATCTGGATTTCGTACAAGCCCATCAGGAAGACGCCGGAGTTGCCGGACTGGTCGCCTTTGCAGCAGGATTTCGGGATCATGAATTCGAGGTGGAGCTGGCAGTCGCCGAAGGATTCCTTGGTGATCTGATCTCCGCCGCGCGGCTTGGCGACCATGGCGCCGTCCTTGATCTCCCACTTGGCGTTGGTGAAGGCGTCGAGATTCTTTCCGTCGAAAAGAATCTTGGCGTCCGCCGGAGGCGGAGTCGTCCGGCACTCGCCTTTCACCTGAACCGGTTGGGGCCGGTCGGGATCGTGTACATGCCACTGGGTGCCAGGGAGGATGGGAGTGTCCTTGAATCCGTGCGCCTTCACGACTTTCGGCTCGTCGAGGCGTGTCAGTTCGATCTTGCGGAATTCGACTTCAGAACCTTCGGCCTGGAGGGCGATCTGGCCGCGGACGGCGGTCGATTTAGTCCCTTCGTTGACCAAGTCGCCGTTGACCCAGATCTTGACCGTGTCGGCCTTGCACTCGATGATCATGGTGTTCCACTCGCCGAGCGGTTTTTCAGAGTTGTCGGTGAGGTTGAAGATGTGTCGGGCGTCCTTGGGGCCGCCGCCGAACTTCTGGTCCTTGCCCTTGGGGCGGCGCTTCTCCATGTCGGGCACTTCGATGTCCTCTTCGATGCACCAGAAGTCGCCGGCCATGCCGTGCTGCATCTGGCATTCGATGGACTGCGGGAACATGCCGTAGAGGGCGCGGGGTTTGGAGGCGTGGACGAGGACGCCGCAGTTGCCGGGCTTGCCGGCGAAGCGGTACTGGACTTCCAGGCGGTAGTTTTCGTAGATCGCGTCGGTGATCAGGTGGCCGCCGGGGCTGCCGAGCGAGACCAGATTGCCGTCCCGGACGATGAAAGAGTCGCGGACGCCGGGATTGCGGTCTTTTTCCGGCACGTCCGAGTGCCAGCCGCTGAGGTCTTTGCCGTTGAAAAGGGACATGGCGGGATTGGCGGCGGCCTGGGCGGGGGCGGCCTGGGCGGATTCCTCGGCCTGGAGGCTGCCGGCGCAGAGCGAAAGGGCGAGGAGTGAGCTGTGCAGCATTTTCATTCGTGCTTTCCTTGGGTTTCTGGTCAGAGGCATTTGGTGACGCCAGGGATGGCTATCGGATAGAGGCCGTCGGGTCCGGGTTTGACCATAGTTTCCTTGCGGGCGACGAGTTCGGGATTGAAGTATCGGAAATCCGATTTGAGCATGTTGTCCCAGCTGATTTCCTGTCCGGAGTAGACGGCGGTCCGCCCGAGGATGGAGGTCAGGGTGGAATGAGCTCCGTATTCGGCTTCATTGAGGATCCTGCCGGCCCCGAGGTTGTTCATCAAGTCGACCCATTCGTAGGCGTGGCCGCCTTTTTTGTTGCTTTCGATGGCGGCGGGGGAGCCGGGCTTGAAGCGCCACAGCTGCTTGCCGTCATGGTCGCTGATGCGGCCGGAGGCGTCGACGATGGCCTTCTCGGTGACGATCTGTTCCGACACGTCGCTCCAGCAATTGGGGTGGTGGCGGCAGTAGGAGTTGAGGATGACGCCGTTGGCGTAGGTGTATTGGACGGCGAAGTGATCGTAGATTTCGCCGAACTTCTTGTGTCCTGTGCGGACCTGGCGGCCGCCGACTCCGCGGGCCTTGATCGGGGTCGATCCGATGAACCAGTTGAAGACGTCGAGGTTGTGGATGTGCTGCTCGGCGATTTGATCACCGCAGAGCCAGTTGAAGTAGTACCAGTTGCGCATCTGATACTCGAACTCGCCGCCCTGCTGGTCGCGGGTCCAGACGCCGGAATCGACCCAGTGGACGTTGCCAGCGACGATTTTTCCGAACTCCCCGGATTTGATCTTCTCGAGGGTTTCGAGGTAGTTGTGCTGGTGGTGACGCTGCAGGCCGACGGCGACGTAAAGGTTCTTCTTTTTCGCTTCTTCTGCGGCGGCGAGGACTTGTCGGATGCCCGGAGCGTCGACGGCGACCGGCTTCTCCATGAAGACGTGCTTGCCCTGCTTGACGGCATATTCAAAATGCGGCGGGCGGAAGCCGGGCGGCGTGGCGAGGATCACCATGTCGCAGCCCGAGTCAATGGCCTTCTGGAAGGCATCTAGGCCGCTGAATTTGCGTTCGCCGATGTCGAACTGTTTCGGTCTCTGCTTGGCGAAGCTGGCGAAGCGTTGGGCGGTATTGGCGACGGCGTCTTCGAAGTAATCGGCGAGAGCGTAGATGACGGCGTTGGGGTTGGCGTCGAGGGCGTTGATCGCCGCCCCGGTGCCGCGGCCGCCGCAGCCGATCAGGGCGATCTTGATCGCAGGCTTGGCCGGGTCACCATCGGCGGCCGAGGCGCCGAGAGCCAGGGCGCCGGCCCCGATCGCGCCGGCTTTGAGGAAGCTGCGGCGGTCGGAAGCGAAAGGGATGAATCCGCGAAAGGCCATGATGTATCTCCTGGGCTGTCATTGTGTCTGGGGTTTCTGCGGCCTGGGCCGCGTCATGGGGAAATTAGGCCGCTCGGCAGCTTGAAGGAAGTGATTTGAGGCGCCAACAAGCGAAATGTTCCCGCCAATCCGGGCTGCCGGCTTCTCAGGGCATCAGTCTCTTCAGTTGTTCCGGGCTGATCTCGGTGTGGAGGTGGAATCGGACCGAGGGGAAATAGGCCGGCGGAGAGAAGCCGCTGTCGAGAACTCCCCCCTCGGCCTCGAAACAGTCGTAGCCGGCAGGCACCTCGTAGGCGATGACTGAATCGGCGTGGACGGAAATGCAGGGACGCACCGGACGGCCCTGGACCGTGGCGACATCGCCGAAGAGGCCCGAGTCGAGGTGGGGGAGGGGGCCGGCCCAGGCGCTTCTGGCGAGCAGCCAGGGACGCTTGTTGAGGCTCAGTTCGGGCCTGCCCGGGCCCCGCAGACGGGGATGGATCCACACGGCGTGATCGCAAGTGCCGCGGTCGCCGCCGGTGTCGACGACGAGATAGATCTTCCTGGCTCCCTTGAGGGCGACGGAGATCGGCACCGTTCCCTTGGTCACCAGTCCTGAGCTGAAGATAGGGTCGGTCTTGGAGTTGCTGCGGGCGGCGGCGCTGGCGCTGGCGCTGGCGGACTCGCCGGCTTTCACCAAGAGCGCGCCAGGATGCAGGAGCGAGCTCATCTCCACCGCTCCGTGCTCGACGTCGAGGCGTGTGAAGATCGCGGTCGCGGTGAGATGGAGACGAGTTCCCCGGACGGTGCAGACGGCGTGGGCACTGCGGATCTCGAAGGCCCTTTCGGTCGGCTGCGGGGTGACCTCGAGGTACAGGCTGCCGTCGAAGAGATGCAGGCGCTTCGCGCCGTCCTCCTCCTGCAGCCGCGCCGAGGCTTCGGGTAGAAGCCGCAGCCGAGTGCCGTCGCGGTAGCCGATTTCGCAGCCGTCGAGACGTCCGAGCTGAAGCAGGTCGCCGGCGCGGATCTCAAGGCCCGGATGGAGACAGATCTTCTCTTGCTTGCGGACGAGGAAGCCGTCTTCCGCTGCGCTGACCACCTGGCCGATCACGAGTGCTTCCGGCTTCGAGAAAATGAGCCACAGCCCAAGGCCGATGAGGATTTGTGCGGCGATGGCGGCGGCGAGCAAGGGATGCCGCCAGAGAGCGGGGCGTCGGGAGCTCGCACTCGCCTTCTGGGCTCTATGCTGCAGGCTTTTCAAGACTTTACTCTCAAGACTGGCGGTCTGCAGGCCGGCGCAGCGGTCGAGGACCGAGGCTGCGAATCCCTGCGCCGAGGTGGCGCTCTCCGCCAGGGCGCCGAGGCCTCTCAGCCGCATCGCCAGCTCCAGTTCGCGGCGGCAGGCCGGGGAGGCCTGCAAGGCCTGGACGAGGCGGTCGAGGCCGGCTTCGTCCAGCGAATCGTCGACAAATGCCTCGATCAGCCGCTGCTGCTCTTCGTCGATCATCGGGCCTCCTGGCGGGTCTTGCCTTCCATGCAGCTGCGCAGCTGATGGCGTAGGCGGTAGAGCTGTGAGCTGATGGCGGAAACGGTGGTTCCGAGACGAATGGCGATGTCCTGCACGGCTTCCCGGGTGAAGTAGCGCGCTTGGATCAGCTGGCGTTCGCTCTCCGGATGCCGCGCCATGCAATGGCGCAGGAGCTCCACCTGGTGTTGACGGTTTTCCAGATCGGCGCTCGAGTCATCGGTCACCGCCAGACTGCGCAGGTCTTCATGGAGGGAGAGTAGTCGCGACTTCGGGCCGTAGCGACGCCTCAGGGCGCTCATCAACTTGTTGCGTGCGATCGTGCGTATCCATGGCCCCGGATCCTGCTTCGGATCAAAGCTGTCGAGTCCGGCGTAGACGGCGACGAAGACCTCCTGGGCCAGATCCTCGGCGGCGTGCAGATCGCGGATGTGCGAGGCCAGCAGGATTCTCACCCCGGGGCCGTAGATCCGGATCACTTCGCGGAAGGCTTGCAGATCACCATCGCGGACCCGCTGCAGGGTCTCGTTCATCGTGACCTGACGGGCGTCGGCGTCCGCTGGTGCGGTGCTGCTTTCTTGGGGCATTGGCGCGCTCCGGGAGATTTCTGATTTTTCGTCTTTCAGTTCGCCGCTCCGATCCGGATCTCGCGCCGCAGCCGGATTTTTTTTTAATCTGTTCAAGTCCTTGTCAATCTTTGAAGTCTCCTGCTGGTGAGGAGTGGAGACGAAATCTATTCCGACCGTCGCCAATCCCGGTTCCTGCTCACTCAGTGAGAAAGTGAGTGGATCGGTCTAGATTCCATAGCTTGATAAGGTTGAGCAGCAGCAGCCAGCTGTAAGAACAAAATCGAAACACCAGATCCTGCTTCTACACTGAGTTGCTTCTGAGTTGTGCGGAGATCGCAGCCATCAGCGGTGCGAGGCGAGGAGACCGGCGGCGTGCTCGAGGACGACGCTGGAGGTGTCTTCGCCGCCGAGCATGCGTGCGATCTCGTTGAGTCGCTGGTCCTGGCCGAGGAGCTCCATCTCGGCGAAGGTTCGTCCATGGCGCTCCTCCTTGGCGACCTTGTGATGCGAATTCCCGGCGGCGGCGACCTGGGGCAGGTGGGTGATGCAGAAAACCTGGCGGCCGATACCGAGGGCGCGGAGGCGGCGGGCGACCTTCGCGGCGGTGGTGCCGCCGACGTTGGCGTCGATCTCGTCGAAGATCAGCACCGGGATGCCGTCGGCTTCGGCGAGGACGGTTTTTACCGCCAGCATGACCCGGGAGATTTCGCCGGAAGAGGCGATGTCGCCGAGGAGCTTGGGCGCTTCTCCGGCGTTGGGGGCGAAGAGGAAGTCGACCCGGTCGCAGCCGTGGGCGGCGGCTTCGGCGGGGCTGATCTTGATGCTGAAGCGGGCGGCGCGGAAGTCGAGGCCGGCCAACTCCTGGCCGATCGCTTCGGCGAGCTTGTCGGCATGGGCCTGGCGTACCGCGCTGATGCGGCGGGCGCAAGCCGAGTGGCGCTCCTCGGCCTCGGCCAGGGCGGCCCGCAATTCCTCGCGGCGGCCGTCGCGTCCCGAAGCCGCGTCGATCTTGGCCGCGAGACGACGTCCGCGGGCGATCACGTCACTCAATTCGGGGCCGTATTTGCGCTTCAATTGCTGCAGCAGTCGGAGGCGGTCCTCGAGTTCCTGCAGGCGCTCCGGGTCGAGCTCGCTGCCGGCGGCGAGATTCTCCAGCTCCCGAGCCAGGTCGAGGGTCTCTTCGGTGACTGAATTGAGCCTTTCGATCAAGGGCTTGGCGGTAGCCGGGTCGTGACGGCTGAGCTGCTGCAGGCAATGCAGGGCGCGGCGCAGCAGGTCGCTGGCGGATGGTTCGGCGTCGCCGAGCAGGGCGGCGGCCTGGGCGAAGAACTGGATGCTGTCCTTGGCGCCGGCGAGGCGGGAATGCTCCTCCCGGACCTCGATGTCTTCGCCTTCTTCGAGCTCCGCCTCGTCGATCTCCTTGAACTGGTGGCGGAGGATCTCCAGCTCGCCTTCGTCGGCGAGA
The DNA here is from genome assembly GCA_039798785.1 of Verrucomicrobiota bacterium. GTDB lineage: Bacteria > Verrucomicrobiota > Lentisphaeria > Lentisphaerales > Lentisphaeraceae > CAMCSH01. Next base: position 16,295 of record JBDKFG010000027.1, on the reverse strand, counting down.
TCGCGGTCGAGGGCTTCCAATTCATTTTCGAGAGAGCTCTTCTGGCGCCAGGCCTCGCCGCAGAGGCGAAGCTCGTCGCTCAGGCCGGCGGCGCGGTCGAGGATGTCGCGTTGACGGCCGCTTTCGGCGAGGGCGTATTGTTCGCCGGGTGAGAACAGATCGATCAGAAGGGCGCCGAGGGAGCGCAGGGTGCTGAGGGGGACGGCGACTCCGTTGACGAAGCTGCGGCTGGCGCTGCTGCTGAGGGTGCGGCGAAGGAGCAGAGGTCCATCTTCCATTTCGATTCCGGCTTCGTCGAGCAGCCGGGTCACGGCGTCTCGGACTGCGGGATGGGCCGCGAGATCGATCTCGGACGCCAGCTCGGCCTGGCGTTCATCGCTGCGGATGAGGGATTTGTCCGCCCGTTCACCGAGCAGGAGGCGGATGGCGCCGAGGACGACAGACTTGCCGGCGCCGGTTTCGCCGGTGACGACGTTGAGGCCAGGCCCGAATTCGACATCGAGTTCCTGGACGAGAGCGAGGTTGCGGATCGAGAGAGAGACTATCATGGAGGATTTCCGATTTGAAGGATGCGCATGGATATTAGCTCCCGTTTGCGAGGCTTGTCAAGCGACTTTTAGCCATCACCAGCGGCTGTTGAGGACCAGTCTGGCTTGCACATGGCCTAGTCGTGCGGCTTTCTCAAGCCATTCCCGGGCCTTGACCCTGTCGATTTCGCCGCCCAGGCCGTTTTTCAAGGCGACCCCGAGCTGGTATTGGCTTTCGGGATCGCCCTCCGACGCGCGCTGCTTCAAAGCGAGATATTGTGGTGGCAGGAGAGCGTCGGGTGACGCACGGCGGGGCGTTTCGACCTGGCGCGAATGCACCTTTTCCGCTTCGGCGCGGAGTTTCGCCAAGGTCTGCTGCCTCGCGCTTTCGCGTTCCTGGTCAAACAGCTGCGGATTGCTTTTGCGGAACTCTTCCAGCGGGTCGATCCGCACTTCTTTTTTCTCTTCCGGTTTGACCTTGGGGGTCTTGGGGTCGATCAGCTGAATCGTCCGCTCTCGTGACTTTTTCAGCTTTTCCGGTTTTTCGGCCGCCGCTTTCAGATCGTTTTTCAGGCGCTGTTTCTCTTTCAGTTGCTTCGCTTCGGCAGGCGTAAGGATGGTGACGCCGTTGACGCTTTTCGGGGGCGGGACATTGCTGGTGCCGTCGACGTAATAGGTCCCCTTGGCGTCTTTTTTGAGCTTGATATTGCCGTAGCTGTAGGTGCCGTCGCCGTTGTCTGTGACCGGGAGCTGCGTCGGCGCGAGGGGGGGCTCGTCGCTGCCGCAGGAAAATAACAGGCTGAGGCAGAGGAAGGTGGAGCAAATCCGGCGATTCATGCGAGACTCCTGGGGGTTCGAATTACACTAGCAAGTTAAGAAGAAAAAAACATGTCTTTCACTCCGACACTCTGCCGCCCAGGCTGCGCCGCCTGCTGCATCGTCGTCTCTATCAGCGAGACCATTCCAGGCCTTGGCGGCCCCAAGCCTGCCGGCATGCGATGTCCGCACTTGACCCAGGATAATCTTTGCGATCTCTTCGGCCGGACGGAGCGTCCCAAGGTATGTTCGAGCTACGGTGCCAGCCGCGAGCTTTGCGGCGAGCGCAACGAAGAGGCCTGGGCCCGTCATGCGGAGTGGGAGCGCCTGACCAGCCCGGATTGAGCTCGGATGCAGTCGGCACGACCTGAGCAATGTCTCGACGAAGGTCAGCAGGCGGGGAATCTCGAACCTGAAGGGGCAAGGAGGTCCGAGGGCTGGCACCCAAGGGATTCCTTCGTTTTCGCGTTTTCCGCGAGCCCCTTGGGTCGCCCCCTTGGGGTCGGTTTTCATGACTCGCCTTTACCATGGTGCCGCCGATGCGGCTCAACCATGGGCTAAAATCACCGACCCGCTTCGGGGTAGAATAAGCAAGGGCAAGGGCCAACCCACATAACTGCCGGGGAGCCAGAATTAATAATGATTCGAATTCTGGCTCAGTCGATCTCGACCATCGCCTTGATGACGCCGGCCTTGGGTTCGAGCCAATCGGGGAAGCGGCGTGCCAGCTCGGCGAAGGGGACGCGGACATTGATCATGCAGCTCGCCTTCACCGAGCCCGACTCGAGGCCGGCGATCACCGCCTCGAAGTCGGCGCGTGTGGCGTTGCGGCTGCAGTGCAGGCTGAGCTCGCGCTTGTGGATGTCGGGGTGGAGGAAGCGCAGCTCGTCCTTGCTCAGGCCGACGAAGACGATGCGGCCGCTGTGGGCGCAATATTGGAAGCTCGAACTCATCGAGCCGGCATGGCCGGTGGCGTCGATGACCAGGCTCGGCAGATCGCCGCCGCAGGCCGCTTCGAGGCGGGCGGCGAGATCGGCACCACCGAAGAGACAGTCCTCGACGCCGAGTTCGCGACGGCAGAAGTCGAGGCGGCCTTGATCGAGGTCGACCACCAGGGGACGGGCTCCTGCCGCCTTGAGCATCTGGACGCAGCCGAGGCCGATGGGGCCGGCGCCGATGACCATGGCGTTCTCGCCCGCATGGACGGCGCCGCGGCGCACCGCGTGGGCGCCGATGGCGAGGCATTCGACCAAGGCCATCTGCTCGAGCGGCAGGGTCTTCGAGGCGACGAGATGGCTGGCAGGAACGATGAGGAACTCGCTCATCCCGCCGTCCTTGTGCACACCCATCACCTGCATGTTGCAGCAGCAGTTGCTGGCGCCGCGACGGCAGGCGATGCAGTGGCCGCAGTGGAGATAGGGGATGACCAGGACATGATCGCCGAGGGCGAGGGAATCGACCCCGGAGCCGAGCTCGGCGACCTCGCCGGCGAGCTCGTGCCCGAGGACGCGCGGGTAGCTGAAGAAGGCCTGTTTGCCCTGGTAGGCGTGCAGGTCGGTGCCGCAGATGCCGATGCGGCGGATGCGCACCAGGACCTCGCCGGCGGCGGGTGCGGGACGGGGTCGCTCGGTCATGGAGAATTCAAAAGGCTTGTCGCAGACGAGGGTTTTCATCGGGGGCTCCTGATTTCAGTTCTGGGAATTGAGTTGGCGCAGCGCCTCGGGATCGTCGCGGAAGGATCGCGGACTGCTTCCGGCGAGGTGGAGGATGTCGCCCTCGATGCGGCCCTCGCGGACGGCGCGGCGGAAGCTGTCGAAGGCGCGGCTGATCAAGGGAGGCGGGATGCCGAAGAGCTGCTGGTAGGCGTCCCGGCTCGGCTCCAGGCGGACGCGGAATTTGCTGGAGGAGTTCAAGGCGATGGCGAGCAGCTGGTGCTGCAGGAAGGGGTTGGCGAAGCGCTCGAGGACGCCGAGGGCGTAGCGGCGCAATTCGGTGCCGCCGAGACCGCTGGAAAGGGCAAGTGCCGGAACAATTTCGCGCAGCATCAGCTCCTCCAGGAAGCCGCGCATTTGCGGATCCCGCATCGCTTCGATCACGGTGGCGTGACCGGCTTCGAGGGCGGGGAAGACCAAGGCCGTGTGGCCGCCGTTGAGCAGGCCGACCTTGCGCTGACGGTAGGGACGGAGATTGTCCGTCCAGAGGAAGTCGATGGCGCAGCGATCCAAAGGCAGCAGTTCTTCTCGCGGAGCGCCGTCGATGGCGAGGAAGGCATAGGGTTCGGCGTTGACGGCGCCGGCGGCGTCGCGGGTGACGATGCGGTCGACCAAGGTGTTGCGGAAGTCGCACTTCTCGAGCAACCAGTTTTGGAAGGCGATCGGCGTCTGCCACTGCGCCGCGTGGCGGAGGATGAGCTCGCGCAGCTTGGCGCCGTTGTCCTCGATCAGTTCAAAGGGCATGATGAGCGGCGCCGCGAGGCCGCTGCGGTGGCGTTCCTCGAGCCAGAGGCAGAGGCGCGCGGGGAAGCTGGTGGCGCTCTCCCGCGGCTCCGGAAACCAGGCGATGCCGGCCTCGGTGGAGTTGGAGACGATGACGGCGATTTCCGGGTCGCGGGCGCTGGCGAGGAAGCCCGCCGGATCGGTGAAGGGATTGAGGTAGGCGTCGTTGCAGCTGATGAGGCGATAGGCGTCGTATTCCCCTCCCTCGAGCAGGCCGCGGAGGCGCAGAGTCCAGGGGGCGGTGAAGGCTGATTCCGGCTCCTTCTCGGCGCTGGCGGTGAGCTTGACGCTGGTGATCTTCAGATACGCGCCCTTGTCGTTCATCCGCTGCACCAGGTCGCTCCAGAAACCGCGCAGGAAGATGCCGGTGCCGAATTGCAGGATGCGAAGGCTCATTTGGATCTCCTAGTTGCTTGTCGCTACTGGAGCCGCCGTCACGTCTATGACTTATGAATTTGTTGTTGATGAAAACGCAAGTCGAGTGATTTTGATCCGGAACCGAGGAGATCCCGATGGAAATGGCAGGCAAAGGGAACCGGATGATCCGCTATGGCCGCTCCGGGGATGCGCCGGCCTTGATCGGCGAAGTGCCGGTCATCGGGCGTCGCATCGTCCGGCGGCTCGCCAGGAAGGCGCTGCCGGCGCACCAGATGGACAACTTCGAGATCACCCTGCTGCTTGACGGCAGCCTCACCTGGCTGATCAACGGCGAGCTCCTGCCGCAGCAGCCGAGGGAGCTCTTGATCACCCGTCCCCACGACCGCCTCGCCAGTCCTGGCGACAGCCTGTCGTGCAGCGACGCCTATTTCCTCCAGGTCGATCTCAGCCCGCGTTCCGGCAGTTCCTGGCCGGAGGAGGAGTTGCGGCGCTGGCGCGATCTGCTTTTCGAGCTGGGTGGCGAGCCTTTGCGGAGCTCTCCGGCGGGGGTCGCCGAGCTGATGGAGGAGATGCTGCGCGAGCATCGTCTGGCAGACGCCTACAGCGCCGTCCGCTGCCGATTCCTTCTCGGTGAGCTGCTGATCAAGCTGGGCCGCTCCTTGCGGCCGGCGTCGGATTCCGGGCGCGAGAGGATTCTCGGCTTTCTCCGTCGCCGGCTCGCCGAGGATTTCGACATCGCGGCGATGGCCGCCGCTCTCGGCGGCAGTCCCGCCCGGCTGCGCGAGGAGTGCCGGCGCCTGTTCAACCGCAGCCCAGTCGAACTGGTGCGGGAGTATCGCCTGGCCCAGGCGCGGCGCCTGATCGCCGCGGGCCGGCTCGGCATTGCCGAAGTGGCGCTGGTCTGCGGCTTCTCGTCACCGCAGTATTTCGCCCAGGTCTTCACCCGTTTCACAGGGGTCTGCCCGCGCGACTACCGCAGCGCCCTGGCCCAGGGCAGCGGCCGCCTGCTCATCGACCACAAGCGCATCACCCAGTTCCTCGACGGGCATTTCTCTCCGGATTGAAAAAACCTACGGGCTTCAGGGAAGGGCACCGCTGATCTCGTCGAGAGAGACGCCGAGGATTCTGCGGGCGATGGCGTCGAGTCCGGCACGCTCCCCGCTCAGGTGGAGGGTGGTCTGCCGGTGAGTCTGCGACTGCCCCGGAGCGAGGGCGAGTGCCGGGCTGGAGCTTTCCAGCTCGTAGAAGGGGCCGAGCTGGCCTTTACCGGCAACGGCTTCGCCGTCGTTGTAGGAATTGATGACGTCGCCGGCGAAGGGCTTCTCCTGTTTGCCCCAGAGGGAGCAGACGTAGTCGGCGTCCTGGTGGCCCGGCGGCAGTTCGCAGATCAGGAGGGTGAGGACGCCGTTCTCGGAGTCGTAGCTGCCGGAGGCCGGGAGAGCGCGCTTGGCCGGGATGCCGATCTTGCCGCGGCTGAGGCCGTCGCCCTTGAAGAAGACGCCGCGCTCGGTCACCTTGAGCCGGGCAGCGGGGATGTCGCCGAAGTAGTTGGCGATCACTTTCGGCCCGAGTTCGGCCTCCGGGCCGGGGCGGAAGGGGATGTAGACCGTGGTGCCGGCGGAGGGCTTCATCATGCCGAGAAGCCAGATGGAAGGCATGCCGGTGGCGCGGCTCCAGGCCTGGCTGCCGCGGTTGGCGATGGTGTTGGCCGATTCGTAGGCGACGCAATCGATGCCGGGCGCCTCGCCGATGATTTGGCGGGTGGCGGGCTCGTCGAGAAGGGTGACGCGGCGTTCGATGCCCATCTCCAGGGTGGTGCCGGCGGCGTTGACGAGGCGGGCCTCCTTGCGGAAGCTGACCGAGCTCTGGTCGCGGGCGACGACCGGGAAGGCTTCGGTGTCGAGCAGGGCGGGCGTCTTCCAATGGGCGAAGACCTGTTCGGCGCCGGGGGCGAAGAAGACCGAGAAGGGGCCGCCTTCCGGCCCGATCCAGAAGCGCTCCTCGCCGCCGAAGGCGTGGATGTGGCGCTCGAGCTCGGGACGGAGCTTTTCGGGAAGGACGCCCTGGGCGACCAGTGGGTAGTTGATCCAGCCGTGGCTGCGTCCCGAGGGGCCCTTGCAGGTCGAGGTCATGACCCGTCCCTGCCAGGCGGGAGCGACGGCGATGCGGTCCTCTCCCGAGCGCAGCTCGATCAGCTCGGTGTGAGCGCTCAAGAACTCGGCGTCGGCGGCGTAGTCGCGCTCGACAGGTGCGAGGCTGCCGCAGGAGGCGAGGAGCAAGGAGGCGAGGGCGGTGGCGAGGCACGAATTCATAGGCGATCCTTTGGTTTTCCGGGATGGGGGATTTCAGGTTTCAGCGGACGCTGTGGATAGACAGGACGCGCAGGATGCGGTGGAGACGGAGGCCGTCATCCGTCTCGATGTCGCGGCTGGCCAATGCGAAGCGGATCTGAAGGGCTTCGGTCAAGGTGCCGCCGCCGTTGAAGTGGCATAGAGCGGTGAAGATATCGCCGTCGCGTTTCATGAGGCGGAATTTGACTTCACCGCCGTTCTCCGACTTCCAGCGGTGCCAGGGTCCCTCGCGTCGGACATCATCGGGATCGAACTGGTTGCGGTTGGCGGCGACGGCATCGAGATTGATCTCGGTGACCACCGGGCTCGAGGGGTCGGAAATCCAGCTTTTGACCATTTCGAAGACCTTGGGGTGGATGCGTTCTGGGTCAGGCGCATTTTCGGGACTTGTCTTGGACGGGCTGCCGCAGCTGGCGATACCGAGGGAGATGAGGGAGGGGAGAATGCGGCGCATGGTGAATCCTGGATTTGCTGTTGATCCTCCGGCCGGAAGGCGCGGTGTGGCTTGTTCAAAGCTGTCGCGCTGCGGGCCTCTGGTTACATGATCTGGGCCGGCCGCAGGTAGAAATAGCAGCAGGGGGTGAAGTCGACGCGGGCGCGTTTCCAGTGCCACAGCTCCATGTCGAAGTGGAGGCTGCGCTGGAAGGGGATGTCGTCGAGGAGGCGGATGCGGCTGTTGAGGCTGGACTGCGAGGCGCGGCTGGCGCCGGGCCACATGTTGCCGTCGCCGTAGGGCTGCGAGTGGAAGGGCGAGAAGAAGCGTTCCGGGCGGCAGTGGCCGTAGCCGTAATAGTCCTCGGTGCCGGTGCCGAAGTGGGAAGGGAAGGCCTCGCCGTCGACCCAGATCTTCTCGTCGCCTTCGCCCCACCAGCTGTCGCCTTGTTTCTGGTGCGGGGCGTTGACGATGGCGAGGCAGTCGCCGACGAGGCGGCCGCGGCCTGCGACGCGGGCGAAGGGAAGCTCGCGGGCGCCTCCCTCGGCGGCGCCGATTTCAAGGCCGAGGGCGGGGGTGCTGGCGGCGTGGAAGTGCATCGAGCGTTCATCCCAATGCCAGTCGCCGCGGCGGGCGCCGAGGCCGATCTCGAGGGGGGCGGCGCCGGTGTTGACGATGCGGAGGCGGGCGTCGCGGGCGAAGGGCATGGTCCAGTGGCAGGAAAGCGAGCGGCCGTCGCAGGAGTTCATCCGGGTGTGACCGGGGACGAGGCGTTCGCCGGCGGCGAAGAACTGGGCGGCGGGGACGCGGGCGCAGGGGATGCCGTCGAAGTCGAGCTGGACCTCGAGGCTGCGGAGGGCGCTGGCGAGCTCTTCGCCGGCGAGCGGGGGGAGGGCGAGGCGGATGCCGCGCAGGGCGCCGGGTCCGGCGAAGCTCAGCTCCGCTGCGGCGCCGGGGGCGAGGCTCTCGGAGCGCACGGGGATGGCGGCGGCTTCCGGGGCGAGGCGGGCGGCGGCGGCCTGCAGGGCGGGGGCGGCGGCGGCGAGATCGGCGCGGCTGAAGCTCTTGACCGGCGTGCCGGCGGGGTAGCGGCGGTAGTCGATGTTGTAGTAGCAGGCCTCGCCCTGGTTCCAGACGGTGCTGAGCTTGCCGCGCGACTCGTAGGTGATCTTGCAGCTCTTGGCGTAGGGGATGGGGAGGAAGAGGTTGTAGGACTGGTTGGCGGCGGGGGCGTCCGGCTGGGCCGTCTCGGTGAAGGGCGGGGCGGCGAGGATCTTGTCGACGAAGAGCTCCTTCTGGGTGGCGCAGATCACCGGTTCGGCGGCGCCGTCGAGGTAGACGCGGATGATGCCGTTGGTCGAGTGGTTGAGCTTGCCGTCCATCGGGGCGAACCAGGTGTTCCAGAAGTGGACGACGCAGCCGGGGCCTTGGTCCTCCATCATCACCTGTTCGCGGCGGCCGGCGACGATCTCCTCGCGGAGGAACCAGCTCCAGTCGGCGTTGGCGAACCAGCCCGGGCGGCCGGGGGCGGCGGAGCGTTGGTCGCGGCTGCTCGCCTGGGCCGAGCGGTAGGGGATGGCGTCGAGGCGGGCGAGGCGCTCGGCGTCGCCCATCTCGGCGAGGAGGGATTCGAGGGTGATCTCCTGGGCCTGGGGCGCGGTTGCGGCGGCGCAGCCGGCGGCGAGCAGCAGGGCGAGGAGGGAGGAGAGGCTTTTCATGGGGGTGTGACTCAGGGTTGGAATTCGAGGGCGACGACGCTGGCGGCGGCATCGGGCGCCTGGCCGCTGAGCTGGACGAGGAGGGAGCCGTCGGCGAGGCGGGAGGCGGTGATCTGGCGGGGGGGCTCGGCGAGGAGGCTGGCCTTGGCGACGCGGGTGTCGGCGGGCAGGCCGGAGAGGACGATGCGACCGTCGGCGGGCCATTGGTAGACATGGAGATAGAGGCGATTCTTGTCCGGGCGGGCGGTGAGGCGTCCCCAGGCCGGCTTGGCGAGCGGGCTGCGGCTGGCGCCGTAGATCGCCTCGCCGTTGACCTTGAGCCAGGCGCCCATGGATTGGATCAGGGCGAGGTCGGCCTCGGGGATGCTGCCGTCGGAGCGCGGGCCGACGTTGAATTCGATGTTGCCGTTGTCGCTGACCGCGTCGACCATCATGCGGATGGCGGCGGCGGGCTGGAGGTAGGCTTCCGGGGCTTCGTTGCGGTTGTAGCCGAAGCTGTGGGCGAGGCCGCGCCATTCGGCCCAGACGCGCTGGCCGCCCTTGGCTTCGACGCCCCAGCCGTATTCGACGTGGGAGAGGTCGCCGGCCTTGCCGCGCAGGCCTTTGCCGAAGCGGTCGTTGAGGAGGACCTCCTGGCCGCGGGCGGCGGCCTGGTTGTAGTACCAGGCGGCGAACTGGCGCATCCGCCAGAAGGGTTCGGGGTGGTCCCATTCGCCGTCGAAGTAGAGCAGGTCGGGCTGGTATTTGCTGACCAGTTCGACGAGCTGCGGGATCATGAAGTCGTCGACATAGCTCTTCTTGGGGATGAGGCCGGTGTAGGCGCCGGCGGCGATGGCGGCCTCGGCCTCGGCGCTTTTGCGCGGGGCGTGCTCGCGGAGGTAGAGGGGGTTGTCCCACTCGTAGAGCGAATAGTAGAAGCCGAACTTGAGCCCGTGGCGGCGGGCGGCGGCGGCAAGTTCGCCGAGAAGGTCGCGCTTCGGCCCCATCTTCATGGCGTTGCGGCCGGTGAGGGCGCTGTCCCAGAGGCAGAAGCCATCGTGGTGCTTGGCGGTGATGAAGTAGTATTTGACGCCGGCGTCCTTGAGGGTCTTCATCCAGGCGTCGGCATCGAAATGCTCGGCCTTGAAGAGGGGGATGAAGTCATCGTAGCGGAAGTCCTTGCCCCAGGTCTTGGCGTGATAGTCCTGGTAATGCTTGTTGGTCTTGAGCTTGTTGCCGTACCATTCGGCGTAGCTGTCGCCGATGCCGACGCCGCGCGGGGCCCAGCCGGGGACGGCGTAGACGCCCCAGTGCATGCTCAAGCCCACCTTGGCCTCGGTGAACCAGGCTGGGGTGCGGTGCTTGGCGAGGGATTGGTCATCCGGGGTGTAGGGTCCGGCGAGGCGCAGGAGGGGGTGGATCTCCTGGCGGGGGGTGGCGGCCGGCGCGGAATCCGGCATCTCCCAGGGCTGGGGGGCGGCGGCGAGTTGGGCGGCGAGAAGCAGGGCGGTGCTGGCGATGATGGTTTTCATGGGAGGGCCTCAGGGCTTGAGTGGGAGGTGGGACGACATTCCTGATGCGGCGTCTGACACGGATGAAACCGGAGGAGTCGCGTCATCGTGATTCGTTTTTACGTCAAAACGGGTTTTTCAGCTTCGAGTGATGAAGCGGCTGCGGGGAGTGGATCCCCTGAGCTTCAAGGCAAGGCGGCGCCGATTTCGTCGAGGGAGACGCCGAGGATTCTGCGGGCGACGGCGTCGAGTCCGGCGCACTCGCCGCTAAGGTGGAGGGTGGTCTGCCGGTGAGTTTGCGGCTGCCTCGGCGCGAGGGCGAGAGCCGGGCTGGAGCTTTCCAGCTCGTAGAAGGGGCCGAGCTGGCCTTTACCGGCAACGGCTTTGCCGTCGTTGTAGGAATTGATGACGTCGCACCCGAAAGGCTTCTCCTGTTTGCCCCAGAGGGAGCAGACGTAGTTGGCGTAGTCGCGCTCGACAGGTGCGAGGCTGCCGCAGGAGGCGAGGAGCAAGTAGGCGAGGGCCAGGGTAAGTCTGTTCATGGGGGGATCCTCCTTTTTTAATCCCGGGAGACAGTGGGTTTAAAACAATGTGCATATCCTCGTATTTCCTCAGTAATCTTAATTATGAGTGAATCGTATTGGCCATTTTTCTGTTAAATATTCAATATTTTCATTATTAAGTAAAATAAAATCTCCTTCGTAATTGTCTATGCAGAAATAGAACAATCCAGATTTAACTAGCGATGTGTCGATTTCATTTGTTAGTGAGTTGACAACGAGGTATTTTGAGTTAGCCTTAATTAGGTATTCGGTAGTTTGACTATGGATATTTATGTCTGGATATCCAATATATGATATAATCAGCGAGTCATGTGTCTTAATTTGATTTATCTCATTTAAGAATCTTTGTCCATCTGGCTTAAGATTAATAATTGGCGTCTTTATTGATTTAATATTTTTACTTTCTGAATTAGAATCATTAATAAAATTTTTAATAATTTTATTCATTGAATCTTCTGATTCAGAGTCGGAAAATAGAAATACAATATTTGTTTTTTTAATAAGTTCTTTATCTGTAAATACACACTTTGATTGTCTTCTGAATTCTTCAATTCTTGCACTGTTGCAAGAACTTTCGATTGTGTCATCATGGAGCATATTGATTACTGAAAGAGAGATAACCACAATACACATAACTCCAGCAGCCGGCTTAAGCATCAGGGACATTGGCTTGTTTTTATTCCCCGCTCGTATAAGTATTGCAGCGATGGCTAAAGTCATTAAAATTGCCAGTATCATCTTTTAAATTCCCTATTCCAGGCATTGTTATATAATGCATCAGAATCAGTCCATTTTATTACTCTTTGAAGCGAAATTGTATCCATTTTCTTCAGGATTGATGATCCGTCGATATAATGGATAACATACCCACTTCTGTGGCTCGGCACAATGTATGTATCATTATCAAATCTCAGGCATTGGTCCGCGATCAATGGAGTTCCGGATGGATCTTGAACTTTTACTTGTCGACCCCAATATGATCCTGGTCTTGAGTCGAAATTGCTGTTGTATATGTAAGATGTTGATGTCCATGTGATACTTGGATCCTTCCCCATATTCATAACTCCCCATTTTCCAGAATATGTTAAAACTGTAGCGCTGGGACAAAATAGAACTTTGTTTTCTACTCCCTTGTTGACATCGGAAAAAACTGTTGGATTAGCAACTTTATCAATTATTCCTAACCAGTCTCAGGCTTCCTATACCAACAAAACCAAATGGGGCTGTCCATGGATCAAACAAAAGTTCGTTACCACGATTTCTGGCTCCATTTCCACGCTGAACTCCTGATACCATTGTGTATCCAGTATTAGGGACACCCCACGGCATCGATCCTTTACCCCAGGAATTATTATCGAATTTTCCTTGCAACGCAGCTTGATTTGTAGCTATTCCAAATTGTTTCGTATTACTCACACAGAGTGCGTCCTTCGCTTTCTCTTTTAATTGTCTAAATGCTGGCATTAACATAGATAAAAGAACGAGAATTATGGCTATAACAAAAAGAAGTTCGATCAAGGTGAATCTCGTGTTCCTGATTTTTGTATTCATGGAGGCTCCTTGAGTGTTTTGAATAGTAGGACTCACAGATATTCGAGGACCGGCTTATCCTCGAGGATAGCGCGCAGGCCGATGAGAGGCATGGAGAGGGTGCCGAGGAATTCGAGGGCGCCCTGGCCCTGGCCCTTCTGGTCGAGCCATTCGGCGCGGCGGGTGTTAGCGAGATTGGCGAGGAGTTCGCGGCCGAGGGCGAGGGCCCAGGCGGGGTCGATGTCGGCGATCATCGGCAGGACGAAGCCGGTGCCGGTGCCCCAGTAGCCGCCATTCTGGTAGGCGAGGGCGCCGGGGGTGCCGGGCCAGCCGCCGGGGCCGATGATCTGGCGGGTGCAGCCCTTGAGGAAGATCTTGTCCTGATTCGCCTTCATCGTCGCGGCGATGACCTGCTTCTGCTCCGCCGAGGCGAGGGGCCAGGCGAGGCCGTTGCCCCAGACGTCGAAGCTGCGGCCGGCGACGCTGGCGCCGAGGAAGCCGCCGGCCTTGGCGTCGAAGAGGCGCGGCAGGTTCTTGTCGATCGCGGCGGCGCGTTCCCGCCAGGCCTTGAGGGTGGCGGCGGGCAGCTCGGCGGCGAAGAGGCTGGCGGCGCGTTCGTAGCCGCGCTTGAGCACCAGGCTGGTGAGGAGGACCAGGCCGGTGAGGCGGATGCTGTCCTGGAAGCCGAAGGCGACGTTGCGCTTCTGGGGATTGCTCCACACCAGGCCGAAGGAGTGCGGTACCTGGGCGAAGCTGCGCTCGACCAGGGCGGCCCATTCGGCCTTGCGGGGGATGGCGTGGCCGGCGGCCTCGGCGTGGCTGAGGAGGCGGGTCCAGGCGGCGGGCAGGTGCAGCGGCATGTCTTCGCTCATCGCCTTGGCCGAGGCGCCGCCAGGGCTGAGCACCGCGGTGCCGTCGTACTCGACCCGGTCGGCGAGGACGGGGAGCTGCAGCATGGCGTCGCCGAGCCAGGCGAGGGCGTCGGGCACTTGTCGCTTGCGCATCAGCTCGGGCAGGCCGACGTGCGGCCAGGTGAAGTCGTCGTGCCAGAGGCCTTTGTAGGCGGGGTTGTCGCAGGGGCGGAGCAGGTGGCGGCCGTCGATCTCGACCTCGCAAGCCTGGTAGAGGCGGCGCAATTCGGCGGCGAAGGCGTCGTAGAGCTGCTGGAACACGGCTTTGGCGGGGGCGGCGGCGAGAGGCAGGGGAGTCAGGGCCCAGGCAGCGGCGAGGGCGGCCTGGGATTTCAGGAAGTGGCGGCGGCTGATCATGGATGGACTCCCTTAATAGCTGGCTGCGGCCTTCCCGCCTGCTTGGCGGCGGCGATCTTGCGGATCAGTTCGACTTCGGCAGGACGGTAGGGGCTGCCGTCGCGGCGGTAGATGTCGTGAAACCACAGCCTGGGATCGAGCTCCGGATGTTTCCATGAACCCCAGCTGCAGCGGGTCTGGCTTTTGCCGTCGACGAAGCCCCAGTTGAAGGCCGAGATGTTTTCTGATGCGAGGTAGGGCAGTATGGCCTCGAAGGTGCTGCCGACCGGCCTGGCCATGTACTCGCTGCACATCAAGGGGCGACCGGCGGCGACTTGACGCAAGGACGCCACGGTAGCCTGCAGGCTTTTCAGCGGGGCGTAGTTGTGGAAGCTGATGAAGTCGCTTTGTTCGAGCTGGATGCGGGCGACCGGATGGGATTCCGGAGTCATCCAGCTCCAGACGCCGGAGGTGAGAGGCTGCTTAGGTCTGGCTTCCCGAGCCCAGCGGAAGGCATCAAGCAGCAGTGCACAGTTGCCATCGAAGGCCGTTTCCTCGCGGCGTTCTCCCGGAATCTCCCGGCCCTGTTCGTCAAAACGCCTGTGGGCGCGGTTGCCGGGTTCGTTGTAGAGGTCCCAGGCGAGCACGCGGGGATCCTCGGCGTAGCGACCGATCACCGCCTTGACGTAATCGCGCAGGCGCAGCTGCAGGCCGCGGTCGCGGGGATAGAGACGAACCAGCTCGGATCCGGGACTTTGCAGCCATCCTGAGTTGTGGGTGCCGGGGCGGGATGCGGGGACGAGCTTTGGGACCTGGGTGGGGCAGAGCCAGCAGTCGTCGAAGAAGACGAACATCGGCTTGATTCCGCGGGCCTCGCAAAGAGCAAGGAAGGCGTCCATCCGCTTCAGAAAGCCGGCGGGATCCTCGGCGTAGCTCAAATCATGCAAAAAGACCCGGAGACTGTTGAACCCGGTGTCCCGAGCAAGGTCAAGCTCGCGGCCGATCGTCGCCTCGTCGAAAGTCTTGGTATCCCACATTTCCACCTGGTTGATCGCAGTCGATGGAAGGAAGTTGGCGCCCAGACGCCAAGCCGTCCTGCCCTGCCATTCCTGGATCTGCTCCAGCGTCCAGCGGCCCGGCGAAGCTGAGGGCTCCACTCCTTGCCCGCTCTCGGCCGCCGGAGCGGCAAGAACCCCCGGCCAGGCAAGAAGAATCAAAAGAATCATGAGGGCGGCTTTCATCGGCGGTCTCCTTGTCTTGACATGGATCATACTGTAACGATTCAGCAAGCGGTTCAATGCAAAGAAAATACTGCGAGAGTTTGATTGCTTTGCGTCAATCTTCTTATATTTTGCGTCAAAATGATGGATTTAAGGGGGGGTGGGATGAAGCGATTGCAGCTTGGGGCTTGTCTGGGGGGGCTGATCATGGAGCCCGATCTGGATTTGCTGGCCGGGCTTCGGCAGAGGGTTTTGGCTTCGGATTGTCTGAGCTGGGGGATGGATCCACTGCAGGCCTTGGTGGCTCCGGATCAGTTGCCATCCTGGGAGGGCCAGGCCCTGCTCGGATTTTTTGCGGAGGAGGAGCAATGGCGGCAGGCGTGTTCGAGAGGGCGTCTTGTGGTCAACCTGGTGGACGACCAGCCGATGCGTCGGCGGACGGCGATGGTGGGGCAGGATGACGAGCTGGTTGGGCGGATGGCGGCAGAGCATCTGGCCGAGCTGAGGCCGGAGCGATTCCTCTATTTTGGCTACGAGGGGCGGCGCGGCATGGCGGCGCGCCGTCGCGGTTTCCGTGCGGCGGTGGCAGAATTCGGTGCTGAATGTTCCGAGTTGATCGTGCCCTTGGAGGAGCGGAACGGCGATCTTCAGGACCGTCTGCATACTTGGCTGCACGAGGCGAGGCGGGATCGGCTTGGCATCTTTGCTTGCAGCGACCGACTGGCGGCACGGGTTTTGAGTTATTGCAGCCGTGCGGGGATGGCGGTTCCTGAGCGGGTGCAGGTGCTGGGCTGCGGCAATCTGAGTCCGATCTGCGAGCTCAGCGACCTTCCCATCTCCAGCATCATCCTGAACTGGCGACGCGTCGGCGAGGAGTCGGCTGATGCGCTCATCCGTCTTCATCGAGGCGAGGCTCCGCCTCCCTTGCGTCTGCCGCCTCTCGGGGTCGAAGTGCGCACCAGCACCGATCCGGCCAGTCATTCCGACGCCGGCATCCAGGCGGCTCTGCGCTGCATCCGAAAGCGCCTGGCGGAGCCTCTGCGGGTGGAAGACGTCTGTGTCGCGACTGGGATCGGGCGTCGCAGCCTGGAGAGGCGCTTTGCCGAGCATCTTGGGCGTGGCATCCGCGAGGAGATCGAGCGGCTGCGTTTCCTGCGTGCCGGCGAGCTGCTGCGCGGCAGCGACTGGCCTCTGGAGAGGATCGCCAGGGGCTGTGGGCTCTCCGGCGCCCAGGCTTTGCAGACCCTGTTCCGCCGCCGCGGAGCCCCTCCGCCGGGACTGTCCCGTTCGTGATGGAGCAGCCGATCTGTGCGAGGAGATGGATTCAGCCTGAATTCCGAAGTTGACAGTCGATTTTAATCTTTAACCTAAATTCCGCAGCAGCGGAATGGAACCGGGTTGAAAGGTTGGAAGGTTGAAAGGCAAATACATGAGTGCGCCGGAGAAACCGGCAAGGAGTAAAAGGTGAAAGTCCTTGACAGTGAAGACATAGCGAGTCACGCTGTCCCCGAGTCATGCGTCAGGCGC
>JBDKFG010000026.1:0-58713 GCA_039798785.1 Verrucomicrobiota bacterium | reverse complement strand
CACCTGGGTCAGCATCTCCGGCGCCAACGCCAGCCGCTACACCCTCGCCACCAGCGACGCCGGCAAGACCATCCGCGTCATCGTCAGCTACACCGACCTCGACGGCTACGCCGAGACCGTGACCTCGAGCAACAACCTCGGCATCGTCAACGCCCCCTCGACCGGTGCGGTCTACATCGGCGGCAACGCCGTCGAAGGCCAGACCCTCGAGGCCGACGTCACCACCATCGTCGACGTCAACGATGCGACCCTGGCCTTCAGCTACAACTGGCAGTACTCGGTCGACGGCATCAACTGGACCAACACTGGCACCACCACCAAGACCTACACCCTCGTCAACGCTGACGGCCACCGCTACATGCGCGTCGTCGTCACCGCCACTGACGACCAGACCGGCCGAAGCACCACGACCGTCTTTACTTCTGATGCCACCGCCCGCGTCGACGCTCATGCCCAAGGCACCGTCACCATCACCCGCGGCCTCGGCCAGACCGGCGCCGACATCCAGGTCGGCGACCTGCTCCAGGGCAATGTCACCGGCGTCACCGACGTCAACGGCGTGCCCACCATCAACAACGGCAGCGGCTCCACCACCGACGTGCTTGATCCCTACAGCTACCAGTGGCAATACACCACCAATGGCGGCTTGAGCTGGACCAACATCTCGGGCGCCACCGACCGCACCTACACCGTCACCGCAGCCCTCGCCGACAAGCAGATCCGCCTGAAGGTCACCTTCACCGACAACGACGGCTATGTCGAAAGCCTCGCCAGTGCCACCACCGAAGCTGTCAACAGCCCGGTCACCGGCAAGCCCGTCGTCCTCGGCTCCGTCGTCGACGGCCAGACCCTGACCGCCGACACCTCGGCCCTCGCTGACTTGAACGGTCTCAACACCTTCACCTACGCCTGGCAGCAGTCGGACGACGGCATCACCTGGAGCGCCGCAGCCGGCACCAACAACGCCAGCACCTACACCATCCCGGTCGACACCGGCCACGTCTACCTGCGCGTCACCGTCAGCTTCACCGACCTTGACGGCAACGCCGAATCCACCACCAGCCTGCCCACCGTCCGCGTCAACGACCGCGTCAACGGCAAGCCCGAGATCACCGGCGCCCCCCTGGTCAGCACCAACCTCAGCGTCGGTGCGGTTCTCACCGCCCCCACCGCCACCAGCTACGTCTGGCAGCGTTCGGCTGACGGCGTGACCTGGAGCAGCATCGGCGGCGCCACCGCTTCGACCTACACCACGGTCGTCGGCGACAGCGGCATGTTCATCCGCGTCCAAGGCACCACCGGCGTCGACGTGGTCACCACCACCAAGGGCATCGTCGGCGGCGTCGCCAACGTCCTCCCCGCCGCCGTCAAGCAGGTCGGCAAGACCCTCTTCGCCGACCTCAACGACCGCGACAACGACTCCTCGGTCGCCAACAAGCTGGTCGACAACAACGGCCTGCCCAGCAGCTACAGCTACGCCTGGCAGACCTCGGTCGACGGCGTCAACTGGACCACGGTCGGCAGCAGCCAGACCTACACCATCGCCCAGGCCGACCAGGGCAAGCAGGTCCGTGTCGTCACCACCTTCATCGATCTCGACGGCTACACCGAAAGCACCGCCAGCGACGTCATCACCATCAGCAACAGCCTCGCCACCGGCACCCCGGTGATCCGCGGCGATGCCTTCAAGGATGAGACCGTCCTGACCGCCGACACCACCGCCATCGCCGACGTCGACGCCGTGATCGCCAATGCCATCACCTTCACCTACCAGTGGCAGTACTTCGACACCACCTACGGCTGGCAGGATATCTCCGGCGCCACCGCCAAGACCTTCACTCCCGATGACCGCCAAGTGGGTTACTACCTGCGCGTCGCCGTCACCGTGAATGACGCCACCGGCACCGCCGAAGCCTACACCACCCTGTACTCGGCCCAGTCCTCGGTCGTCGTCGCCGAAACCAACGACCCCACCGTCGGCAGCGTCGTCATGCAGCGCACCGGCGCCAACGATGTCGCCGACACCGCCAACGGTCGCGTCAACGACGGCGACGTCCTGTCGATCGTCAACAACCTCTTCGACGAAGACAACTCCGACGCCCTCCCCGGCGCCGCCTCCGAGTACTCGGTCCTCGCCGGCAACCACGCCGCCGAAGCCCAGGACTCCGCGGTCCTCACCTCGGCCCTGAGCTACCAGTGGCAGGTCTCCTACGACGGCGTCGTCTTCACCGACATCGTTTCGCCCGCCGCCTCGCAGCCCACCTACGGCCGCGAAGCCACCTTCGCCGTCACCGCCAACGAGCACCTCAAGTATCTGCGCGCCAAGGTCAGCTACACCGATGAGAAGGGCTACACCCAGTCCGTCTACACCCAGGTCAGCCCCCAGGTCCGCATCGACAGCGTCCGCCCCAGCATCGTCGGCACCGTCAAGGAAGATTCGGTCCTCACCGCCAACACCGATGCCATGAGCATCGACCCGGTGATCGCCTCCGAGTTCACTTACCAGTGGTTCGCCAACGGCGTCGCCATCTCTGGCGCCACCGCCAAGACCTTCAGCCCCACCGATGCCGAGTACAGCAAGAACATCACCGTTCAGGTGACCTTCAAGTACGACAGCATCGAGGCCAACCCCGCTAACTGGACCGGCGTCCAGACCGCTCACGCCGACACCTTCGGCTTCGATTACACCGACACCCTGAACGGTCACCTCTACGGCGTCCGTATCAGCGCCGCCACGGCACCCGTCGTCCCGGTCAACGATGTCATCTCCGGTGATGTCGTGATCAAGGACGTCGCCACCAGCAAGGTGCTCGACTCGGTCAACAACCCGGTCAAGGAAAACAAGGCCCTCAAGGTTGATATCAGCGCTCTCGTCGACGCCGACATCAATCCCTATGGCACCAACCACACCGTCAGCAGCAACAGCGGCTCCAGTGTCAGCGGCGTCACCGAGATCTCTCCCTCGGTCGCCACCGCCAACACCGTCACCGTCACTTATGCTTGGCAGTCGTGGGACGGCACCAGCTACGACACCGAAGGCAACCGCGTCTGGCTCATCGTCGGCACCGCTGCCACCTTCACTCCCTCTGACCTCGATTACGACAAGGTTCTCCGTGTCGTCGTTACCGTCACCGACAACGAAGGCTTCACCCAGTCGGTCACCAGCGCCGTCACCATGGCTGTCCGCCCGGTCAACGACATCCCGACCGGCGTCACCAACGTCGTCGCTGACGTTAACGGCAACATCACTGCCGATGCCGGCACCGCCATCACCGTTGACACCAACACCGGTTCGGCTTACACCACTGAATCGGTCCTGACCACCAACCTTTCGGCCCTCACTGACCGCGACATCAACCCCTGGTCGATCTTCGATGGTTCTGGCGTCCTGCCCCAGTCTCTCTACAACTACTTCGGCGTTGCCGATGGCGTTGCACTCGCCGAGAAACTGGTTCTCAAGGATCCCACCACCGGCGATCTCGTCCTCCCCGGTCAGACCGTCGTTGCCGGTGAATTGGTCACCGCTTACACTCAGGCACAGCTCGACCTCTACGCTCGCGGCTACCTCTGGGGCACCACCGCTGGCAGCGTCCTTGCCGCTAATGACGACACCTTCAACGCCTTCGCCACCTACCAGTGGCAGATCAGCGATACCGGTGCCGCCGGTACCTTCGTTGACATCGTCGGCAAGACCGGCCAGTCGCTTGACCTCAAGGACAAGACCGGTCTCGGCATCAAGTTCTACAACGACAAGTACGTCCGCGTCGTCACTACCTACGTCGACGAAGAAGGCTTCACCCAGGTCATCCGTTCCGCGGCTCACTTGATCAGCGACAAGACCCTGCCCGCCGTCCCGACTCTCGAGTTCAGCGACAAGGTCGTCACTCAGCACAACCAGGCCGCCTTCACCTTCACCGGTACCGGTGAGGCTGGAGCGACCATCGAGCTGACCATCACTGACACCCTCCTAGACGGCAATGACCCGGTCATGCCCTTCACCGCTACCATCAGCGACAGCGGCACCTGGACCATCACCCGCGACCTCAGCACCTTCGGCGAAGGCAAGCTGACCGTCAGCGCTCAGGTTCGCGACCTTGCCAGCAACCTCAGCTCGCCCCCGCTGGTCAAGCTGCTGCTCAAGGACACCCTCGTCGGTTCGCACGGCACGGTCGGCAGCGCCAACATCGGCGCAGCTAACATCGACGCCCTCCTCGCCGATGTTTCGACCACCGTCACCGTCGCCAGCCAGGATCTGACCTTCAACGCCGCCACCCTGGTTCCCGTCACCCTCGACAACGTCGGCGGCTATGTCGTCAGCGGCACTGGTGAAGCCGGCGCCACCGTCACCTTGGTCTACACCGACGACAAGAAGAACCTCCTCGGCGTCCGCACTCCCAACACCCTCACGGTTGTTGCAGTCGTCGGCGACAACGGCATCTGGACCACCGCCGCCACCGATCTCAGCAGCCTGACCGACGGCCCGATCAACATCAAGGCCACCGAAGTCGACCGCTGGGGCAACATCCGCGAGCTGACCACCGCCAAGAACACCTTTGCCAATGTTGACGCCGGTACCGCTACCTACGTGGCCACCACCTACCGCAACACTGGCGTCGATGGTGATCCTGGCGTCGGCGACATCGTCAAGCGTGTCGTCGGCGTCCCTGGAGCCCCGGTCGTCCTCAGCGCTCCTGAGATCACCTACGCCAACCAGAAGACCTGGACCGTCACCGGTACCGGCGCTTCCGGCAACACCATCATCCTCACCATCGGCGGACTCACCAAGTCCACCATCGTCGACTACAAAGGCGAATGGAAGATCGTCATGGATGTCAGCTCGCTCCCGGTCAACACCGACTACCTCCTCCAGGTGGTCCAGCAGACCAAGCAGGGTGTGACCGGCAATGCCGCCACCCAGATCGTCCACAAGGCCCTGATGGCTTCGCTCAACGGCGCCACCAACATCGCCTTGGTCACCAATGAGGAACTCGGCGTCACCGCCGCCGAGCACTACACACTCAGTGGCAAGGCCGAGGCTTACGCCCGCGTCTACGTCTACGCTCTCAACCACAACGGCTCCGATCCCCGCGACACCGACCCCGTCGACTATGTCGATGCCGATGTCAACGGTGACTGGGCTGTCGCAGACTGGAACCTGAACGCCAAGAACAACCTTCGCGACGGTCAGATCCGTCTCCTGGTCAAGTCCTTCGATTCGAAGGATACGAGCAAGTTCCTGTCCCGCGCCGAGCTGACTGTCCGCAAGGACACCACCTCGATCGCTCCCACGATCGGCACGCTGCCCGCCCTCAACAGCGCCAATGCCCAGGCCTACAAGGTCACTGGCCGTGCTGAAGCTGGCGCGACCGTCACCGTGACCGTCACCGACTCCAACGACATCGAAGCCGTCGCCACTGCCGTCGCCAACTCGAAAGGCGTCTACACCGTCGTCTTCAACGGTCTCGACGGCAATGACGATCTCACCGGTTACATCGGCGGCGACGCCAGCCTCAAAGTCGTCGCCACCCAGGTCGACCGCTTCGGCAACGCCAACGAGATCCGCGGCACGATCGTCAAGACCTTGGTCAACAACTCGGCCTTCATTGATGCCCCGATCATCGATGGCACCGAGCTGATCACCGCCGCCAACGTCGCCAAGTACACCGTCACCGGTACCGCCACCGCCGGCCACAAGGTCAGCGTCAACCTCGGCGGCGTCGTCAAGACCGCCACCGCCAACGCGGAAGGTGTCTGGAAGGTCGTCGCCGACCTGCGCAAGGTCGCCGCTGACGAAGTCGAGATCACCGCCACCGCCATCGACCGCTTCGGCAACACCGCCGTTGGCAGCACCGAAGTCGCCGGCAACGAAGTCTTCGCGGCGATGATCGTCGCGGACAACATCGTCGGAGAGAACCGCCGCACCTACTCGTTCAGCTTCACTGCTGCAGCGGGTGGCGAAGTCACTGCTGTCAAGATCGGTGGCAAGCTCATCCCCTTGAGCGCCTTCGAGGTCAATGCCTCCGGCTCTGGCGACGAGTGGACTTTGACCCTCAACCTTGACGATGTGAAGGTCACCACTGGCAGCAAGGTCACCATCCAGGTCGACCAGGTCTTCAAGGACGGCGATGACGTGGTCATCTACCGCAACAGCTCGGTCAAGACCTTGGTTCAGGATCTGACCAAGCCCGAACTCCCCACCGTCCTGAAGTTCCCCGATCTCGCCAACCAGAACTACCTGACCAACTCGGAAATCTCCGGCAAAGGCCAGCCTGGCACCACCGTCCATGTCATCTTCCGCCAGCAGAACGACTACGTCGTCAGCACCAAGGCCGACATGCTCGACAGCGCCAGCTTCACCGCCGATCAGAAGAAGGGTTACGAGGCCGTGGTTGCCGCCAATGGCACGTGGACCATCACCGGTGTCGATCTCAGCAAGTATGACAACGGCCTGCTCCACGTCGATGTCATGCTCGTCGAGACCTCCGGCAGCACCAGCGAGATCCGCACTTACATGAACAGCATCCGCAAAGGCGTGGTCGCCGTCGAAGAGCAGGAAGAGCGCTTCCTGATCGAAGACGACATCAAGTCGGTGGTCGTCTGGAACGATCAGCCCGCCAAGGCCGCCAAGGCCGAGGAGATGAGCTGGAGCGACTTCATGGACCGTCCGAGCC
The DNA here is from genome assembly GCA_039798785.1 of Verrucomicrobiota bacterium. Taxonomy (GTDB): domain Bacteria; phylum Verrucomicrobiota; class Lentisphaeria; order Lentisphaerales; family Lentisphaeraceae; genus CAMCSH01. The sequence continues at coordinate 52,042 of JBDKFG010000026.1, read as the reverse complement.
TCACCGAAGCAATCAGCATCGACTTCGACATCTTCGCCGACAAGGCCTGATACGAACCGAGCTGCGGATTCCAAGTTTAAAATTTAAAGTTGGAACCAGTCTTGAATCCCGCCGGAGCGATCCGGCGGGGTTTTTCGTTGTTATTGCTCGGCTCCTTCAGAGGCCGCAAAAAGGGCTTGCAGATTTCTCTGCAAGCCCTTGATTGACAATTGGCGGAAGGGGAGGGATTCGAACCCTCGAGGGCTCGCGCCCCGGCGGTTTTCAAGACCGCTGCCATAAACCACTCGACCACCCTTCCAACGGCTCGGAGTATAGGGCCGCGCCCGAGAGAGTCAACCGCCGGGAGCTCAAGGAATCCGGAATTTCCTTTCAGATGCGGGTGCGCTTGCTCCGCGACTGGTTAGTGTAGGGAGCTTTCAACACTTAAACAAGGTCGTTCCATGTCAGACAATTCCCCGTCCTTCCCCTGGGGTAAGTTGCTTCTCGGCTGCGCCGTCTGCGTCCTCCTCTTCATCGGCGGCTGCGCCGCCCTCGGCATCTTTGCCGTGAAGAAGATCGCCGAAGGGCCGAGACTGATCGACAACCAGGAAGCGGTGCGACTGATCCAGCCGCTCGAGCCGAAGATCAACGCCTGCGCCGCTCAATCGGACAGCCTGATCAGTTTCGGCGCTGCACTGGAAAAGCTCGAGCTCCCGGCCTTGGTCTCACTCGAGATTGAAGGTGAAGCGGGGGCCAATAGCAAGATCGTCGTCAAGGCAAAGCCGCCGGCGTCCAGGACCAGCTCGTGGTGGGTCAACGGCTACGGCAGCGGCAAATTCAATGATCTGGAAGTCCTGATCCTGAATAAGCCCTTCACGATCAAATCCGGCCTCAAGGTCAAGGTCCGGGCCGATTTCGACCGTCTCGGCCTGAGCAACGCCGCTCCTTCCGCCCCGACTGCCGCGCAGTGATCCAAGCCGCGGCCTGAGGAGATCGCCATGCCCCGTCTGCGCCGTCTGCTGAGTCTGCTGCTGCTGCTCCACCTGATCGCGGTCGGATGGGCCTCCTTGCGACTGCTGCAAAAAGGCGTCTGCATCGACACCGATCTGCACGCGCTGCTTCCCGTGGCGGAGCGCGACCCTGCATTGAATCAGGCGGGACGCCTCTTCCAGGAGCGCTTCGGGCGCCGCAGCGTGGTGCTGATCTCTTCCTCCGCCGACCCGGGCCCGGCGGCTTTGGCCTTTGCAACAGTGTTGCGCCGAGACCCTGCCTTTGACGAAGTCCGGCTTGGCGCCGCCCGCGAGGAAGCGGAGGCCTTCGGACGGGCTGCCTTCGATGCACGGGCCGGACTTCTCGAACCCGAACTGCGCCGCGATCTCGAGGAATTGGATGCAGCCGCACGTTTGTCCGAACATGTCGGTGCCGCCCTTTTGGACCCGGCCCGGCCACTCGCCTCCCGCCTTGCCGACAAGGATCCCTTCTGCACTTTCGCCGGTTGGATGATGTCGCGGCAGGCTCTTCTCGGCGGCATGATCCTGAAGGATGGTCTGCCCCGCCTGCGCGACGAGTCCGGACGTGAATGGATATTCATCTCCTTGGCCGCGAAGGAGAGCCCATTCTCAAGTTCCGGGCGGACGGCGCAATTGGCGGCCTTGCGTCGCGCTCAGGCGGCGGCGGCGGCCCTCGATTCGTCTTCCCAGGTCCTCAGCGCCGGAGGAGCCGAGTTCGCCGCCGAAAACGAGGCTCGGGCGCGGCGGGAGACGGCGGTCATCGGCGGCGGCTCTCTGCTTGGCATCGTCCTGCTCGCCTGGCTGGTCTTCCGGGGTTTTCGGCCATTGGCGGTCAGCCTGTTGGTGATCTCCTACGGATGCTTCAGCTCCTTCGTCCTCGCCGCCGCCTGGCTTGGCCAGCTCCACGCTATCTCCTTGGCGGTCGGGGTGAGTCTGATCGGGGTCGCCGACGACTTTGTCCAGCACTGGGTAGCGGCGCGGCGTTGTGGCGACGAGCCGCGGGAGGCGCTGGAGCGTCGGCTTCTGCCGCCGCTCAGTCTCGGCCTGTGCACTAGTCTGGCGGCTTATCTCGGTCTGCTTCTGGCGCCTTTCCCGGGCCTGCGCCAGATCGCCCTGCTCGGCGCGCTCGGGTTGCTCGGCGCCTTCCTCGCCGCGCCGATCCTCTGTCCCCTGCTGGTGCCGCACCAGCCTGCCGGAGCGCCCCGTCCCCTGGCCTGGGGAAGACGGGCCGCGCGGTGGACTTCGCGCGCCTCCGGTCCGGCACTGCTCGCCGCCTTGGCTTGCTGCCTGGGGCTGTTCGCGCTCCGCCAGGATCACGATCTCCGCCATCTCAACGCCCCTTCGCCCGAGCTGGCCGCGGTGGAGGCGAAGATCCGCCGCACCGCGGGCACCCCCGAGGCCGGCCGTTTCGTCCTTATCCGCGGCGCCGACCTGGAGGAATGCCTGCAGAGGGAGGAGGCCTTGGAGCTACGGCTCCGCCCCTTGCAGGAAAAAGAACTGATCCATTCCTGGATCGGACTGGCCAGCGTCTTGCCTTCCCGGATGCGGCAGGAGCGGGATCGCAGGCTGCTGTTGCGGACGGCGCAAGATCCGCATTTGGTCGCGGCCCTTGTCGATCTCGGCTTCGCGACGGAAGCCGTCGCCGCGGCGGCGAAGGACTCGGCCGCAGCCGCCTTCCTGACCCCGGAGCGTCTCGGCGAGATCGGGGCACGTGGCTTGATCAACCCCTTCGTCGCGCTTGAAGCCGATGGCGAAGCTGCCAGCTTCGTCCTCCTGAGGGGGGTGCAGCCGGAGGCTCTGCCGCTGCTTGCCGCGGCCTGCCAGGGTGAGGGCTGCCGCTACACCGACCTGGTGGCGGAGAATTCCGAACTGCTGCGTCGTCAGACTCACGGCTGCCTGCTGGCCCTGGGCGGTGCGGCGCTGCTGATGCTCTTTGTCTTCGCCGGGCTCTACGGGTGGCGCCAGGGCTTGCGCCTGGTCGGCATTCCGGGGCTCAGCGCCGCCGCCGCCCTGGGGGCTTGCGCCTGGCTCGGCCAACCCTTGAATTTCTTCGGCGCCTTGTCGCTCAGCCTGGTCCTCGGTCTCGGGGTGAACTACAGCCTGGCGACCGCGGCGGAGGAGCCGGAATGTCCGGCGACGGCCCTGGCGGTCTTCCTGTCGTCGCTCAGCACTCTTCTCGCCTTCGGCCTTCTCGCCTTGTCGCAGACGCCGGCCCTGCGCTCCTTCGGCCTGCCCCTGGCCTTCGGCATCCTCTTCGCCTGGCTCCTGTCGCCTTGGGCGGGCAAACGCAGGATCTAGTCTAGTCTAGTCCTCGTCGCGCCGCCGCGGTGCCTCCCAGGCCGCCGCGGCAAGATGCAGATCGCCGTCGGACATCAGGGGGCGCAGCCATTTCTTCTGAGCTTCGCTGAGCTTGGCATGCCAAAGCAGGAGGCCGACCTGGTGCAGGGTCAGTGAAGCGAGGACGCGGCTCCTGGTCTTCTCGCGGAAGAGCTTCTCGAAGATCCGGGCGAAACGGTAGTAGAGGCTGTCGTAGAGGCCGCGAGGGTCGACGAGGAGACAGAGGAGAAGGAGCAGGACGATCAGGTCTCCCAGGTTTTCCCAGCGATGGGCCTTGTCGGAGAGCTCAAGGAGAAAGAGCGCTGTCTGCCAGATGACGAATGCGAGCGCTCCTGCGTACATGGTGATTTTCAGCGGCGGAATGAGGGCTTGCTGCAAATTTCTGCAGATTTCCGATTCGCGGTGGTATCCAGCCAGGAAGAGGATCGCGAGCGTGACGAATCCGAGGTGTTCGGCCAAGGTCCGGCCGAGCTCGTCGCTGCTGCCGCAATTCAGGAGCAGGACGAAGGTGAAAAGACCGGTGGGAACGAGGACCTTGAGACAGAGCTGGACGATGGAATTGGCTCGCCAGAAATTTTTGATCAGACGGAGCATGGTCCCTGCTTGCCAGAGCTCCCGGATTTTCCGCCCGCCCCGCGGCGCGGCATACAGCCACAAGCCGCCGATGGCGAGCATCCAGACGGGAAGGGCTTCGGTCGACTGGAAAATCAAGGTGAGCCCCCAGAGGATCAGGCCGAAGAAAGGGATGGCAAGCAGGGTGATGCCGTGCAAGGCGTCGGCGCTGGCCGAGCGGATGCCGAGGGCCTGCGGACGGTCGGCGACGAGACTTTGCCCTCCCCGCAGATTGCGGCTGCGGAAGCTGAGCAGCCGGCTGGCCGGGAGGAAGAGATCGGGATGGCTCAGCAGCGGCGGAGCCTTCTCGGGACGCTGCAGCAGGAGCTGGCGGATCTCTTGGCGGCTGAGGTGCAGTCCCGGCAGGTCGTGGCGCCCCCAGGCGGCGAAGAAATCAAGGAGGCGACGGGCGGCGGGATCGTCGGACTTTTCCAGCTCCCGGCGGATGGCGGGGAGCTGCTCGAGATCTTGGGCGAAACTTTGCAGGGAGGGGCCCCAGATCTGTTCGTAGAAGGAGGTCTGGAGGCGGATCCATTCGGCGGGCAAGGAGGGGCCGAAACGCATCAGCACTTCGAGGACGAAGGACGCCTCTTCCTGGTGGGCCTTGCCGTGGGCGCGGTGGAGGAAGCGATCAAGCAGGGGGCAGAGATTCGCGGCGGGCGCAACTTCGAAGGTGTGCATCCAGAAGGTGTGGCAGCGGCGGAGGAAATCGGGGTGGTGGTGCAGCGTGATCAGCTCGCCGCAGAGGGCTTCGACTTCGCGGGCTTGCCAGGAGCGGCGCAGCTCGACCAACAGGGCGTGCCAGAGCTCGGGATCGTCGGAGTGGTGCCGAAGCGACTCGATCAGGGTGCGGGCGAAAAGCGCCGGCGCCTCGGGGTTTTGCGCTTCGCGCAAGGCGGCGAGGAGGAGCCAGTCGCGCGGCTCGAGGCGGCCGAGTTTCTCCATTTCGGCGAGAGTGTTTTCTACGCCGCTGTCGTGCAGTCGGCTGGTCCAATCGAAGCTCGGGGCGGCAGCTTTTTCGGGGCGTGGCGGGACGGGTCTTTCGCTTGGTGGGATCGGTCGGGAGGGGAGGGGATCGAATTCGAGCTGCGGCGCCTCGAGTTTGAACTCGTGTTCGAGCTCCTCGAAGGCCCGCCGGATCTTCTTGAACTCGAGCGGAAACATGTCCGGTTTCCAGGTCTTGATGAGACGCGCGTAGGCGCGTTTCAGGTCGGTCAAAGTGGCGTCCGCCGCGAGGCCGAAGAAGGCGCGCGGATCATTCTCGGCGAGGGACCAGTCGGGAGAGGAGCTCATAGAGTGCATCTTGACATTTTTGCCCTGGAGGGGCAGCCGGCAGATAGCCCAGGATATAGCACGAGGGACGAGGGCAAACCCTGGGGGGAAAGATCCTGGCTGTCGAACCCCGGAGGGGTGTCCAGAATGTCGCCACAGCGAACGTGGACAGCGATCTGAACGCCCCTCCGGGGCTCAATCATGCGTTCTGTTTGACCCAGGTTTTGCTCCTGCGTCGCTACACCCTGGGCTATCTGCCGGCCGCCCCGCTGGGGCGCATCTAGGTTCATCGTGCCCCCGGCCAGAAGATCAGGGCGACGAGGGCGATGCTGGGGATGCAGATCAAGGCGATTTTCATGTAGACGTCGGCATCGTGAAGCGCGGGACGGAGGAGTTTCTGCCAGAAACCGAGGGGTTGGAGCTCGGGCAGAAAATTTAGGAAGCTCGCCTCAAAGCGCCAGAGAGCTGGACATTGGAGTTGCACCTGGCGGAGCTGGAGATGGAAATCAGCGAGTGAGGAACCGCGTGTGGCGTCAAACTTGTCGATCAGCCGTTGTCGCGACTGGCCTTCGCCGGGGGCGGCGGCGAAAAGCTTGAGGAGATCGAATTGCAGCTCCGGGGCGAGACTCGGGAGGCGGCTGACTTCCTCAAGATGTGCACAGAGCTGGCGCAGGCGTTGGCGGCAGGGTGCAAGGGAGGGGATGTCCGGCCACTTGCTCATTTCCGCTTCGATTTCGGCGGCGCTGAGGAGGGGCAGGCGCTGGATCAGGGTATCCTGGGACTCAGGCGCCGGGTCGTCGTCGGCATCGGCGCGGCGCAGGGGCAGATTGCGGTCGCGCAGGCGGTTTTGCAGCGCTTCAGTGATGTCGCCGCGGCGGAGGCGTCCGGCGAAGCGGAGAAGGGATGGCTCAGCCATGGCCCTCTTCCTCTTGGCGCCAGGGGAGGCCGAGGGCTTCGAGGGTGCGCAGCAGGTTGGTCCGCGCTTCGGCGAAGAATTCGCGTTTGCCCGAGGCCATCGCCTGCTCGAAGAGCAAAATCGCTCCTTCGAGGGCTTCGCGGCGGCGCTGGTCGACTTCGGCGAAGATGCGGTTGCAGTAGCGCAGCAGACGCTGGTTCTCGGCGTCGTCGCGAGGGTAGAATTTGATCTTGGCGAGACGTTGCATGGCGATGCGCTTGTCGTCTTCGGACAGGCCCTTGGCGTGGTGGGCGATGACGGTCTGGTAGCGCTTGCCGGTTTTCGGCACGATCGCTTCGACTTCCAGCAGGCCGCTCATGTCGTAGGAGAAACGCACCTGCACCTCGGTGCATTCCTTGTCGACCGGCAGGCCCTTGACCTCGAGCTTGCCGATGTGCAGGTTGTCTTCGACGCGGCGGCCTTCTCCCTGGTAGACTTCGAGGTCGACCTGGGTCTGGCCGGGCTCGCAGGTGCTGACCGATTCCTCGCAGGAGACCGGGATCACGGTGTTGCGGTGGATGATGGGGAGGAAGTAGCCGGTCTCGCGGCGGCCGTTGGGGCCGATGCGGCGGGAGATTTCGACGCCGAGGGTGAAGGGGCAGACGTCGGTCATCACCATGTCCTCGACCGCCTTGTCGTCGGCGATCAGGGCGGCCTGGACGGCGGCGCCGAGGGCGACGACGTGGTCGGGGTTGAAGCGGCAGAGCGGGTCGCGGCGGAAGTAGTCCTTGACCCATTCCTGGACCAGGGGCGAGCGGGTGGCGCCGCCGACGAGGACGATGTCGGTGACCGCTTCGGGGCGGAGCTCGGCGTCGCGCAGGGCCCGGGCAGTGGGGAGGAGGAGGCGTTGCAGCAGGGTGGCGCAGGCCGATTTGAGCAGTTCGCGGCTGACCGTCACCGGCTCGGTATCGAGGCGGCCGTCGCGGTCGGGGATGCGGATCGTGGTGCTGTCGCTGTCGGAGAGGGCTCGTTTGGCGCGTTCGCATTCGGCGAGGAGGCGGGCCCAGCGCAGGGGTTCGCGGGAGCGCACCTCTTCGGCGGGCAGGGCGGCGTCCTTGAGCAGGCGCAAGGCGAGAGCCTCGGTGAAGTCTTCGCCGCCGAGGAAGTTCTCGCCGGCGGTGGTCATGATCTGCAGCGTGCCCTCGAAGAGCTCCATCACGGTGACGTCGAAAGTGCCGCCGCCGAGGTCGAAGACGAGGAAGGATTTCGAGTCGGCGGCGCGGTCGTGGAAGCCGTAGGCGAGGGCGGCGGCGGTGGGTTCGTTGATGATCCGGCGGACCTTGAGGCCGGCCATCTCGCCGGCGGCGGCGGTGGCTTTGCGCTGCAGCTCGTTGAAGTAGGCGGGAACGGTGATCACCGCGTCGAAGACCGGTCGTCCGAGGTGTTTTTCGGCGTCTTCCTTGAGGGCGCGCAGGACCAGGCTGGAGAGCTCGATGGCGGAGAATTCCTGGCCGCCGAGCTTCATCTTGGTGTCCGCGCCCATGTGGCGCTTGAAGCAGGAGGCGACGCGCTCGGGATGCGTCACCCGCAATTCCCGGGCGGCGGCGCCGACGACGAGCTGGCCGTCGGGCAGCAGGCCGACCACCGAGGGGGTGAGGAGCTGGCCATGGGCGTTGGGCAGCAGCGTGGGCTGGCCGTCCTCGAAGATGGCGACGAGCGAGTTGGTGGTGCCGAGGTCGATGCCGATGATCATGGGGAATTCCTGCGGGGCTGACAAGGCCTCAATTTCAATCCGGAGCGGCCGGGAGTCCAGTTGTCAGGGCAAGATTTTCCACCGCGGGGGGCGGCGATGGAAGGAATCAGAGGGACCTGGCTCGGCTCATTTCCGCTCTTCCAGCTTCCAGTCCTTGCGGGTTTCGAGGATGCGGCGGCATTCGGGGTCGAAATTCTTCGGCAGTTTGATGGTTTTGAGTTGCGGCAGGGAGAGGAGGATGCGGCAGATTTCCGGTGGAGTACCGGTTTCTTGATTGTTTTCGTCTGCCCAAGGGAGCATCTTTTGGAGGTCGAGCGTTTCGAGCGAAACCATCATCGGCAGGATTTCACGCCAGACGGCAAGGCGGCAGCGCCAATCTTCACTGGCATGGAGCTTTAAACCCAGCTTGGGGTCGACGGCGAGACTCATGTTCAATTCTTCAAAATACTGTGGATAAATACGGGTTAATTCCCCTAGGCGTTTCTGCAAATTAGCCTTTAATGGTGTAATCTCAGCGCCGGCTTTGCGCTGCCGAAGTTGCCAGGCGATCTGCGGCTTGAGGGTCAGGCTTTGGGGATCTTGACTGATGCCGAGGAAGCCGGCGCGAAGGAGCATCGGGCGGCTTTCCTGATGTCCATCCTTGTCGATCTTCCAGACGAAGTCGACATCAAGGACGCCAGCTGGGAACTGAGTCACCCTCATTCCCAAGGGAAGGTTTTCTGCCCCCAGTTTGGCGATTTCGATCGGTGCCTTGCGCCAATCAAATCCTTCGGCGAAGACGGTGTCGAGAAGACGATTGCCTTCGTCGATGAAAAACAGATTGATCCAGCCACTGGTGAATTCGTCGCCACTTTGCTCTTGGTATTTGTAGAAGCTTTGCCAGAAGGCGGCATCGGCCTTGCCTTCGGAAGCGGCGATGAACTGGTCGAGCACCGGCAGCAGGGCGGCGACGCGGCGCTTCATCCCGAGCGCGGCGAATCCTTCGACATTCTTGCGGATCCAGCGCCAGTCTTCCGGGGAGCCGCTAAGCTCGATCTCGGGAATGCCGCATAGGGTCAAGACCTTGAACTGGAAATAGGGCGACGTCGTTTTCACGAGGGTGACGCGACGGGTGGCGATCTCCCAGGGGCGGCTGGAGCTGAAGGGGTGCGAGAAGGTCGCGGGGATGGGCGAGGGCGCCTGCTTGACGATCTTGTCTTCGAACTCGGCGAAGACGCCGGGCCAGTCGTTGGCGGGCGAACCGGGAGTGAACTCATCGCGCCGGACGACCAGGGTGCGCTGGCCTTCTGCGTGGGCCGCAAAGACGCCGCGGTATTTCTCGGGATCGGCGAGGACTTCGCGAGCGGCCATCTGGTTGATCAGCAGCCAGATCATGTCGGGGCTGAGCGCCAGCGGGCGGTGTTCGGCGAAGGCGAGGTGAGTCGCTGCGACGAAGGGGTGGCCGTTGAGGGCGGGCACCTTGGGGTCGAGCCAGGCCAGATTGCCGACATCGGCGGCGGCCTCGAAGGCGTCGCCGCCGGCGTCGCCGAGGAGTTCCTTGGCGGGCAGGGTGGCCAGTGGCTTGGTCGCTTTGTCGACCTTGCTGACGGCGAAGACCTGGGGCTTGTCTTCAGGCTTGGCCGGCGGGTTCTCTGCGGGGGTCGCAAAAAGGAGGGCAAGGGCGAGGATCATGGGGCGGTCTCCAGCTTCCAATCGGTGCGGGTCTCGAGGATGCGGCGGCATTCGGGGTCGAAATTCTTCGGCAGTTTGATGGTTTTGAGTCGCGGCAGGGCGAGGAGTTGACGGCAGATTTCGGGGGAGGAGTCGTCAGGGCCGGGAGGAATGTTGTTGGCTCTGTGATTGTTGAAAATGGGGAAGAGTTTATCGAGATTGATGGACTCGGTATGAGAGAGCAGTGGAATCACCTGCAGCCAGATTTCCAATTGGCTGTCTTGGGTGAGCAGGGTATTGTCATTCCATTTGCAGGATGCAGTGGCTTCGTCGAAGATCAGCATGGCGTTGATATCGGAGATTGCCTTGCCATCGATACGCTCGTATGGACGCAAGTGAGCACGCAGTTCTCGCTGCCATGGACTCTCCTTGACTAGCAGCACCTGCCAGGCGATCTGCGGCTTGAGGGTCAGGCTTTGGGGATCTTGACTGATGCCGAGGAAGCCGGCGCGAAGGAGCATCGGGCGGTTTTCTTCAATGCCTTTGAGGCTGATGTTCCAGATGAACTCCTGCTCAAGGAGGCCTTTCGGGTATTGGTTGGGCTCCATCGCGATGGGAAGGTTCAGGGCACCTCCTCGGCTTTGCTCCAGTTTCGCGCCGCTCCAGCGGAAGGTCTTGGTCAGCACTTTGTCGAGGACGGGGCTTTTCTCTTCGATGAAGAAGAGGTTGATCCAGCCGCTGACGTAGGAGCCGCCGCTTTCGGAGTCATATTTGTAGAAGCTTTGCCAGAAGCCAGCGTCGGCCTTGCCTTCGGAAGCGGCGATGAACTGGTCGAGCACCGGCAGCAGGGCGGCGACGCGGCGCTTCATCCCGAGCGCGGCGAAGCCTTCGACATTCTTGCGGATCCAGCGCCAGTCTTCCGGGGAGCCGCTGAGCTCGATCTCGGGAATGCCGCAAAATGTGTGGAGTTTATATTTGAAGTAGGGTGACGCCGTTTTCAGCAGGGTGACGCGGCGGGCGGCGATCTCCCAAGGCCGGGAGGAGCTGAAGGGGTGCGAGAAGGTGGCGGGGATCGGCGACGGCGCCTGCTTGACGATCTTGTCTTCGAACTCGGCGAAGACGCCGGGCCAGTCGTTGGCGGGCGAACCGGGAGTGAACTCATCGCGCCGGACGATGAGGGTGCGCTGGCCTTCTGCGTGGGCCGCAAAGACGCCGCGGTATTTCTCGGGATCGGCGAGGACTTCGCGGGCGGCCATCTGGTTGATCAGCAGCCAGATCATGTCGGGGCTGAGCGCCAGCGGGCGGTGCTCGGCGAAGGCAAGGTGCGCGGCGGCGACGAAGGGGTGGCCGTTGAGGGCGGGAACCTTGGGGTCGAGCCAGGCCAGATTGCCGACTTCAGCGGCGGCTTCGAAGGCGTCACCGCCGGCCTCGCGGAGGAGTTCCTTGGCGGGCAGGGTGGCCAGCGGCTTGGTCGCTTTGTCAACCTTGCTGACGGCGAAGACCTGGGGCTTGTCTTCAGGCTTGGGCGGCGGGTTCTCTGCGGGAGTCGCAAAAAGGAGGGCAAGGGCGAGGATCATGGGGCGGTCTCCAGCTTCCAATCGGTGCGGGTCTCGAGGATGCGGCGGCATTCCGGGTCGAAGTCCTTCGGCAGTTTGATGGTCTTCAGTCGCGGCAGGGCGAGGAGCAGGCGGCAGAGCTCGGGGGGGGGGCTGAGCGCGGGATCAGGCGTCTTCCCCCATTTCGAAATGACGAAGGAAAAGAGGTGAAAGTCGAAGGATTCGAGCTGGTTCATCATCGGAATGAATTCGAGCCAGACGCGGAGATCGAAGGAAGCTCTGCGCTTTTCCGGAGAAGGGAGAGAGGTTTTCAGCGCTTCGTCGTAATGCCATTGGCGGATGAGATAAGCCATCTCCACCCCGTCCAGGCGGATCAGCCGCCGGGCGTAATGCCGCTTCAGCCGCATCATTTCGGACTGCTTGACATGGAGCACCTGCCAGGCTATTTCCGGCTTCAAGGTCAGTTTTTTTGGGTCCTGGCTGATTCCGAGGAATCCGGCCCGAAGAAGCATCGGCCGGTTCTGGCGCGCCATGAGATCGTTCCAGAGGAATTCGGTCTCGACAAAGGCGTCCGGATAGCGGCGCGGATGCCTGACGAGAGCAAGATTGAAGGGGCCGTGATCGCCTCGTTTCACCGCAGGATTGCACCAAGAAAAATCCTTGGCGAGGCAGGATGCGAGTTCGTCGTCATTCTCCTCAAGGAAGAACAGGTTGATCCAGCCGCTGATAAAGGGGCCACCGCTGCCATCCTGATACTTGTAGAAGTTCTTCCAGAACACGGGATTGGCCTGGCCCTCAGAGGCGGCGACGAACTGGTCGAGTACTGGTAGCAGGGCGCTCACGCGGCGCTTCATCCCGAGCGCGGCGAAGCCTTCGATATTCTTGCGGATCCAGCGCCAGTCCTCGGGCGAACCGGATAGCTCGATTTCTGGGATGCCACAGCCGGTAGCCAGTTCATATTTGAAGTAAGGCGAAGCCAGCTTCAAGAGGGTGACGCGGCGGGCGGCGATCTCCCAGGGGCGGGAGGAGCTAAAGGGATGCGAGAAGGTGGCGGGAAGCGGCGATGGCGCCTGCTTGACGATTTTGTCTTCGAACTCGGCGAAGACGCCGGGCCAGTCGTTGGCGGGCGAGCCGAGGGTGAATTTGTCGCGTTGTACGATCAGGGTGCGCTGGCCTTCTGCGTGGGTCGCAAAAACGCCTCGGTATTTCTCGGGTGAGGAGAGAACTTCGCGGGCGGCCATCTGGTTGATCAGCAGCCAGATCATGTCGGGGCTGAGCGACAGGGGGCGGTGCTCGGCGAAGGCGAGGTGGGCGGCGGCGACGAAGGGGTGGCCGTTGAGAGCGGGCACCTTGGGGTCGAGCCAGGCCAGATTGCCGACATCGGCGGCGGCCTCGAAGGCGTCGCCGCCAGCGTCGCCGAGGAGTTCCTTGGCGGGCAGGGTAGCCAGTGGCTTGGTCGCTTTGTCGACCTTGCTGACGGCGAAGACCTGGGGCTTGACTTCAGGCTTGGGCGGCGGGTTTTCTGCGGGAGTCGCAAAGAGAAGGGCGAGGGCGAGAATCATGGAAATTCCTGGGCTGACACCTCCTCAATGTCGAACTAAAGCCGGCGGGAAACAAGGGGGAAGGGCAAGATTTCTTAATCTCAACGCCAGGCTAAATAGATCCACAGATTACGCAGAGAGCCGCAAGTAGAGGGGGGCAGGGGTGGTCCTCAATCCGCTTTGCGGACCTCGATGAGGATGTCCTTGCTCTTGACCGCGATGCCGATCTTGACCAGTTTCGAGCATTGCGCTTCGCGCAATTTGGCGCTGTAGTCCCGGTCCTCGATCTGTTGGAAGGCTTCGGCGAGAGCGGTCTCGAGGCTTTGCGAGTCTTGGGCGATCTTGAATTCGATCACTTTGGCCGTCAGGCGGCTGTTCGGGTCGCGAGGGATCATCAGGAGGTCGGCGCGGCCCTCGCCGGTTTCTGGGTTGGAGCTGATGAGAAAATCGTCGCGGAGCTGGGCGCAGATGCCGAAGAAAAGGCCGTGGACGAAGGTTTCGGGGATCTTGCCGAGGTCGAAGTAGGAGGCGCAGCCTTTGAAGTAGCTTTTCAGCGCCTTTTGCAGTTCGGGGATGCGGTCTTCGGCGAGCAAAACAAAGGGCTGCTCGGTGCGGCGTATCTTCGCCTGGCTGAAGGTGGCGTCGACGAAGCGTTCGAAGGCGCTGACGACTTCGACATTCGGCAGCGAGACGGCGTAGGAGGTGCGGCCTCGGATCGTTTCCGGCTCACAGGCCTTGAGGTAGCCGGAGGCGACCATCAGGGACCAGAGCGCCTCGGAGCTGGGCAGCTGGTTGAGCTGGGTGGCTTCCGTGATTTCGAGGCGGACCTGGCCACCGGCGAGGACGGTGAGCAGGTCGCGGCGGTCGCTGTCGCCCCCTTCGGCGAGTTGATCCCAAATCAGGGCGTCTTGCGAGGTGTTGACCCACCAGGGCTGAGGCTCGCTGTTTTCGCGGGCGAAATGGGTGATCGACCAGGGATTGTAGATGGTGTGGGATCCGAAGCGATAGCCGTTGTACCAGAGGCGGCAGACTTCGAGCTGATCCTCCTTGCCGAAGGTGCGGAGAAGCTCGATGACCTCTTCTTCGGTGAAGCCGAACTTGTCGAGGAAGATGGGGCGTCCACTGCGCAAGGTGGTGTAGGCCTCGATGTTGTTGAGTCCGGAGAAGAGTGACTCCTTGGAGATCCGGAGGATGCCGGTGAGGACGCCTTTGTAGAGGGAGTCATTGGTTTTAAAGGCATCGGAGAGCCAGGGGCGGATCAGCTCGATGGCTTCGCTGTAGAAGCCTTTGGCGAAGGCTTCGTGGATCGGGGCATCGTATTCGTCGATGAGGATGACCGGCTTGGCCTTGTGATGGCCTTCCAGAGCTTTGCAGAGGAGGAAAAGCGATTCCTGCAGCTCGGTGTCGGAGCTGGTCTGGGCGATGACGCGGCGGAGGCGGGCCGCTTCGGTCTCCCGGGCTGAGTCGAGGCATTCACGGTGGCGGTCGACGAGACTGGCCATCGTCTCGCGCATCTTGCCCAGGAGGGCCTGTGGCGATTTCGGCTTCCATCCCTTCAGGTCGAGGAAGATCACCGGATGCTTGCCCATGTGCTCAAGCGCCAGCTTGTCGTCGAGGATCTTCATCCCCTTGAAGAGCTCTGCCTGATCTTGCCGGTCGATGCGGAAAAACTCGTGCGCCATTTGCAGGTTGGTGGTCTTGCCGAAGCGGCGCGGCCGGGCGATCAGGATCGAGGTCTCGGCGTCAATGAGGTCGCGGATGAAAAGGGATTTGTCGACCAGGTAGGAGCCGCTTTCGCGCAAGGCGCGAAAGCTGGAGCTCGAGCTGTCGATGAAGGGTTTTCGTGGCGTTTTCATGGTCACAAGTTACTCGGTCTCCGGAGATTTTCACTGCAGCATAAGGGGGGCGAGCGCTTCCACCACGGAAGGCACGGAGGGCACGGGAAAGAGGCGCAGCGGCTTTTATAAATGTTTTACAAATTCATTGGCATGCTGAGGGGGATTGGGCTTAGGGTGTGGTAGAAACTCATGCCAGAAGCTTAAAGGAGTCCGAATCATGAAAGCTCTTTGCCTCATCCTCGCTCTTCAGGGGGCTCCTGAGCCAGAATCGGTGGCGCCCCATCCGCGGATCGAAACCGTCGCTCCTCAGCGTACGCTCATTTCATTGGCAGATTCGCCGACTGGGCCACGCGTATCCAAGATGCCTCACGAGTCATGCTGGGAACCCCTGCGAAAAGATTCTGGTCTGAATTCAGCCGAATTCTGTCGTTCGACCCCTTGCGGGTCGTACATGGTAGCCGAGGGTCGAGCCGCATCGGCGATGACCCTGGGTTGGAGATTCCCTCGGTTCGCCGACCCGCATCGGGTCGCACAGCGCCCAGTCGAACACTGTGCGACCCGCAAGGGGTCGGAACTCATTTTTGCCTCATACCCAGGGTCGAGGCGACCCTGGGCTACCATGAGCGACCCGCGAGGGGGCGAGCAGCAGGAGCAAAGGCCAAAACGCTTTTTTGGATACGCGTGCCGACTGGGCCTATTCCTTGAGCTCAATTTCGGCATCAACCTAGCGCCGGTGGAGCCCGCTCGGCAGGTGGATTCAGTGCTGTCGATTCAGCTCGGTCGGGTCGCTTTCGACACGACGACAAAAAAGGAGCCCCGAGACGGTCGGCCAGGTGTTTTTCCAAGGGGATAAATGGACCCTTCCTGAAAAGGACAGCCAAGTGGTCAATCTGCAGATCTGCAAACAGATTTTTCCCGGGCGCTTAAACGGCAATCGCCTGATTTTAGATCCCTACACGGCGTTGGCTGAGATGGCTGACGGCGGCGTTTTCACCCTGGATGCGGAGCTCCTGTGCGGCTGGATGATTCAGTCGCGCGGCGGCAGATAGGGCTGCAGGCCTTCAGCCCAAATCCGGTAGCCCTTCTCGGAGGGATGGCAGAGGTCGCCACAGAGTTCGCGGCTGAGCTGGCCTGCTGCATCGAGGAAGCGCTCGTTCAGGCGCAGGAAATCCACCCCGTGCTGCTTCGTCCAGGCTTCGATCTCGAGATTGGCGGCGTCGAGGAGCTGGCGGCGGGGGTGGCTGGCGAGTTCCTCGCGCGGCAGGATGCCCGTCACCAGGATGCGCGCCTGGGGGCACTTGGAGCGGACCCGGATCACCAGGGCGGCGACGCCGGCGGCGATCTCCGCCGGGGTGTTGGCGCGGGCCTTCCGGGTCTGGCTGGAGTTGTTGGTGCCGGCGTTGATGACGACGAGACGGGGGCTGAGGCCGTCGAGCTCGCCGGCATCAAGGCGCCACAGCATGTTCTGGATCCGGTCCCAGCCGAAGCCGAGATTGAGGACGCGGCGCTGTCCGAAAAGCTCCTCCCAGGACTTCGGGCCATGGGTGCGGGACTTCGGCAGGCCGCCCCAGAAATGAGTGATCGAATCGCCGATCATGACAATGTCGGGATTCACCGCGTTTTTGATCTTGAGAATCTCGGCGTGGCGGGCATGCCAGTCGTAACAGTCTTCTTCGAGCTTGGGTGCCGGGACGAGGGCGCTGTTGGCCGGGGGTTCACCGCGGATCTGGTCGCCCATCAGGCGGCTCAGGAGCGGCTCCATCGCCTGGGCCCAGAGTCCGGCTCCTTTCGGACTGGGGTGAAGGCAGTCGGGCATCAGCTCGCGGTCGATCGCGCCGTCGGGCTTGAGGAAGAGGTGGTTGAAGTCGGCCAGGAAGACTTGTTGCCCATCTGCCAGCTTGGCAAGGCCGGCGCCGGCGCGTTCGAGGATGATGCGGTGCGAGGTCGGCACCGGCCCGTCGTAGCTGCCGGGGAAGGGTTTGATCAGGAGGATCTTCGCCTGCGGGCATTTCTGCCGCAGCCTGGCGACGATCGCGGCTGTGCCTTCGACCAATTGTCCGGCGCTGTGGCGGACCGGGTAGTTCTTTTCATCGACATTGTTGGTGCCGATCATCAGGGTGATGACTTTCGGCGTCTGGCCGTCGAGCAGCCCCTGGTCCAGGCTCCATAGGTTGTTTTCGGTGCGGGCGCCGCTGGTGCCGAGATTGAGGGCTTTGCGAGGGGCGAAATGGGTGTCCCAGACCTGTTTGAAGGCCGGATTTTCAAGATTGTGGGTGATCGAGTCGCCGAGGAGGACCAGGTCGAACTTTTGCTGCTGCACCAGCTTGAGCTTGGCGGCGTGGCGCCCCTGGGTGCCCGGTTGCGGCACCGGCGCCACGGCGGAATTGGCGGCGGCCGCCGGAGGGGGTGCCTGGAGGAAGGCCGCGAGACGCTCCGGCCAGTCTTTGACCCCTTCCGGCAGTTCGGCTTTTAAGCCGAAGCCGTGGCCGCCCAAGGCCGGGAGATGCCACTCGGCGTAGGCATCGCTCCCGCGCCAGATCTTGGTGTAGACCTCGGCGCTTTTCATCCATTCCTTGCGGTCGTTGGCGGCGATCAGGGTGAAGAGGCGTCCGGCGGGCTGGCGGGGCGGGACGAGGGCCTGGAGGACGCTGCCGGGCAGGGTTTCGTCGAGGTAGGCGGGGTAGATCAGCATCAGATCCTGCGGCTGTGCGGCGGCATCGAGGCGCGAGCTGAGGCGGGCGGCGAGGTGGCCGCCGGCGGAGAAACCGATCAGGCCGAAGCGCTTGCCGGCGAGCCCGAGCGCGGCGTTTTCCCGGCGCAACAGGCTCCAGGCCTTCTGCGCCTCGGCCAGGGCGAGGTCGCGGGTGGCCGGGCCGGCGCTGACGGAATATTCCAGGACGGCGGCATCGAAGCCCTGGCGGTTGCAGAAGGCCGCGACCTGGTCGCCTTCGTGATCAGCCGCGAGGATCCGGTAGCCGCCGCCGGGGAAGACCAGGACCGTGCCCTTGGCGTTTTTTTGCGGCGAGCGCAGCAGGTGCAGGCGGGGGCTTTCGACCTTGCTGATGCGGCCGTTGGTGTCGCGCGTGTTGCCGGCGGCCAGGGGCCGGGCTTCAAGGTCGATCCATTCCGGCGTCGCGGCGCCGAGCGAGCTGAGGGTTAAGAGAAAGAGGGTGGCGAAGGACAAGCGTAGCATGAATTCTTTCTCCAAGGGTGTTGGGGCGGGTATGAGACGGCGGCAGCTTGGCGGGGTTCCCGGATTCGCCCTGACTGGGACACAACTGGTCTCCCAGTCGCTTAAACGCTCAAAGGAAACAAAAGATGTCACATTTGTGCTGAAACTGAGCTTGCCGAAAAAGCTTGTCTCTGTGCCTCTGTGGTGAATTTGGTTCCGGCGGCGCCGGGATAGGGAAGGGCATCCCCCCATTCACTTCCATTCGCCAACTTCTTGCTTTCTCTCGCAGGACAGCGCTTGGAAGGGACTGCGACAGAATAGCCGCTCCTCGCCCCGCTTCGTCCTTTACTCCTCACAATCCGGGGTAAATTGACGGTGCCCATTCCAAGGAGAACGCATCATGGATCCCGCCGCCCTGAAAAAACTCATCGCCCTCGAGCTGAAGAAGAAGACCTCGCTCAACGACATCCACCGCCTCCTGCGCGACCAGCACGGCCAGAGCATGACCTTCATGGAGCTGCGCCTGCTCGCCGCAGAAGCGGAGATCGACTGGAAGGAGCTTGATCCGGTCAAGCCCGAAGCGAAAAAGGCCGAAGACGCCGACGACAGCACCGGCGAAGCCCAGCCAGCCGGCACCGTCGTCGAAATGTCCAAGATCGCCCGCCCCGGCGCCATGCTCTCCGGCAGCGTCTCCTTCGCCTCCGGCCTGAAAGGCGAATGGTGGGTCGACAACGCCGGCCGCCTCGGCATGAACATGGCCGACAAGACCACCCGCCCCAGCCCCGAAGAGATGATGGAATTCCAGCGGCTCCTCGAAGAAAAAGTCTACGGCGCCCAGGGCGGCCTCTAATCCCTCTTGCGCCAGCCGTTAGATCTCGCTATAATCGACACATTCACCAAATTCCTTAAAGGAGTTCTCTATGCGCGCTTTGATTGTCTGCATCATTCTTCTCGTCGTCGCCATTGGATCGATTTCGCCGGCCGCCTCCTGGTGGGCGGAAAAGGGA
Organism: Verrucomicrobiota bacterium; assembly: GCA_039798785.1. GTDB lineage: Bacteria > Verrucomicrobiota > Lentisphaeria > Lentisphaerales > Lentisphaeraceae > CAMCSH01. Next base: position 33,420 of record JBDKFG010000026.1, on the reverse strand, counting down.
TACGCCGAAAAAAGCGTCGACAAGTGCATGACCGCCGCGAAGATCAAGGGCGTCGCCTTCCGCAACAACGAAGCGGCGGAGATCTACGCCGAAGTGCTGAAGCGCTTCCCTGAAGGAGCCCATGTCGAGGAGGCGATGTACCGCCGCGCCAACGCCCTCGGCCAGGACAACGTGTCGAAACCGGCGGTCGCCGCCTACGAAGACTACCTGAAGAAGTTCCCTCAGGGCCAGTGGGCCGACATCGCCAACAAGAAGCTGTCGCTGCTGAAAGCCAACAACTGACCGTAAGCCCCCTTCCTGCCGCTGCCGCCCTAGCCAAGGGCGGCAGCGGCGTTTATCTTGGGCGATCAAAACCCAATCCAGGACCCCGCCGTGCTCGACCGCATTGAAGACGCCATCGCTGACATCCGCCAAGGCCGCCTCGTCGTCGTCGTCGACGACGAAGACCGCGAGAACGAAGGCGACCTGGTGCTGGCGGCCTGCCACGCCACCCAGGAGACGATCAACTTCATGGCCGCCTGGGGCCGCGGCCTGATCTGCGTCCCGATCACCGTCGAACGCGCCGCCCAGCTGTCACTGGCGCCGATGGCCGACCGCAACACCTGCCCGAAAGGCACCGCCTTCACCGTCTCGGTCGACGCCCGCGAAGGCACCACCACCGGCATCTCCGCGGCGGAAAGAGCCCTCAGCGCCCGCCTCCTCGCCAGCCCCGAGGCCGCGCCCGACGACTTCATCCGCCCCGGCCATATCTTCCCCCTCGTCGCCCGCCCCGGCGGCGTCCTCGAACGCCGCGGCCAAACCGAAGCCTCGGTCGACCTCGCCCGCCTCGCTGGACTCGACCCCTCCGGCGTCATCTGCGAAATCATGAACGAAGACGGCAGCATGGCCCGCCTCCCCGATCTGCGGATCTATTGCGCCAAACACCAGCTCCGCCTCGTCTCGGTCGAAGACCTGGTCCAATACCGCCTCAAACACGGGGTCTGAGATTCCTGCGGCGCGAAGGCCGCATGGGCCGCATAGGTCCCATTCGAGCTCAACAACCGTCTGAATCCGGGGCTACACACCTAGAACTCGTGACAGAAAAGTCGCAAGCTTAGCTAATCCACAAACGACTTTTCAATGTCCATCTATCCGCATCTCCCTCAAGGAGATAGCCCTCGCCGAAGCGGGCATGAAAGTGCCATTCGGCATAAAAACGCCTTTCGCCAGAGGGGGCAAAGGCAGCGAGGCCCCTGTCCCATGACCATGGAGAAGGGGGGTGCCATGAGGATCCCTTGTGGAGGTGAAGCATACGACGATAAGGCCAGCAGCCGATGTGCCGAAGGCCACGAGGGCTGAGAAACCAGGAGTCCACCACGTGCGATTGCAGAGAATCGGCTTCAGGAGCTTGTTCACCATGTTCGGCGATCCAAAGACCCTCAGGACACATCGTTGTCCTCCGCCAGGCCAAGGCGATTTCGGCGATCAAGGCGGTGCGGATGGCCGGTGCGATGCCTTTTGTCATGCGTAAACAGGCGATTGTGGAGGCGGCAGAATCATCCGTCAACCCACGGTCGGAATCAAGCAGCAGGAACCGGTCTCCGAAGCGACACAGCTCATCGTCGACATCATCGAGAATCAGATACTCATGGACTTCTGAATGAGCTTGAAGCCAAGCGGAGATCTCCTCACCTCGACTGTGTCGCAGGACGGGGGTGATATCGATAATTTCACCGCGGAACCCGGCAACCCCAAATAGTTCACGCAAGGCGGGAAGTCCATTTTGGACACGCCAGCTTGATGAGATCACGATGTGCGCCCCGGTCGCTGCGACGATCCGATTGAGATTGGCGATCGCGACAGGGTCGAAAGTGCCTCGCTGTTTGACCCAAGAGTTCGGGATCAGAACGCCGTCAATGTCGAGAAAGAGGACTTTCATGCACTTCACTCCTGTTCAAGGGGGTGCACTGACTTCCAGATCGGCCAGTTTCGTCGGCCATTCTGGCTTGATCAGCTTCCCTTTGTATAGGATGTGCCAGTCAGGATCCATCACAGTGTGGGCATAAATAATCAAGGAGCCGTCTTTGTCCCAAGTCATGGAGAGCGGCAGGAGCTCGCCAGATCCATCCCTGTCTTTGGGGCGGGCGAGCAGAGTCAGGCTTTCTCCCGGAGGTAGGATGACGCCTTCACAGAGCATCTCGAGCCAGATCTGGAGCGGACGATCATGCTCATTCCGGAAAGAACTCAGAACGGTGACGAAGTCATTCATGGCGGCTCTCCCGATTTACGTGAGCTTATGTGAGTAGAACTCGAGCTGGAAGCTCGAGCCACGTCTCAATTGTCGATCAGGACGATCAAGCCACATCCGAACTCGAGCTGCTATGTAAGTTCAGATCTTCTTCAGCTTCGCTCCGCTCGCCGAGTCTTCGACGACAAAGCCCATGGCTTTGAGGGCGTCGCGGATCTCGTCGGAGCGTTTCCAGTCCTTGGCTTTGCGCACCGCGGCGCGCTCTTCCAAGAGGGCGAGGGCTTCGGCGGGGAACTCGTTCTTGACCTCGAACTGGATGACGCCGAGGATCGAGTTGAAGACCTTCAGGGTCGCCAGAGCGCGCTCCTTGGCGAGGCCGCCGCCGTCGAGGAGGCGGTTGGCGTCGCGGATGAAGTCGAAGACCGCGGCGAGGGCGCCGGAGATGTTCATGTCGTCGTTCAAGGCGTTGCGGAAGGCGAGCTCGGCTTCGTCGGAGATCTTTGCGGCTTCCGCAGAGGGAGCGCCGTCCTTGCCGAGGTCGTGCAGGCGGCCGAGGAAGTTCTGGAAGCGCTGGATGGCGGCGCGGGCCTGCAGCAGCGACTCGGAGTTTTTGGTGGCCGGGTCGATGAGGAAGTTGAGGCTCATGCGGTAGTGGGTGGAGATCAGGGCGTAGCGGATCTCGGCACCGGTGTAGCCGGCGTCGAGGAGCTGGCGCACGGTGAAGAAGTTGCCGAGCGACTTGCTCATCTTGGTGTTGTTCACCTGCAGGTGGGCGCAGTGCAGCCAGGTGTTGACGTATTTGCAGCCGTGGCAGGCTTCCGACTGGGCGATCTCGTCCTCGTGGTGCGGGAACATGTTGTCGATGCCGCCGGTGTGCATGTCGAAGTGAGGGCCGAGGATGGCGTGGCTCATGGCCGAGCACTCGATGTGCCAGCCGGGACGGCCGAGGCCCCAGGGGGAGTCCCACTTGACCTCGCCGTCCTTGGTGTCCCAGGCTTTCCAGAGGGCGAAGTCGGCGACCGATTCCTTCTCGTATTCGTCGGTGGAGATGCGGGTGCCGCTGCGCTGGTTGGCCATGTCGATCTTGGCGAGCTTACCGTATTCGGGGAAGGCGGAGATCTTGTAGTAGACGCACTTGTCCTCGGCGAGGTAGGCGTGGCCCTTGGCGAGGAGGGTCTCGATCATGGCGATCATCTGCGGGATGTAATCGGTGGCGGCGGGGTAGTGCTCGGCCGGCTCGATGTGCAGGGCTTTGAGGTCCTCGAAGAAGGCCTTCTTGTAGATCGCGGTGAAGTCGTTGAGGGAGAGCCCGGCCTTCTGCGAGTCGCGGATGGTCTTGTCGTCGACGTCGGTGAGGTTCATCACCTGGTTGACCTTGTAGCCGTTGAGCTGGAGGACGCGGCGGAGGAGGTCTTCGAAGATGTAGGCGCGGAAGTTGCCGATGTGGGCGTAGTTGTAGACCGTCGGGCCGCAGGTGTAGAGGCTGGCCTGGCCAGGGACGAGAGGCTTGAATTCCTCGAGTTGGCGGCTGAGGGTGTTCTGGAATTTCAGCGGGGCGGCGGCGGTGCTCATCGGGTCATCCTTGGAGATCTTGATTTCGTTCGCCGCCCATGTTAAGCGCCGGAGCAGGAAAGGCAAGGAGGGAAGAATGGCCCTCCCCCGGCGCAGAAGCGAGGTCCCGGCAAACTCGACAGGGATTTCGCACCCTCCGCGTCCTGGCTCCTTGCAGCCAGGCGTTTTCCGGCAAGATTGCGGAGATCACAAAACCCAACAGGTGCCTTCTCCCATGAACAGCCCACTCGTCCTCGCCCGCATCAACGCCATGACCGGCTACACCCCAGGCGAACAGCCCAAGGGCCAGCCGGTGACCAAGCTCAACACCAACGAAAACCCCTACCCGCCTTCGCCCGCCGTCGTCGCCGCGATCCGCGACTTCCCCTTCAGCGATCTCCGCAAATATCCGCCCCCCGGTTCCGACTGCCTGATCCAGGCCGCGACCCAGGTCTACGGCGTCCCGAGCGCACGCATCATCGCCGGCAACGGCTCGGATGAGTTGCTCACCATGCTGATCCGCACCTTCGCCGGCGAAGGCGATGCCATCGGCGCGATGGACCCGACCTACTCGCTCTACACCGTCCTCGCCGAGATCCAGGGCTGCCGCTATTTCTCCGTCCCCCTCCGCTCCGACTTCTCCTTCCCCGATGCGGAAACCGTCGCCGAACAGGCCAACGAAGCCGGCTGCAAGCTCTTCTTCATCACCCGCCCCAACGCCCCCACCGGCAACTGCTACCCGGTCGAATCGGTGCGCCGTTTCGCCCAGGTCTTCCATGGTGCGGTGGTGGTCGACGAGGCCTACGCCGACTTCGCCGCCGACAACTGCCTGTCGCTAGTCGACGAGCTCGAGAACGTCCTGGTCCTGCGCACCTTCTCGAAATCCTACTCCCTTGCCGGCCTCCGCGTCGGCCTGTGCTTCGGCCGCGAAGAACTCATTCACGCCCTCCATAAAGTGCGCGATTCCTACAACGTCGACTTCATCGCCCAACGCGCCGCCGCCGCCGCCCTGCTCGACCAGAGCTACCACGCCGAATGTTGCGCCAAGGTGAAAGCGACCCGCGCGACCAGCGTCGCCCGCCTCCGCGCCCTCGGCTTCGACTGCCCGATGTCGGAATCGAACTTCCTCTTCGCCCGCCCCCCCGTCGGACAGGTCGCCCGCGAGCTTCTCGGCAAGCTCCGCCAAGCCGGCTTCCTGGTCCGCTGGTTCAATCTCCCCGGCATCGACGAGCGCCTCCGCATCTCGATCGGCTCCGATGCCGAGATGGACGCCTTCTTCGCCGCCCTGGAAGGCTGCTTGAAATAATCATGCTCCGCAGGACAATCCACCTGAGCGCCAACAATCGCGTAGGAACTCCCTCTATGCATCCCGCCATCATGAAGTCCTTGATAAGTGCCTTTCTTCTGTCTCAGGTCGCCTGTTCTGAGAAACCCCACGCTGTTGCCACTAATCCGGTTAAGCCGGGGGTCGTCAATCCTGCCGTTACACTTGAAGACCTGAAACACTCTTTGCCTCTCAACAAGAAGTATTCCCCACAGGAACTTCTCGCCGCTCTCGCCCATGCCGCTCGAGACGGCGATCTGATCACGGTCAAAGCCCTCCTCGCGGCCAAAGTCCCCTGTGACACTTCGGATCCGGTACAAAATATGCGGCCGCTGACCTATGCAGTGCACTTCGGTCACACCGAAATTGTCAAGCTTCTTTTGCAGGAGGGCGCCCAGGTAAATGGCGTCAACAAACAAAACGAAAGTGTTTTATTCGGAGCCGCATTCACGGGGGATCTCGACACCTTAAAAATACTCATTGATGCCGGGGCAAAAGTAAACCAAACAAATAAGCAGGGGCAGCAATGTATTCATGTGGCGACAGAACAGGGGCATTTGGAAATTGTCAAATTCCTGCATTCAAAGGGGGTTAGCCTTGAGACACCCGTGACTTACACGGGAAAACAGCCAATTCACCTCGCTATTGATTCAAAAAATGCAGACGTCATAAAGTATTTGTTAGAGAAAGGAATTAAGGTTGATACTCCAACAAAAAATGGCGATCAACCACTCCATCTTGCAAGCGCGCACGGACACTTGATGATGGTACAACTGTTGATTGCAGCTGGCGCCAGATTAGATGCTCGTAACAACAATGGAGAAACCCCTCTCCAATCCATATTTTCTAGTCGTGACTTCTTGGCCTTACGCTCTTCAAATCAGCAAAAAGGCAATGTCATCAAGGCGCTACTTTCAACGGGCTTAAAAATGAACCCCAATGACAAAAGCCACATGGATGTGCTATTTTGGGCACTCATCAACGGGGAAACCGAGATTGTCAATCATTACCTCAAATCCGGAATCAAACCTGATACGACTTTTGGTCATGGCAACACACTGCTTCACGTGGCGGCACGTCGCGACAATGTTGAGATAGTCAAATTGTTATTATCCGCAGGTGCCCAAGTGAATGCAACTAATAACCAGCTCGGTCACCCACTCCATGAAGCCTGCTCCGGCGGACGGCTTGAGACCATCAAACTCCTGCTTGCCTCAGGAGCAAAAATTGATGCCACGGATAAACATGGCTATCAGCCCATCCATTTTGCCGTTTCGACTGGCCATATAAAAGTAGTTAAATTGCTGTTTTCGGCTGGCGTCGACCGCAAGGCGATCCTACAAGGTGACAGCCTCGCCGTGCAGGCGCAAAAAGGCGGTCATAAAGAGCTTGCAGCTTGGTTGCTGGCTCATCCTTGAAGCCCTTCCCTCAGACCTATATGAACTTTCTCAATTCAAGGGCCACTGAATGTCACGCAAACTCTATAACTCGGTTCTCGGAATTCCTCTCTTTGCATTATGCTTTTCCTGTTCTGAAAAAGCCGAGCCGCCTACACCTGCGGCCATTGCATCTTCACCGGCACCCGCCCAGCTGAGCCTAGAGGAAACTCTGGGCTACGCCGAAAAATTAGGTCAAGCAGCAGATGCCGGCGATCTTGAAATCGTTAAAAAAATTCTTGCCGCCGCCCCCCTCTTGATCACCTCTCAGAGCGACTCAATGCAGGCAATTCATCATGCCGCACGACGGGGCCATGTGGAGACGGTGAAATTTCTTTTGTCAGCCGGCGCGAAGGTCGATGCCTCAACCCGCAACCGCTGGCAAGCTATGCATTATGCCGCTGAGGCTGGACATACCAAAGTCCTCCAAGTGCTGATTGCGGCGGGCGGCAAAGTCGATGCAGTCAATGACAGCGGATATCAACCCCTTCACTGCTTGTGCTCCAGCAAATCCTCCGTGGCACCTGCTCTTCAGTGCCTTCTTGCGGCAGGAGCGAAAACGGATGAATTCACCTCCACTGGCGTTGCCGCGATTCACCTGGCGGCTGCCGCAGGAAAAATCGAGCTGGTACAAGCCCTTTTGCGCGCCGGCGCGAAAGTTAATGGTAGAGATCATTTTGGACGTCAGCCGATTCATTGCGCCGCATCTGCTGGCTCCGTCGATTTACTCCCCGTCCTCCTGGCGGCTGGAGCCAACATCAAGGCGGAGGATGACAGGCGCTGTCAGCCGATTCATCTGGCGGCAAGCAATGGCCAACTAACTTGTGTCCAGTGGCTCATTCAAGCTGGAGCTCAAATTGACGCTCGAGATGAACTTGATTATACGCCGGAAATGTGGGCTGAGTCCCGCAAGCATCCCGCCTTGGCTGCCTGGCTGAAAGAAGCTAAAGTTTCTGCGGCCTTCAAATAACCCGAACAACCGTCCGACTGCTCGGATCCAAGGACTGTACCCAATGAGCGAGACCCCCGCCCCTTCCCGCCGTCCCGACTGGGACGAATATTTCATGAACATCGCCGAGGTGGTGGCGCAGCGCAGCAACTGCCGCCGCCGCCACGTCGCCGCGGTGGTGGTGCAAGACAAGCGGGTGATCTCCACCGGCTACAACGGCACGCCGCGCGGAGTCCGTAATTGTTCCGACGGCGGCTGCCCGCGTTGCGCCCAGGTCGACCTGCCCTCCGGCGCGGCCTTGCACGAATGCCTGTGCTCGCATGCGGAAGAGAACGCCATCGTCCAGGCCGCCTTCCACGGCACCGCCCTGCGCGGCGCCAGCCTCTACACCACCTACTCGCCCTGCCTGCTCTGCGCCAAGATGATCATCAACGCCGGCATCCGCGAAGTCATCTTCCGCAGCCGCTACAGCGTCGACACCGTCTCGTCCGCCATGCTTGCCGAAGCCGGCGTCATCCTGCGTCCGGTAGTGGTGCCGGACTTGAACACGGGGCTGTGATTTTCCCGCGCCTTTCCAAGAGATGCACGCACGCCGAGGGCGTGGGTGAGTGAGGGAGGCCTCAGGTCGCGAATTTCTCCGCCAGGCTGTGGCAGATGGGAATGCCCAGGGCCAGGTTGAAGGGGAAGGTGATGCCCAGGGAACTGGCCAGGCAGGTGCCCAGGTCGGCGCCCGGCAGAGCCATCCGGACCGCGGCCGGGGCGGCGATGTAGCTGGCGCTGGCGCAGAGAACTCCCATCAGCGTGGCGCCGCCGCTCGACAGACCGGAAAGGGTGCCGACATAGACGCCGATGGTGCCGCCGATGAGCGGCATGACCAAGGCGAAGACGAGAAGACGCCAGGCGCTGCGGTCAAGTCCTTGCAGTCGCTCGGCGGCGATGGTGCCCAGATCGAGGAGGAAGAGGCAGAGAATGCCGACGAAGGGTGCGACAAAAAAGGCGTTGATCTTTTCCAGTCCGGCAGGGTCCGCCGCCATCCCCACCAACATGCCGGCGAGCAGCAGGACGATGGATTTGCCGCTCAGGACCTTGCCGAGGACGGGCAGAATCGGCCCGCCCGCCGCCTCGCCGCGGCGCCCCAGCCAGAGAGCCACCGCGATGCCGGGAACTTCCATCAAAGCCAGAAGGCCAGGCATGAAGCCTTCGAAATCTTCTCCGAGGTGGGTCAGATAAGCCGAGGCGGCGAGGAAGGTCACCGCCGAAGTCGAAGCGTAATGCGCCGTCATCGCCGCCGCGTTGCTCCGGTCCATTTTGAGGAAACGCCGCGCCAAGGGGTAGGCGAGCACCGGGATGAGCGAGCCGAGAATCAGGGTCGCAATCGCCGGCAGGATGACGGCGGAGGGATTGACCGAGGACAGGGCGGCGCCGCCTTTTAATCCGATGGCAAATAGCAGATAGATGCTGAGCGAAGTCGTCAGCTGCTCCGGGAAACTCAGGTCGCTGCGGCAGAAGCGCGCGACCACGCCGCAGAGAAAGGCGAGAAATGCGGGGGCTAGCAGATTGTGGGTCAACAGATTCAGATCCATTCTAGGGACTCCTCTTGGTTTTTGCCGGCCCAACTGAACACGAATTCCCCGCTTGCACAAGATGTTGAGAGAGGATTATCAAAAATGAAGCGATTCGGATCTTCCTTGGCGCATCCGTGCTTGTTTCGGAATTGCACGGATCGAAATTCTTGCATTCTCACAGCTAGGGCATTAGGCTGGGATAATCCCGGAGCCCCGCAGCATGCATCCCGCCGTCAAAGTCCTCGCCGTCTCCCTCAGCCTCGGCACCCTTGGCTTCCTCGTCTGGCAGGCCCAGCACGACAAGCCGCGGATCACCAAGGGCAAGAACAACCTGAAGCGCACCGGGCTGGCGATCCAAAGCTATTACCGCGACGGCAGCAGCACATTCATGAAGGCGGATACCTCGGAGCTGACCCAGGCCGCTGCCCTCAGGCCGGCCTTTTTCTCTTCATCAAAGTCCATCGCGGCGGCGGATTTCCGCGAGCTTGGGGAAGATGAATGGCAAGAGCTGAAATTGAGCTGGGAAAAACAGCTGTCCTCGCCCCGCCCGGCCCCGCCCTGGTTGATCCAAAAGAATCTGTTTGAAGAGTTGAAACTCCTGGATCAGGCCGCCAAGCTGACCGATCAAGCCCGTTCCCTTTTCGCGCAAAAGCGCTTCCCGGAAGCCCTGGCCAGGCTCGACGAAGCCTTCAAGATCGCCCCCTTCTCGCAAGAAGCGGCCGACCTCCGCACCCGATGCCTCCAGGCCCAGCAAGACCCCGCGGGCAGCAAGGCCGCAGCGCCTCATTTCTTCTCTTCCTCGAAGATCGAAGCGACCGAACGTCCCTCGACAGAGCCCCAACCCTGACCGGAGCCCCGACATGCATCCCGCCGTCAAAGTCCTCGCCGTCTCCCTCAGCCTCGGAACTCTCGGCTTCCTCGTCTATCAGGCCCAGCAGGAGCCAGAGAGACCGAAAAAAAGCCTGAACCCGTCTCCCATCAAGCTCTCGGACGCCGCTCCGGCAGCTCAGGAAGAATTGCAGTTTTTTCACTCGTCCAAAGATCCGGCGACATCGAGAGGACTGGAGAGCATCGATGATTCTCTGCCTCACGGACCTATCGATAAAACGGACAGTGGTCTTGAACTGATTAACGACCCGACACCTGACCTCTTCAGTTCATCGAAAAGCAGCGGTGTCGAAAGGATCGATGAATCTCCGAAAAAGTCGCCCGCCCAGAATGCGTATCTCTATTCGTCGAAGTCGGTGAGCCCGTCACCTCCGGTGTTTGCCGATGACGCGATCTTCGACAGTAAAATCCGTGCGGAAACTCTCTACAAAGAAAAGAAATACCTTGAGGCGATCGCGGAGCTCGAGAAGATCTTGAAGGTCGAGCCGAAAAACCCCGAGGCGCTTGCCTTGCTGAAGCTTTGCCGCGCCAAGCTCGCCCCGAAGCAGCAGGCGCCGCGTCCATGAATCTGCCGCAGGAGGTCCTCTATTTCGCCAAGGCCTATGCGGTCTACGCGATTTGCGTCGTGCCGATGGAGCTTGCCTTCCCGGCCCGTCGACAGGGCTTCTTCCGGCCCGGATGGGGCCGCGACCTGATGTTCAACTTCGGCCAGTATCTGTTCTGGAGCATGCCCATCGTCGGGCTGCTGACGGCGATCCATTACGGCTTGCGCCAGCACTTGCCGGCGCCGTGGTTTGCCGAGGTCGCCAGCTGGCCCCTGGCCGTGCAGATCGCCGCGGCGGTGATCCTTTGCGATCTCAGCATCTATTGGGTCCACCGCCTGCAGCATCGCTGGGAATTCCTCTGGCGGTTCCACAAGGTCCACCACACTTCGCGCCACCTCGACTGGATCGCTTCGGGACGCGAACATCCGGTGGACAACCTGGTCACCCGCCTGGTCGAGAACCTTCCCGCGATGCTCCTGGGCGTGTCGCTCGAGGCGATCGCCGGCTTCCTCGTCTTCCGCGGGCTTTGGGCGATGTACATCCACTCCAACTGCCGCGCCGAGATCGCCTGGCTTCGCCCCTTCCTCGGCTCGCCGCAGCTTCACCACTGGCACCACGCCATCGAGAAGGGCGGACGGGTCAACTTCGCCAATCTCAATCCTTTGATGGACCGCCTTTTCGGCACCTATCACGCCCCTGGCCGGATGCCCGATTCCTACGGATTGCCGGAGGGCCAGCGCGGCGCCGAGGATTACGCCTCGCAGATCGTTCATCCCTTGACGCCGGCGAGCTGCCACGACTTTTTGACGCCCCGTCGCTGCCTTGTCGTCGCGGCCTTGTTATCGATCGCGGCTTATGTCGGTTTTTGAGCTTGCGCTCAGCCTCCGACCTGGAACATCTCGACGATCGGGCGGCGGCTTTGCGAGGAACGCGATTCCGCCCGTTCTTCCGAGTAGCGGTTGGTGCGCACTTCCCAGAAGCCTTTCAGGGTCCGGACCAGTTCTTCGCTTGAGGCGCCGCCACGGAGCAGTGGCTTCAAATCCAGGCCGCGTCCGGAGAAGAGACAGTTGTAGATCTTGCCCTCGGCGCTGACCCGGGTCCGGGTGCAGCTGGCGCAGAACGGCGTGCTCACGGAGGAGATGAAGCCGACTTCGACGCCGTCCTGATAAGCGTAGCGCTCCGCCACTTCGCCGTAGAAGGCGGAATCGAGCGCCACCATCGGCATCTCGGCGTTGATCTGGTCGTGGACGAATTTCGAGCTGATCACCTGCTCGGCTTCCCAGTGGTTGCGGTTGCCGACGTCCATGAACTCGATGAAACGCAGGTTGATCCCTTCGTTCCGGGCCCAGCGGGCGAGCGGCACGATCTGGTCGTCGTTGAGGCCTTTGCGGATCACCGCGTTGAGCTTCACTGGGCCGAGTCCGGCGGCCTGTGCGGCGCGGATGCCGGCGAGGGTTTCCTCAAGAAGGCCGCGGCCGCCGGTGATCCGCTTGAAGGCCTCCGGCTCGATCGCGTCGAGCGACACCGTCACCCGCTTCAGTCCGGCCTCCTTGAGCGGCACCGCCAGCTCGGCCAGGCGCGAGCCGTTGGTGGTCAGGGACAGGTCGTGCAAGCCCGGTAAGGCGGCGAGGGAGCGGACGATTTCCAGCACTTCCTTGCGCAGCAGGGGTTCGCCGCCGGTGAGGCGGATGCGCTGCACCCCGAGGCTCATGTAGGCCTGGGCGAGGGTGAGGAGCTCGGCCGGAGTCAGCAGCTCGTCATTCTTGAAGAACTCGTACTTCCCTTCCGGCGGCATGCAGTAGAGGCAGCGGAAGTTGCACAGGTCGATCAAGGACAGACGGAGATCCCGCAAGGGACGGCCTCGCGAGTCGAGCAGGGTGGGGGAGGAATGATCGCTGCTCATGTGAGGCTCCAGGGGAAGTAGGGAACGAGACTGCCGGAGGGGAAGACGCTGCTTTCGGCGGCGAGTTCGACGAAGCCGTCGGTGAGGGCGAGGGCGCCGTGGTCGCCGGAGCCGTTGCCGCGAAGGGGGAAGGCGCGTTGGCGGCCTTCGCTGTCGGCGACGAGGCGGACCGGCTGGTAGAGAGTGAGGGGCTTCTTGAAGACCAGCTCCTCGGCGAGGAGCGCCAGGCACTGCGTCTGAGGCAGCCCGAGGGACTGCCGCACCTGCGGCAGGACGTAGCGGTGGAAGTTGACCAGGGCGCTGACCGGATTGCCGGGCAGTCCGTAGACCAGGGTGTTTCCTTTGCGGGCGAAGAGCAGGGGTTTGCCGGGGCGTTGGCTGACCTGGTGGAAGAGCACTTCGCAGCCGAGGCGGCGGAGGGTGGCAGGGATGAGATCGAACTTGCCGGCCGAGACGCCGCCGGAGAGGACGACGAGTTCTTTGCTGGCAAGGATCGCGGCGAGGCGTTCTTCGAGTTCTTGCTCCTTATCGGGCAGATGATGTTCGCTGGCCTTGATTCCAAGGCCGCGCAAGCCGGCGGCGATGGCGAAGGAATTGGAACGGCGGATCTGCCAGGGGAGGGGAGTCGTATCGGGGGCGACCAGTTCGTCGCCGGTGGCGATCACCGCCGCTTCGGGCAGGCGAGCCACCCGGAGCTTGCGTCGGCCGCAAGTCGCGGCGAGGGCGAGGCGAGGCGGGTTGAGGACGATGCCGGCGGGCAGCAGTTCGGCGCCGCGGGCGTGATCGCTGCCGCGGGGATGGACGTTCATCCCGGCTTCGAAGGCGTAGTCCTCGGGCAGGACGGCCCAGTCGCCGTCGCGGCGCAGATGCTCCACCGGGATCACCCCGTCGGCCCCTTGCGGCAGGATCGCGCCGGTCATTGCCTCCAGGCAGGATTCCGGGCTCAAGGAGAGCGGCGCCATCCCCGCCGCCTGGCAGCCGGCGATGCGGAAGCGGCGCTGGCCCCGCGACCAGTCCGCGACATTGAGGGCGATGCCGTCCATGCTCACCCGGTCGAAGGGCGGGTGTTCGCGATCGGCGCAAATCGGCTGACGCAAGACCCGGCCGCAGGCGTCGAGGAGATCGATTTCTTCGACGCCGTAATCGGGCGCGGCGGCGAGGACGAGGGCGAAGGCTTCGGCACTGGAGATCATGGGAGGGCCTGGGGCTGACGGGTGGAGACAAGTTGCGGGAAGCGTCGCCGGCTGTCAAGCCAATGACACAGGGATAGCCAAGGGTGGCTCCACAGCATCCGGGGGCCTTCGTAGCGCATGACAGCGCGGATCTCGCCGCGGCGGTCCCGGGCGCCTTTCCAGCAGTGCACGGTGCAGTTCTTGCAGGTGCCCTTGGCTTCGCCGAAGGGGCAGCGGCGGAGGCGCAGCAGGGAAAAAGCGAGGAGTTCGCGGCACTCGGGGCAGAGCTCGTCTCCGCCTGCATGACGGCGACGGCAATGACGGAACAACATCGCCTCGATCGTCACCGCTTCGCGTTTCAGTCGCGGCGACTGCGGAAGGCTCAGATCTGGATTCATAAAGGGCTCCTGGAGTTGCTGCTCGACTTAGCAAAGTCAAACCAAGAAACCCTGAGCCTGATGATTAAAAAGCTAGCTATTAATCCTTTAAAGACTCAAGCCATCCACTTTCGGAGATCGGCTTCCGCTGCTGTGTCAGCCGCGGCGGAGCAGCACCACGGCTTGACAGGCAACGCCTTCGCGACGGCCGAGGGCGCCCATCTTCTCGGCGGTCTTGGCCTTCACCGAGATCTGGCCGGGGTCGACGCCGAAGAGGGCGGCGATGGCCTCTCGCATGGCGGGAATGTGCGGCGCCAATTTCGGTGCTTCGGCGATCACGGTGCTGTCGAGGTTGATCAAGCTCCAGCCTTGCACTTGCGGCGAGGCGAGGACGGCTTTGAGCAGTTGTTGCGAGTCGGCGCCTTTCCAGCGCGGATCCTGGTCGGAAAACCACTGGCCGATGTCGCCGAGGGCGAGGGCGCCGAGGACGGCGTCGGTGATCGCATGGAGAAGGGCGTCGGCATCGGAATGGCCGGCGAGGCCGAATTCGTGGGGGATGGCGACGCCGCCGAGGATGAAGGGGCGTCCGGCGACCAGGCGATGGGAGTCGCAGCCCTGGCCGATACGCAGCTCCATCGCGGCTTACCAGCCTTCGGAGAGGGAGACGACGACCTTGCCGGCGAGGCGGCGGCAGGCGACCTTCAGGGCTTCGCGGCGGTCCGACTGGAAGTCGAGGGATTCGACGAAGATGGCGGAGGCCCCCTGTTCACCCTGGCGGATCGGCAGGCCCTTGCGGGTGGCCAGTTTATAGTCGAAGCTGAGATTGCTGCGATAGGAGTCGTTGCGGTAGGTGCGCGAGGCGTCCTTGTCGGTGGCGCTGTCGCCGCGGCGGTAGCCGACGCCCTGCTGCTTGATTTCGCCGAAGCGCCCGGTGATGATCACATCGGCTTCGTCGACCGAGACGAGGCGGAAGGAGCCGTCGTGCATGACCGCTTCCTTGAGGGCTTCGTTCATCAGGATGCCGAGTCGGGGGTCTTCGCTGTCATTGTCGATGGCACCGATGGCGACGCTGCGGATCTGCGGGTGGGCGAGGGATTCATGGTGGTAGCCGCAGGCGGCGAAGCCGGCGATGGCGAGGAAGGTGGCGAGGAGGAGCTTAAGGTTTCGGAGCATGGGAATCATCCTTCTCGGTGGGGCGCAGGTCGAGATCTTCGACCGGCAGGAGGAACTTGCCTTTCGACTCTTCGGGGGTCATGAGGATGCGGCGCAGGGTGCGGTCGCTGAGGTCGGGGGGCAGATCGGCTTCGTCGAGCTGGCCCTGGCGGGCGGCGAATTCCTTGCGTTTCTGCTCAAGGGTGGGCTTGAACTTGGGGTCGAGCTGGGCGAGCAGCTTTTCCGCTTTCAGGGCCCATTCGGTGTCTTCGTATTTGAGCAGCAGCAGGTAGAGGTAGCGGCTGGCGGCTTCGGGGCGGTAGTGGACCGAGTCGCACCACTGGCCTTCCTTGAGGTAGAATTCGGCCAGGACGTAGAGTCGCTCCGCCTCGAGGTTGTGAATTTCCTTCATCTTCACCTTGGCCTCCTCAAGCAGCGGGTGCTTGCGGAACTGCTGTTGGAAGAAGCTCAGCTGGTTGCGGGCCTGGACCAGCAGGTCGAGGTCGCCCCAGGGGCGTTTGTATTCGCCCAGGTAATACTGCATCAGATACATCCGGGCGAAGCCGGCTTCCTCGGTCTCGCGGTAGCGCTTGATGATCCGGGTCCAGGTCTGCACCGCGTCGGCATAATCTTCGCGTTCGCGCTGCATGTCGCCGACCCGGCGGAGGCGGGAGGGGGTGAGCTTGCCGTAGGGCGACTGGCGGGCGTACTCCTGGTAGAACTCGATCGAGCGCGGCTTGGCCGAGAACCACTCGGTCTCCTCTTTGTACTGGCCGTAGTACTCGTCGGCGATCTCAAGCTGGAGGGCGGCGGTCTTCTCGTAATCGACCTGGGCGGGATGTTTGTCGAGAACGTCGCGCAAGGCGTAGAAGGCGGACTTGAGATCCTTGTCCTTGCGGGCGCAGTCGGCCCAGAGGAGGAGGATGCGGGCGTGGGTGTCGGGGTCAGTGACGGTCTCGTCGAGGTCTTCGAGGATCGCCGCGGCATCGCTCCATTTTCCTTCCTGACGAAGCTTCTCGGCGTCAGCCAGCGAAGCACGCTCTTCGGGGGTGGGCGGAACGACCGGCAGGGGCTTTTTGCTGCTGCAGGAGTTGGCGGCGAGCAGGAGTGCGGCGCCGAGGAAAAGGGGTGTGAAGTGGTTTTTCATGGCGCCCAAGTTAGCCTTTTCTGCGCCCGCCGCCAGCCTCCGGGGAGAAAAAGGAGGAAAAGGGCGTCAGGTCTTCGCAGAGGCGACGGAATGGCCATAGCCTTGCATCGGCGCTTATCGAGCCATCTTTTCGGTCAAGAGCTGATAGAATTTTTCGCTGGTCTCCTTGCCCACTTCGGCAATCGGAACCGCCAGGCCGCTGCTGTTGCCGAATTGAATGAAGAGGTAATCCTTGTCGCGGCTCAATTTTTCGATGCCGATCCAGTTGATCGTGGATTCGCCAACCGGCGTGACCATCTTCAAATGTGACGGCGTGACTTCCACATCATAGTCGCCGAAGTACTTCTTGTGAGAGTCGGAGGAAATCAGTGCCAAGCTGTTTTTCTTGGAGGCATCCATGATGCTTTTGGGGATCCGAATCCAGGTGAATATCGACATCCCGATCCAGACGATAAGTTCTAAGACAGGAGCGGTCTTCTGGTCCCACATGAGGAGTAAAACAAAGAACATGGCAGCGATACACAGCCATCTCGTCGTCTTGATGTTTTTCTGAATCAAGTCGGAGCTGCGGAAGTAGTGATCATAAAACGCCATGCAGTGGTCTTTCGTCATGGTGAAGGTGATAGTCATGGAAAATCTCCGTGAATTGCATCTTGTCGATGTCTATCGATATCTGCCGATTTCATCGATGTCTGTCGGAAGCAATCGGCAAGAGTCAAGAATCGCTCAAACTTTAAACTTTAAACTTCTTAAACGGTTCGAGCTCTCACTTCTCTCTTGCCAGCGCCCGCCAGGCGATGTCGCGGCGGCAGAAGGCCCCCTTCCAAGAAATTTCGTCGACGCCGCGGTAGGCGGTGGCGAGGGCTTGGCGGACGGAGGCGCCGCGGGCGGTGATGCCGAGGACGCGGCCGCCGGTGTTGATCACTTGGCCGTCTTTCATCGCGGTGCCGGCGTGGAAGACCTTGGCGCCGGTGGCGGCGGCGGCTTCGAGGCCGGAGATCGGGAAGCCTTTGGCGTAGTCGCCGGGGTAGCCGCCGGAGGCGAGTACGACGCAGACCGCGGGCTCGGCGGAGAAGACCGGCTTGGCCTCCTTGAGCTTGCCGGTGGCGGTCTTGTAGAGGGCCTCGGCCATGCCGGATTCCCAGCGCATCATCAGCGACTGGGTTTCGGGGTCGCCGAAGCGGACGTTGAACTCAAGCAGGCGGACGCCTTTGCTGCCGATCATCAGGCCGATGAAGATGACGCCGCGGAACTCGAGGCCGTCGGCCTTCAGGCCGGCGAGGAAGCGGCCCAGCACCTCGCGCTGGCAGAATTCATGGACCTCGGAGCTGTAGACCGGGGCGGGCGAGTAGGTGCCCATGCCGCCGGTGTTGGGGCCGGTGTCGCCGTCGCCGACGCGCTTGTGGTCCTGGGCGGTGGCGAGGTGGAGGATGCTGTCGCCGTCGCAGAGGGCGAAGAGCGAGGCTTCTTCGCCGTCGAGGAACTCCTCGATGACGACGCGGTGGCCGGCGCTGCCGAAGGCGCCGGCGAAGCAGTCTTTCACCGCGGCGACCGCTTCGGCTTCGGTCATCGCGACGGTGACGCCTTTGCCGGCGGCGAGGCCGTCGGCCTTGACCACGATGGGGGCGCCGTTTTTGGCGATGAAGGCGAGGGCGGAGGCTTCGTCGTCGAAGGTGCCGGAGGCGGCGGTGGGGATGCCGTGGCGGACCATGAAGTCCTTGGCGAAGGCCTTCGATCCTTCCAGCTGGGCGCCCTTGGCTCCGGGTCCGAAGACCGGGAAGCCGGCGGCGCGGAGATCGTCGCCGAGGCCGGCGCAGAGGGGGATTTCGGGGCCGACGACGACCAGGTCGATCTTCTCGGCGCGGGCGAAGGCGACGGTGGCCTCGTGCGTCTTCAGTTCGACACAGGTGATGCCCTCGGCGGCGATGCCGGGGTTGCCGGGCGCGGCGAAGACGGTGCTGACCTGGGGGTCGTTCTTGAGGCGCCAGGAGAGGGCATGTTCGCGGCCGCCGCCGCCGATGACGAGGACTTTCATGAGGGGGATTTCCTTGGGGAGTTGAAACAGTCGGGCAAGTTAAGCCCCCGGACGCCCGGGGCAAGTTCGGTG
The DNA here is from genome assembly GCA_039798785.1 of Verrucomicrobiota bacterium. Classification (GTDB taxonomy): domain Bacteria; phylum Verrucomicrobiota; class Lentisphaeria; order Lentisphaerales; family Lentisphaeraceae; genus CAMCSH01. The sequence continues at coordinate 15,077 of JBDKFG010000026.1, read as the reverse complement.
ACGGAACTTTGTCGGCGGCTAATCCTGGGATCCCGTGAGCCCCCTCAGTCTCAGTCGCGCCAGAATCTCCAGAGGCAGGATGGCGCCGTAGCTGCGGTGGCCTCGGGGAGACTCCAGGTGTAAGAAAGGATCTTTGTGCAATGACAAGCGGCTTACAGCTTTGCACAAGAGTCTCAGAATTGAGATGCGGGGATAAAAAAGATTTCATCACCGTCTTCCGCTGGCGGCGTCTACGGATAAAAAAAAATTCATTTCCCGGTGATGGAACTCGCCGCTCCCGGACTTCAGCTTAAACGCAGAAAAACCAGGGATCCAGCCATGCAGAACGCGACACTTCCGTGCGACAAGCTAATCCGTTGTGATGCGGCCAGCGACCGCCGCGGCGCGGTGGAACAGGCGGTGCGCGACTGCTTTTTGCGGGTTCATGGGGCCGAGATCCGCCACTTCCACCAGCAGCTTCTGGCGCTTGAGGGCGAAGGAGGGATCGACGGGGTGATCGGCTGCAGCTGGGCCCTGCCGCGGCTTTTTCTCGAGATCTATTCCGACCAGGCGATCGAGCAGGATCTCAGCCGTCGCATCGGCCTGCCGGTGCGACGCAGCGAGATCGCCGAGATCGGCAATCTCGCCTCGAGCAGTCTCGGCGGCGGCCGGCTTCTGGTCTCGGCGATGGCGGTCTTCCTGCAGGCGGCGGGCTTCCAGTGGTGCGTCTTCACGGGCACCCGGATGGTGCGCGCCACCCTGGGGAAATTCTCCGACGAGATCCTGTTTCTGCACGATGCTCCGGTGAGCCGTCTCGGCGAGGAGGAACGGCTTCTCTGGGGCGCTTATTACGCCCACGAGCCGCAAGTCAACGCCGCGTATCTCCCCGCCTTCGTCCGCTATGTCCGTCATCAGGGGTTCTTCATTCCTCATCCTTCGCTCGAGGAACAGGCGCGGCAGCTGGGGGCCGGAATGAAGGAGCCTTCCCGATGAAGCTCCAGTCCAGGCTGGCGGCGCCTCTGCCCGCCCCGCTCCGGATCGATGGCGGCGGCGAAGTGTCGCCGGAAAGTCTCGAGAGCTGGATCGCCGCCGCATCCCCCCTCCTGAGCGGCCAGCGTCCTCTCGCCCTGATCAGCGGCAATTCCGCCGAAGTGCTGGCGGCGGAAATGGCCGCGACCCGCGCCGGCCGGCCCTTGCTGGTGCTTCCTTGCTTCTTCGCCGACGACGCGCTGCGCCACGCACTCGACGAGGTGGCGCCGGAATGGATCCTCTGCGACGACGCCGCCCTGGCGGCGCGTCTCGGCGCCGGGCAAGCCTCGTCCTGTCTCGGACGCCTCGGCATTCACCCCTCCGGAAGGCTTGCCCGGACGCCGCCGCCGAGGCGCTGCGCCCGCATCACCTACACCTCCGGCTCGACCGGGCGGCCGAAAGGCCTCTGCCTCTCCTGGACCATGCTCGAGCGCAGCCTCGCCTCGCTGCAGGAGGCCATCGGCGCCCGCAGCGGCGAAGTCTTCCTCTCCTTCATGCCCTACTCGATCCTGCTCGAGACCCTGGCTGGACTCTATCTGCCCCTGATTTGCGGCGGCCGCAGCGTCATCCTGCCGGGCATCCGCCGTCCTCTCGCCGAGGCGGAAGCGGTGCTCGCGGCGATCGAGCGCCACCAGGTCGCGGTGACGGTGATGATGCCGCAGCTCCTGCGCGATCTCTGCCTGCTGATGCGCCGCCAGGGGCTGGCCGCGCCTCCCTGCCTGCGCTTCATCGGCGTCGGCGGCGCCCGGGTGGGTCGGGATCTGATCGAAGAAGCCCATCGGCTCGGCCTGCCGGTGCGGGAGGGCTACGGATTGACCGAGGCTGCCTCGGTGGTCTGCCTCAACACCGCCGCGGCGATGCGTCCGGGTAGTGTCGGACGTCCTCTGCCGCACTGCCGCCTGCACCTCGCCGCCGACGGCGAAATCCTGGTCGATGGAGACTTCGATTCCTGCTTCCTCGATGGCAGCGCCCCCTTTCTCGATGCCGAGGGCAGACTCGCCACCGGCGACCTAGGCGAAATCGACGCCGAGGGTTACCTGCACGTCGTCGGACGCAAGAAAAACCTCTTCATCAGCTCCTTGGGCCGCAACCTGTCGCCGGAATGGCTGGAGGAAGAGCTCTTGCGCGAGGCCGGACTGCGCCGTGCATTCGTCTTCGGCGAGGGACGTCCGGCACCTCTGGCGCTGATCGAGACCGAGCTTGCTCCCGACGAGCTCGAGGCCCTGCGGCTGCGGGTCAATGGCCGCCTCGGCGCCCATGCCCGCCTGGCAGAGCTGAAGCCGGTCGGGCCGGAGTGGTTCCTCCAGCCCGGCCTGCTCACCCCCAACGGCCGCTTCCAACGCCCCGCCTGCGAAGCCGCCGCGGCCCGTCTTTTTGCAACTAGCCCCGAGGAGATTCCCAGATGAGCCCTTTCCTGCGCCTTGCCGCAGCCACCGCCCCGATGCAGGCGGAGCTGCTCGCCATCCCCTTCGTCCAGGACGGCATCGCCGGCCGCTGGAGCCGTGAGGAATACCTCGCCTTCCTGACTCAGGCCTACCACCATGTCAAGCACACCACGCCGCTGCTGATGGCTTGCGGCTCCCGCATTCCCGAGTCGCATGAATGGCTGCGCGACGCGATGGCCGAGTACATCGAGGAGGAGGTCGGGCACCAGCGCTGGATCCTCGAGGACATCCGCAACTGCGGCGGCGACGTCGCCGCGGCCATCGCCCAAGGACCCTCCTTCGCCAATGAAATGATGATTTCCTACGCCTACGACATCATCCAGCGCCAGCGTCCTTGCGGCTTCCTCGGCATGGTCAACGTCCTCGAAGGCACCTCGGTGCGGGCGGCGACCCAGGCGGCGGAAAACCTCGGCCGCCAGCTCGGCCTCGGCAAGAACTGCTTCTCCTACCTCAGCTCGCACGGCTCGCTCGACCTCAAACACATCGACTTCTTCGCCAGCCTGGTCGAGCGCCTCGACTCCGAGTCCGACCTGGAATTCGTCATCCACTGCTCGAAGAATTTCTTCCGCCTCTACGGCGACATCTTCCGCGAACACCAGGCCCGCTTCCGCGGCTGAATCGTTGCCTTCTGACCGCAGCTCCAACCCTAAAACTCCGCCAATCCTAACTCCTAACCCCCTTCCCTCGGAGCCTTTCATGATTCTGCGCGACAAAGTCCTTCTTCTCACCGGCGCCTCCGCCGGCATCGGCCGCTGCCTGGCGGTCGAGCTGGCGGCCCGCGGCGCCCGTCTGGTCCTGGCCGGGCGTTCGTCCGAGGGGCTCGCCGCGACCAGCCGTCTGCTGCCACCGGGTTGCAGCCGCGAACTCATCGCCGATCTGGCTGAGCTCGCCGCCCTGCCCGATCTCGCCACTCGCGCCGAAGCCGCCTTCGGCCAGATCGACGGCCTGGTCAACAACGCCGGCTTCGCCCCCTTCCGCTCCTTCGAGGCCGAAGACCCCGCCTCGATCGAGCTCATTCTCCGCACCAACACGATCGCGCCGATCACCCTCACCCGTCTGCTTCTGCCGGCTTTGCGCCGCCGCCCCGAAGCTCTGATCGCCTTCACCGGATCGGTCTTCGGCAGCATCGGCTTCCCCTACTACGCCAGCTATTCGGCCAGCAAGTTCGCCCTCCGCGGCTTCGCCGAAGCTCTCGGCCGCGAGCTCCACGACAGCCGCATCCACATCCTCCATGCCGCACCGCGGGCGACCCGCACCCGCCTCACCGAAAAACTCGGCGACATGGCCGCCGCGACGAAGATGAACATCGACCCGCCCGAACTCGTCGCCCGCCGCATCGCCGCCGCCATCGACGCCGACCGCAAGCGGATCACCATCGGCTTCCCTGAGTCGCTCTTCGTCAAGATCAACGGAGCCTTCCCCGGCCTCGTCGACGGCGCCCTGGCAGAACAAGCGGCCAAGATGAAGCCTTTCGCCACCTGAACCCGGAGAGCCCATGAACCGCTTCCTCTACCACCCCGCCGAGAGCGGCCCGGCCCTCCTCGCCCTCAGTGTCCTGGCGATTCTCCTCGGCGCCTTCTACCTCTTCCTCGCGCAGAAGAATCTCCGCGGGGACGCGCAGATGATCGCGGACTACCGGCGCTGGGGCTGCTCGGAGAGCTTCCGCCTCTTCGTCGGCCTCGGCCAGCTCAGCTTCGGCCTGCTCCTCTGCTGCCGCCCGCTTTGCTTCTGGGGCGCACTTCCGCTCGCCATGATGATGCTCGGCGCGGTCGGGATCCACGTCCGCCACGACCGGCAGCCGCGCACCTGGGTCGCAGCCGCCCTCTGCGGCCTGCTTTGCGCCGGCCTCGCCATCTACTTCCGCCCGGAGCTGCTCCGCGGTTGAACTGCCGCCCGCCGCCTGGACAGCCGGCAAATAGGAAGCCTCTTGACCATGGACCGCACAAACCTCCGAGGACCCACCCGATGAAACCGAGCTTCCGCCAGCTTGCCGCCCTCTGCATCTTCTCGCTCTTCGCCTCCTGCCAGAAAGCCCCCGATGCCGCCCGGCAAAACACGTGGGTGCAATGCCAGGCCTGCCACGACGGACGCCCGGCCGCAGCCGGACCCGACCTGCGCGGCCTCGACCCTGATTACCTGAAACACCAGCTCGAAGCCTTCGCAGCCGGACGCCGCGGCGCCCATCCCGACGACCCCCTTGGCCAGCTCATGCGCCAGGCCGCCGCCGGTCTCAAGCCGGAGGATTATCAGGCCGCCGCCGAGCACTTCGCCCTGCAGACACCGCCAAGGCCCCATCCCCGCGGCGAAGCGTCGATGCCAGGGGCGAAGATCTACCAGGAGCGCTGCCACGGCTGCCATAGCTCCGCTTTCGGCCGCTTCTTCACCGGCTCGCCCCGGATCGACACCCTCGACTCCTTGTCACTGCAGCGCCAGCTCGAAGCCTTCGCCAAGGGATGGCGCCTGCCGGCTCCGGAGAAGAAGCACGAAGAGAAGATGCGTCTCGTCGCGAGTCAACTGCAGGCCGAAGAGAGACAAGCCCTGCTGGCCTGGTGGCAGCAGCAGCGCTGAAGCTGGAGCACTCCTTACTCCTAGGCTGTGACCCTGAAATTCGAGTGAGACAGGCCGGAAAAATGCCAGCCCCGGCTTGGGTTCATCGGCCCGGCCACGCTTGCCCGATGCCGAGACGCACTTAGTTTCCCTCTCATGTCCACCCCCGAATCCATTCCCGGGCTGAGGCGAGGAGCCCAGGTTCCTCCCCAGGCCTTGACACGGCCGCCCCCCGAGGCGGCGGATGCCTCCCGCCTGTCCTTCTACGGGGCGGAGGGCGAAGGACCGCATTTCCTCTATGATGTCCCGGCCGTGACCCCGATCGCCAAAGTGATCACCGCCTTCGCCGCCGGCAGCGCCGGCGGACGCGAGGATCTCAGCGCCCGCCTCGCGATCCGGGCCACCCGCCTCAACCAGAGGCTCCCCTGCCGCATCGAGCAAATCGATCCGGGACATCTGACCCTGGTCTTCCTGCAGCCGCTCAGCGACAGCGACCTGGCCTTCATCGGCGAGATCTTTCTCGAAGACCGCTCCGTGCACTCCGGGCTGAGCTACTACCACCGCCATTGGGACAGCGGCCGCGAGAAGGACATCTTGTCTCCCGTCCGCCGCGAGCAACGCCTCTGCCTCTGCTGGGAGTGAGTCCCTTCGTTCACTAAACTCTGAGCATCGGAATCCTTTTTCATGCAGCAATTTCAGGAAGTCTTCTATGGTCGCGGCGCCTGGCTCGGCCTGCTTTTCGCCATCGCTTTCGGCGGCTGTCTCGGCAGCTTTTTCAACGTCGTGGTCTGGCGGATGCCGCGGGGCGAAAGCCTCAGCCATCCGCCGTCGCGCTGCCCGAACTGCTCGCATCCGATCCGCCCCTGGCACAACGTCCCGGTCTTCGGTTGGCTCCTCCTGCGCGGCCGCTGCTACGACTGCCAGATGCCCTTCTCGCCCCGCTACGCCTTGATCGAAGCGGCCTTCGCCGTGGCCTTCGCCCTCATCGGCTACCTCGGCTACCGCCTCGGCCTGCCGATCGAGCTCGTCCTCGTCCACTTCCTCCTCGTCTCCTTCCTCTACGGCGCCGGCGCCATCGACCTCGCCCACCGCCGCCTTCCCGACAAGCTCAACTTGAGCTGCGGCCTGCTCGCCCTCGCCGCCTTCAGCGCCGTGCCGAGCGCCTTCCTCAACCCCGGCGAAGTCTTCGCCGGGATGCCCCGCCCGATCCTCTTCCACGCTCTCGCCCAATCCCCCCGCCTCTCCTACCTCGCCGAAGCCGCCGCCGCGATCGCCCTCGGCGCCAGCTTCCTCCTCCTCAGCCGCTGGCTGATCAACCGCTACGCCGGCCAGCAGGAACACCCCTTCCCACAAGGCCAAAAACTCCACCTCGACGCCAGCGGCGCCCGCCTCGAAGGCGACGAGGCCCTGCCCTGGAAGGAACTTCGCGGCTTCCAATTCCAAGTGGCGGATGAGTCCGGACCCTGGCGAGGTCTGGTCCAATTCCGCGACGGCCAGCTCCACCACGACGGTGGCAGGGTCGACATCGCGACGATGGATGCTCAGACCCTGTCGATCCGCTCCTTGTCGCTGCCCCGCGAAGCCCTCGGCCTCGGCGACGCCAAGTTCGCCGCCGCGCTCGGCCCCTTCCTCGGCTTCCCCCTGCTTTTCGCCAGCCTTTTTGTCGCTGTCTTCACCGCCCTGGCCCACGCCCTCGGGCAGCGTCTTTGCGGCCACCGCGAGGCCACCGTGCCCTTTGGCCTGCACCTCGCTTTCGCCGCCGCCCTTTGGGCCCTGGCCTGGCCTTGGCTGATCAGCGGCCTCGGCCGCCTCCTCGGAACCTGAAAGATCCCGGAAGCTAATCGAATCCAAGATCTTGCGAGATGTTATAACATCGGTTATAATTCCGGTGAAGCCCCCTCAACCCCGGAGTCCCTCATGGCCGCCATCGCACTGAAGATCATCTCCATCGGCAATTCCCTCGGCGTCATCCTGCCGAAGGAGATCCTGGCGCAACTCCAGGTCGAGAAAGGCGACAAGATCTTCCTCACCGACACCCCCGACGGCTTCCGCGTCGGCCAATACACCAATGAACTTGAAGAGGCGATGGATCTCGCCGAATCGATCATGCGTCAGGACCGCGATGTCTTGCGCGAGTTGGCCAAATGACTGAGCCTCGCGGGTTATGGCCGGAACTGGTCCTGGCGGTGCATGAGCGGCAGTTGGCCGAGCACGGCGGCGGCAGCGGCATCCGGGCTCAGGACATGCTCGATTCTGCCTTGATGCGGCCACAACAGAAATGGGCCTACGGTCAACCGCCGCCTGACCTGCCGGCCCTCGCCGCCGCCTACGCCTTCGGCATCGCCCGCAACCACCCCTTCGTCGACGGCAACAAGCGCACCGCTTGGGTGGCGCTCCGGCTGATGCTGAAGTTGAACGGCTGTGATCTCCAGGCACCCCAAATCGACAAGCTCAGGACCATGCTCGCCCTCGCCGCCGGCGAGCTCAGCGAAGAGGCCCTCACCGAATGGGTCCGATCCCACGCGCAGGAAGTTTGATGAACATGAGGAACCAGGTTGAATGGTTCAAAGGTTGAAAGGCAAACACATGAGCTCCAGAAAATTACTAAAGGCCCCACGGGCAAGTCTTGCAGCCATGCTTCTGCTTGCTGTGGCTCATCTCTCCAACCTTTCAACCTTTTTACCTTTTTACCTGCTCCAATGACCCGCACCCGCATCATGGGGGTGCTCAACGCCACCCCGGATTCCTTTTCCGACGGCGGCCTCAACCTCGATCCCTCCACCGCCCTCGCCGCCGGCCTGAAAATGATCGCCGAAGGGGCCGACATCCTCGACATCGGCGGCGAATCGACCCGCCCCGGCTCGCCCCCGGTTTCGCTTGAGGAAGAGCTCCGCCGGGTCCTGCCGGTGATCGCCGCCTTGCGCTCGGCGCAAGTTCCGGTCGAGATCAGCATCGACACCAGCAAGCCGGAGGTCGCCGCCGCCGCCCTCGAGGCCGGCGCCACCTGGATCAACGACGTCACCGGTTTCCGCGATCCCCGGATGCGCCGCCTCGCGGCGGAACGCGGCTGCTTCTGCGTCGCCATGCACCTGCGAGGCACTCCCGCCGACATGATGTCGAAGGCGGTTTACGCCGATGTCGTCGCCGAGGTGAAGGCCGAGCTGGCGAGTGCGGTCGAAGTCATGCTTGCCGCCGGCATTTCGCGCCAGCGCATCCTCCTCGACCCCGGCTTCGGCTTCGCCAAGAACACGGCCCAGAACCTCGAGCTGCTCGCCCGTTTCGGTGAGCTCCGGAGCCTCGGCCTGCCCCTCCTCGCCGGCTGCTCGCGCAAATCCTTCATCGGCGCGACCTGTGGCGAAAACGAGGCCCGCCGCCGCCTTCCGGGCACCCTCGCCGCCCACAGCGCCGCCCAGCTCGCCGGCGCCAGCGTCCTCCGCGTCCACGACGTCGCCGAGGCAGTCCAGGCGGCACGCCTGATCGATGCCCTGCTCCCTTTCCACCCCCTTGCCGGAGACCCCCATGGATCTGCTCGCTGAAATCTCCCGCGGCTGCCGCCTGCGCTGCGCCATCCTCACCGAGCCCGGCCCGGCCGGACGCCTCAAAACCAGCCGCTTCCTCCTCGACGGCGTCGAACAGGCCGGCTTCAGCTACGACCCCGCCCATGCCCCTTGCGCCAACGTCCTCAGCTACGGCGCCTTCCTCATCCCCAACGGCGTCCAAGTGCTCTTCCCCGACGACCCGGGATTAAAAAAAGTCGCGGCCCAATGCTACCTCGGCATCCGCCGCAGCAACGGCGGCCACCTCTGCCTCCTCGATCCCCAGCCTTGGTCGCCCGAGCGCCTCGACACCCCGGAACTGCCCAATCTCCTCGGCCGCGAATTCACCGACACCCTGCTCTTCCTCCAGGCGCTGGTGCGGAAGTTGGATTGAGCCAGAACCCAATTTCACCACGAAAGACACGAAGTTATTGGAAAATCTTCACGGAGCTGCATCCGGTCCTGCTTGAGCGCTATTGCCAGCAAGTCCTGGTCGAGCTCGAATCGATCCAGCACCGGAAGGCTTCGGCCCGCGAGCGCTATTTCGACCTCGACGAACGGATCTACAAGCGGACCAAGACGATCCGGCGGATCTTCGACGACTACCGCCGCTCGACCGCGATCATCCACTTGGCGGCGATGCGTCAGGAAGAGCTCTTGAGCGACGCCGATCTCGCGCGATTTTCCGAAGACACCCAGTGCCGGATCAAGCTGGTCGCCGGAGAGGAGTGAAGCTCCTGTCGTGGCGTTTCCTTCGCTCAAAGGAGGACAGGCGTCCCGCCTGTCGCCTTCACGGGCGGGACGCCCGTGCTCCTTTCTCAAGCTGGAAGCTCGACCTGATCGGCGCTCATTCATGAATCATCCTGCCGCTTTGCGACGAGGCGCCTGAGTTTTCCAGAGGATCTTTCGCGGCGGTTCGAGCGGAAAAATCTTCTTTGTTGACTTGCGGGGAAGTTCGGAATCTCCCTACAATGAATTACAAGCAACAAAGATGAGGTGATCCGATGGATAAGTCCCCAGAAACCCCAGCCGTCGACTGGTCGGCACGAATCGGCCTGAGTACCGCTATTTACAGCGTCAGCGCCGCCTTCGTCCTCTTCGGCATCTACCGCCTGTCGAAAGGCACCTTGAACGGCAGCGAGCTCCTGCCCAAATGGCTCTGTCTCGGCTCGCTCAGCCTGTACGAATTGGCGATGCTGGCCAGTGTCTGCCTGCTCGTCCTCGGACGCGCCCTGAAGGAAGAAGCGGTCTGCCTCGTCGTCCTGCTTGGCGTCCTGCTCGGCGCCAACGCCGTGGTCGGGCTCGCGGTCACCGGCACACCCGGCGTGGTGACCGGTTTCGGCTGCCTCAGCTTCGGCGTCTGCCTCGGCGTTGTCTGGACCCTGCGCCAGAAAATCCAGTTGGCCCTGCCGCTGCCGGTGACGATCGTCCTCTGCCTGCTCCAAGGCTTGTGCCTGGCCCTGGTGCCGAGCTTGCACTGGGCCCTTGATCAGATGCTGGAAGTCCCGGGCTGGACGATTAGCTTCCTCGCCGTCGAGATGCTTCTCTCCCTGCTCCTTCTCGCCAAGCTCAAGGAGATCGATCCCAAGTGGAATCCCGAGCCCGCTCCCGGCCCCCTCCTCGAAAGCCGCGGCCTGGGCTGGACCTGGGTCCTCCTCATCAGCCTGGGTGCGGTGGTCCAGATCTGGCTCCTCTCCTGGGTCTACGTCAAATCCGGCAGCCTCTGCGCCTTCGCCCTGGCCCAGCTGATCCTGCTGCTCATCGCCTCCTTGTCGGAAGTCTGCCGACGCCACCAGGACCAAGGAGTCCTCGAAGCCCTCGGCTGCGGCCTGGCCTTGACCGTCCTCTTCAGCCAGAATTGGAGCCAAAGTCCCGGCCCCGGCCTGATCGATCAGCTCGGCTCGCCCTGGCTGCAACTGCTGCTCTGCGGCGTCCTCTGCGGCCTTTGCGCCTGGCGTTGCCGAGTCTATTCCCTCGCCGCCTGCTCCCTCGGCTGCCTCGCCGGCGCCTTCTACCTCAGCGGCGGCGCCCAGGCCACCGGCAAGGCCCTGCCTTGGGAAAGCCTCTTCTGCGGCCTCGCCGCCCTCGCCTGGGCCGCCGCCCTCTGGTACCGCCGCGGACTCTGGGCCGCCGCGGCGATCTTCGCCCTCCTCTTCGCCCTCGGCAACAACTTCCAGTTCCGCAGCTTCTGCCACTCCCATGGCTTCTTCGTCCCGGGCGCCCTCCTCGGCCTCTACAGCGCCCTCATCTGCCTCAGCTGGCTGCGCTGCCGCGACAAGCTCGATCCCAATTGGGCCTGGAGCGGCGTCATCGGCCTGGTCCTGTGCAACAGCTTCGGCCCCCTCTGGCGCGACGCCTGGTCGGCCCTGCCCTCCCTCAGCTGCCTGATCTTCGCCGCCCTCTTCTGGCGCCTCGCCGCCCAGAAGATCATGGCCGGAACCCTCGCCGCCTCACTCGTCTTCCCGCTCTTCCGCTCCAACCTGATCGGCGACGGCTGGCTGATGATCCTGACCGGCTTCGCCCTCCTCGCCCTCGGCCTCAAGGTCAGCCTGCGCCCGAAGCCTCCCCCTCCCGAAGCCGCGCCGCCCTCGCCGCCGCCCCAGGAGCTCAGCTCGGATGTGCTGGAAAATGGGGCGAAAGACGAAGGGACCGAAGAGGCCGATCCCCAGCTGAAAAAAGCGCAGGACAAGGCCGCCGCCATTCTTGAGCAAAGGCAGGGACAAAGCCCGCCCCCGCCTTCCTTCGACGGCGTGTTTCAAATCGCCAAAGTCCTGCTCATCGCCTTCATCATCCTCGCCGTCCTCGCCGCGATGTTGATGCCATCTGTCGGAGGAGTCCGCGAAAAAGCCAACGTCACCAAATGCAAAGGCAGCTTGAAGCAGGCCGGACTGGTCATCCAAAGCTATTACTCCGACGGCACCTCCACCGCCTTGCCGAACCTCAATAGCCTTGAGGTCAGCGCCGCCAATGACGGCGGCTTCGGCTTCGACGCCAACATGCTGAATTGCTGCGCCGCCCGCCACGACCACTCGACCCATTTCGTCTGGAATCCTAAACTCAGCGGCGGCAAATGGGAAGACTGGAACAACCCGAACTCCGCCTTGATCTGGGACGCCTCGCCACACCGGGTCAACGGCAGGCTCAACGCCGTCTTCGGCGACGGCCACGTCGAGGAGATCAGCGTCGAGTCGATGCAGGAGATGATGCGATGAGCGAGGAACCCCAGCCCTCAAGCAGCCGGCTTGAATTCCCGAGCCATTGGCTGCCAGTGATTGTTCTCGGGATTCTCGGAGGATTTGCTGTTCTCGCGCTGCAGCCCACTAACTGCACAGAGTATGAAAAGCCAAAGATCACTAATTGCAAAAACAAACTCAAACAGTTGGGCCTTTCGCTGATCAGCTATTACTCCGACGGCACCTCCACCGCCTTGCCCGTGCTGAAGAGCTTTGAAGTCAGCGTCGCTAACAACAGCGGTTTCGGTTTCGACGCCAACATGCTGAGCTGCCCCGCAATGCATCATGGCCCTTGCCTGGACTACGTCTGGAACCCCAAGCTCAGCGGCGGCAAATGGGCGGATTGGAACAACCCGAACTCACCCTTGATCTGGGATGCCACCCCCCACAAGCTCAACGGCAAGCTGAATGTGCTCATGGGTGACGGGTTCGTCAAAGAGCTGACGCCGGAGCAATTGAAGGAGCTGACGCGATGAGCCCGGCATGCCGCTCCGTCGCGAAGCGACAGGATGAATGTAGCCGGGGCTTTCAAGCCCCGGTGGGAATCCAAAAACGCTCGCCGTCGCGAAGCGACAGGATGACAGACCATGAAGGAGATGACGATAGGAACCCGGCTCGTTCCTCCCTCGTGAAGAATTCCTCTTTGATTGATCGCCCTGGCCCGATGTCATCCTGTCGCTTCGCGACGGCGCTCGTGGGCCGGTCTTGTCCGGGGCTTAAAAGCCCCGGCTACATTCATCCTGTCGCTTCGCGACGAACAAACTGGAAGCTGAGCCAATGAGTGAAGAAGAAAAACCTCGTGACAAGGATCCCCAATCCTGGCGAGCCTGGGCCCTGGCTGCCGTTCTCGGGGCCTCGGGTCTCCTGGCGGTGACCTGGTCCGCACTTTGGACGGTTCGGCAAAAAGCCGCTTGCACCAAGTGCAAAGGCAACTTGAAGATCGTCGGCCTGTGTCTCCAGAGTTATTATTCCGATGGCGTTTCCAGCGCGCTCCCGAGCTTGAAACGCTTGGAAGTGAGCACGGGAAATGACGGCGGCTTCGGCCTCGACGCCAACATGCTCAGCTGCCCCGCCGCCCGCCAGGACGGCTTGATGCATTACCTCTGGAATCCGAAACTCAGCGGCAGCACCTGGGCGATCTGGAACAACCCCGACTCGCCGCTGATCTGGGATGCCGCGCCGCACAAAGTCAACGGCAGGCTTAATGTGCTGATGGGCGACGGCCACGTCGAGGAGCTGACGTCGGAACAGTTGAAGGATCGGACAAGATGAGCGAAGACAGCCCCCCGCCTCAAGAGGATCCCGCCCCAAAGACCTGGCATCTCTGGGTCCTGGCTTTGGTTCTGCTCAGCTTGGCATTTCTGTCCTTGTTGCTCCCTGCGCTGGGTAATGTCCGGGAAAAAGCCAACGTCACGAACTGCCATGGCCGATTGCTCAGCCTGTCGCTGACATTGAGAAGTTATTATTCCGATGGGACGTCCCAGGATCTGCCGATCTTACTGAGCGGCCGCGAGGTCAAACTGACCGATGGGGGCTTCGGTTTTGACATCAATAGTCTCAGTTGTCGCGCCACTCACCGCGATGGGAAATGCCATTACGTCTGGAATCCCAAGCTCAGCGGCGGCACCTGGGCGGAATGGAACAACCCGAACTCGCCTTTGATCTGGGATGCCTCGCCGCACAGAGTCGACGGTCTCGTGAATGCGGTGTTTGGCGATGGCCATGTCGAGCGTCGGGATCTGAAAAGTCTTGAGGGCTCGGGGCGATGAATCCGGTAAGGAGATGGTTATGAATGTACCCCCCGGTGGCCGGTGGGGAGCTCAAAAGATTCGCCGTCGCGAAGCGACAGGATGACAGACCATGAAGGATGTGACGATATGACCCCGGCCAGTCCCTCTCTCGTGAAGAATTCCTCTTTGTTGGATCGCCTTCACCCGTCATCCTGTCGCTTCGCGACGGCGCTCGTGGTGTCGCCTTGTCCGGGGCTTAAAAGCCCCGGCTACAATCATCCTGTCGCTTCGCGACGAGGGCAAAACACCCGGCGGGGCGCCGGAGCTCCCAGCGGCTCCGTCGCGAAGGTTTTGCGACGAACCAAAAGACACATGGAGATATCCAGATGAGCGCAGAAAACCCCCAAGATCGTTCACCGTCATGGACAACGATTCTCCTGGTCCTCGTGCTTGGCGCCGTCTTGGCGGCGATGATCCTGCCGGCTTTTAGACCTCACCCTTCTCAGGTCAATCACAGCATCGCCAAATGCAAAAACCGTCTGAAGCAGATCGGCCTGACGATCCAGAGCTATTACTCCGATGGCGCCACTTTGAATCTTCCAGTCTTCAGCGATCCCAGGGTTTTTGCCGAGTGCGGCGGCCTGGGCCTGGATGCCAACCTGTTGACCTGTCCGGCCGCGCGCCTCGGGCCCACGCCGCACTACCACTGGAATCCCAAGGCCAGCGGCAGCCCCTGGGCCGATTGGGCGAACAATCCCTATTCCCTCTTGATCTGGGACGCCTCGCCGCACAAAAGCAACGGCAAGATCATCGTCCTCTTCGGCGACGGCCATGTCGAGGAGCTGACGCCGTCGGAGCTGGTCGAAAGGAGAAAGCGATGAGTGAAGAAAACCCCAGCGACCGCGTCTCGCCCTGGATGGCGATCTGGCTCGGCATCGGCGTTTTTGGGTTTCTTGCGGCCTTGATCTTGCCGGCCTTGGGCGGCCCGGTCAATCAGGGGCGTCCGGTCACCAAATGCAAAAATCACCTAAAGCAGATGGGTCTGGTGATCCACAGCTATTACGCCGACGGCAGCACGCTGCGTCTGCCGATTTTGACCGATCTCAAGATCAGCCCGGAAAGCGGCGGCTTGGGCTTCGACGCCAACATGCTGAGCTGTCCCGCCAGGCGTCGCGGCGCCTCCTTGCACTATCTTTGGAACCCGCAAGCCAACGGCGCTCTCTGGAGCGATTGGAACCATCCGCATTCGCCCCTGATCTGGGACGCCGCGCCGCATCAGATCAACGGCAAGCTGAGTGTGCTGATGGGCGATGGCCATGTCGAAGAGATGGAGCCGGAGCAGTTGAAGAAGCTGACGCAATGAAATCGGCCATTCTTCCCTCTTCTCGGAGTGAGCCGCGTTCTGCGCTCGGCGCGAAACGATCGACTTCGTCCGTCTTCCGGACTTTCGTCATCCTTTCAACCCGGCTCCATTCCTCTACTGCGGTTTTTAGATGGTTACCGCTTCACATGATACACGCCGTGTATCATAATCACAAAACTAAGCAAATGAATAATTTGGGGTGTCTTTGCGAGCGA
>JBDKFG010000025.1:2775-65027 GCA_039798785.1 Verrucomicrobiota bacterium | reverse complement strand
GGGGATCGAGACCTTCTGCTCGCCGGCCCCGATCTTGATCTGCTCCCCTTCGAGCTTGAGTTCACATTCCGCCTGGGCATTGAGGCCCCAGACGAGGGTCGAGGCGGCGAAGAATTTCTGGACGAAGTTCATGGATGATAGACCTTGGATTGACGGTTTTCGATTTATTTGGAAGCTTGTTTGTCGTCGGCTTGGACGGTCTCGATTCTGAAGAGCAAAACACCTGTATTGCAGGGGCTGGCGACTGATATGTCGGTTTGGCCCCAGGTGCCGGGGACGCCTTCGAAAGTGGCGGTGGCGACGCCGGAAGCATCGGCGACCGTGGTGCAGGAAGTGAGGCCAGAGTCGGCAAATCGGCCGAGCGAAGGGCTAGCCCAGGAAACGGGGGCGCCTGGCGCGGCCCGGACTCTGAGTTCGATGCGGGAGCCGTGGGCGACGACAGGAGCGATCTCGCTCAGGCGTTGGAGCAAGGGCGCCTTGGGGTCGGGGCTGCAGGTGGTGCCTCTGGAGGGCTCGCTGATGGCGCAGTAGGCGGCGACATAGGCCGGGTCGTTCTTCCAGCGGACGGCATCGAAGGGCTGGCCCTGGATTTGGCTGGAGATCTGGGAAGCGTTCTTCTGCGGCTCCTTGTGAGCGAGGAGATTGGCCTGGCCTTGGGTCGAAGACAAAGTCTCCCGGGTGCTGCGCGGGGTGACACCGTAGCCGGTGACCGGAAGCTTCGGTTCAGCCGCTGCCGCTGCAGCAGGCTGCCAGTTCTGGTCGGGGATCGGGGCCGGGGCTCCCGATTTGACGCCGCCAGTCTGCTGCTGGCCGACGGGCGCGGCGCTCCACGCTTGGCCAGGCCGCGCTTCTTCTTGCCGAGTCGCCAAGGAGTAGACTCCGGCTCCGAGCAGCACCAGCAGCAAACCAGCCGCCAGATGATTGCGATATGATTTATTCATAAAACTTCCTTTTTTGGAATCTTTGATGTCTAGACATACCTTCAAATGTATAGACAAGGACGGGGAATGTCCATAGCTCCGGAGAACTCTGTACACTATTGCGGGCAAGCCCAGCAAATTTCAGATATAACACATTTATCAAAAATAAGATATAGAATAAATAACAAGCACGACAGTGGTCAACCGAGGAGAAATTCTCCGGATTTCTTCGCTTTCCTGTAATTCCAGCCGATTGCCGTGCGTCTCGGGTTCGGTTCCGATTCACCCGAAAGACGAGAGGCTTCCATGCGACGTATCCTGATTCTCCTGCTTGCGCTCTTCTGCCTGCCCTTGGCAGCAGGCTGGTTCTCCGATCCGCCCGAGCCGGGCCTGAGGAATCTCAAGGTCAAGGTGTCGCCGCAGGCGGCAGAGGGGGATCGGCTGAATTCCCTCGACATCGATCTCGAGATCCGTCTGGCGGGGCCGAAGGGGACCAAGCTTCTCATCGCCTCAGCCACCGGCGAGGCGCCGCTGGCCTTGTCACTGCGGAGCTTGCCCAAGCTGCCCGAGGGTTTGAGTCTGGAATGGATCGGCCCGGCACTGTATATCGTCCTCGACCGCGAGTTCCGCGCCGAGGAAATCCAGATCGAGCTGGCGAGCGGCAGCCCGATGCTTCTTCTGCCGAAGATGCCGGCCCTGCCAGTCGAGATCGCAGTTCCCGCCGCCGACATCCTGCCGGCCTTGCGCAACAGCTCGCCGCTGCTGCCGGTCGAAGGCGCGCCGCTGCGCTGGAGCTCGGCCCTGGCCCAGCCGGAAGAAGGCGACACCACCCTGCTGCAATGCGCCTTCCGCAAAAAGGCCGCGGTGGCGGCGCCGGTCGAGGCGGCAGGACTGGCCGAGTGGCGCCTGATCGCCGAGGTCTCGCCCGGCGCGGTCGAGCAGCGCGGCCTCCTGCGCCTCACCTGCACCCAGGGGGAAATGAAAAGCTTGCGGCTCGAGCTGCCCGAGGGCCTGTCGGTCACCCGCATCGCCGACGCCAAGGGCCGCCCGGTGTCGTGGACCAGCAGCCGCGACGGCGCCTCGATCTGGGCCGAGATGGATTTCGCCGCCCTCGGCGCCGGCCAGAGTCGGGATTTCCTGGTGGAGGCGCGCCATGCCGCCGCCACCGAAGGCTCGGCCTTCCCCGTCCTTCTCGCCCGCCCCCTCGGCCTGACCCGCACCGGCGGCCAGATCGCCCTCGGCAGCCGCGCCCGCCTCAAGCTCGAACCCTTGACCAGCGAAGGTCTGGTCCGGATCGCCAGCGCCGACCCGATGCTGCAGGAGTCAGGACTGACGCAGTCCTTCTTCTTCACCTTCGCCGAACTTCCGGTGAAGCTCAGCGCCCGCGCCGAAGCGGTCAATCCGGTCCTCGATTCCGACCTGGCGCTGCAGCTGCTCGCCAAGGATTCCCTGGTTGCCGCCCGCCTCCGCCTCCAGGTCGACATCCGCGAAGCCGAGATCCGCGAGCTGCTGCTCGAGATCGGCCCGGGCCTCGATCCTGCCAAGGTCACCGCCAGCGACCTCGCCTCCTGGGACTTGATCGAGGAAAAGGACACCCGCCTCCTCCGCCTCGTCTTCGCCCGCCCGGTGAGCGGCCGCCGCGAAGCCGAAATCCTCGCCGAATGCCGCCTCGCGCCAGGCCAGGACAGCCTGCAGCTGCCCCGCTTCGCCCTCCGCGGCGTCCGCTCCGAACGCGGCACCATCGCCCTCGAAACCCAGGAGGGCTTCACCGCCGACCTGGTCAAGCCGGAAGGACTGGTCCGCCAGCCGCCCCCGGCGCAGAGCGTCGGCGACCGCCCGCCACAGTCGGTATGGCGCTTCCGCGACGCCTCCTGGCAGGCGGAACTCAAGCTCAGCCGTCTCGACCCGGCGCTGCGCTGCGAAACCTTGCACAGCGTCACCGTCGGCGAAAACACCGCCGCCTTCGCCGCCGTCCTCACCTACCATGTCGCCGGCGCACCGTGCGAACGCTTCGACCTGGAGCTGCCCGCCGACATCGGGGAATGCCAGCTCCACGGCGCTCACAACCCCCGCCTCGTCCATGAGGGGGGGAAACGCTCCGTCGTCCTGCAAAAGCCGGTGCTCGGCGACTACACCCTGCTGATCTCCTGGGAGACGGCGGTCGCCGCCCGCAAGAGCGAAATCCGCATCGGCCAGCTCCGTCCCCTCGGCGTTCTCAGCGACGACGGCTTCATCGCCGTCTCCGGCTCGCAAGCCCTCAGCGTCAGCGGCGGCCAGGCCGACGCCGGCATTGTCGAGACCGCGGTCGATTCCCTCCCGGCGGAATACCTCGCCCTGCACCGCCACCCGGTGCTCAAGGCCTGGCGCTTCTTGCGCGGACCGCACAGCATCGCCGTCGACATCGAAGCCCGCGACTACGCCGCCCTGATGAGCCTGGTGGTGGAACGCGCCGAGCTGAAATCCGTCCTCGACGAAAAAGGTTCGCTGACCGGCGAGATGAAGCTGACGGTGAAGAATTCGTCACACCCGCATCTGGCTTTGCGCCTGCCGCAAGGAGCGGAGCTGTGGACGGTGGAAGTCCAAGGCCGCAAGGTCCGCGCCGCCGCCGATGGCGATCGCATCCTGATCCCGATTCCCCGCATCGCCGATCCCAATCTGTCCTTCCCGGTGTCGATCGAATACGCGCAGCGCTGCCCGCCCCTGGCCGACGGGGTGAAGCTGAAGATCGAGGCGCCCAGTCTCGAAGCCGACGTCGTCCTCAACGACCTTGCAATCACCCTGCCGGGCGGCTGGAGTCTCGACCAGATCGAAGGCGCCCGCCCGGTCAGCGGCCTGGTCCGCAAGAATCCCGCTCCGGATCTGGCCACCCTGGCCGGACAACTGATGTCCGACTGCACTCCCCTCCTCTTCGTCTCGCTCGCCCTCGGCTTCCTTCTCGCCCTGACTTTCCGCGGCGAATGGAGCGCCGGCCCGCGAGTAGCCGCCGGAAGCCTCAGCCTCGTCTGCGTCATCCTTCTCTTCCAGGCCTTCGCGGAGTTCTCGAAGTTGAGCCGCTACAGCCACCACTCCTCAGAAGTCAGCCACTCGGAGCTGAAGTTCAGCCGCAGCGTCGTCAAGGCCGGCGATGCCGTCCGGCTGGAGGCGGTCGCGGTGGATCAAAACGCCAGTGCCGAGCGCGGCCAGGCCCGGGTCAAGACGCCGCTGCTGCTCGCCGCCCTGCTCGCCCTGCTCGGCGGCTGCTTCCTCCGTCCGGCACCGGCCCGGATCGCCCTCGGCGCCGCCGCGGCCGGCCTCGCGATCTTCGCGGTGCAAGGCGTGCCGATGGCGGAAAGCCTCCTCGTCCTGGCCCTGCTCTGCACCGGCCTGGCCGGCCTCGGCGCCCTGAGCAGCCACGGCCTCACCGCCCTGATCCTCCGCCGCCGCGCCGCCGCCGCACTCCTCGCCTTCTGCCTCCTGCCCGCTCTCGCGCCCAGCGGCCGCGCCGACGAGTCGCAGGCTCCGCAGAAACCCTGGGACAGCATCAAGCTGGAGCTGAAGGCCAGCCTCGGCAGCAAGCCCGACGGCAAACCCGACTGGCAGCTCAGCGGCGAAACCACCTGGAATCGCCACGACGTCAAGGAGGACGACCTCCTGCCCTTCGCCCTGCCCGGCGCCATCCTCTTCTCCCAGGAAGTGCCGAAAGAGGCGGAATTCCTCGCGGAGCGCCGCCTCCTCAAGGCCAAGGACGACGGCGCCCTGATCGCCACCCAGAAGCTCGGCCTGCTGGTACGTCCCTCCCCTCCGGATGAGCTGGCCCTGGAATTCCCCGCCTGCCCGGCCTTGATCGTCGAGCTCGGGGTCGAGCTGCCCGGCGACGACTGGGAGATTCTCAATCATTCGCCTCTCGCTCGCGCTCGCTTGAGCGTAGAGGGCAAGACCAGCCGCCTCTCGGTGCTGCTGCCGCGCCAGGCCCGCAGCGCCGTCATCCTCCGCCGCAAGCCGGCGCAAAGCGTCGCCGAAAAGCCGGTGCTCTTCGCCGAGGTCGCCAGCGCCGCGCTCTGCGGCGAAGGATTTGTCACCCTGCTGCACCGCGTCGATGTCGAGCTCGCCCGCGGCCAGATGAAAACCCTGCAGCTGAAGCTGCCGGCGCGCCAGGTGGTGACCCGGGTCGACGGCGGCCACGCCTGGAGCTGGGACCCGAAAAGCGGCCAGCTCGAGATCGCCCTGGCCGAGAAGTTCAGCGGCAAGGCGAGCTTCCTGGTCCGGGCCCAGATGCCCGCTGCCAAAGACGCCGAGCTCAGCGTCGAATCCATCACCGTGCCGGCCTCCTCCACCAGCCGCGGCCGCCTCTTCCTTTGCGCCGAGCCGGGCATCGCCTTCCGCCTCAGCGGCAGCCGCAAGACCGCGCCCGATGACGACGCCAAAGGCTTTGTGGCCCTCTTCCCCGAACTCGCGGCCCACTGCCGCGGCGAAGCCCTGTTCAACGGCTACCGCCACCTCGAAGGCGGCGCCGCCTTGCAAGTCAAGCTCGCCGCCGTCGTCCCGGAAATCTCGGTCGACGAACAGTCCAGCCTCAGCCTCGGCGACGAACGCGGCGTCCTCTCCAGCGTCCTCACCGTCCACATCGAGAAGGCGCCGGTCTTCTCCCTCGAGCTCAGCCTCCCCGCCGGCTACGAGATCGAATCGCTCGAAGCTCCCGGCCTGGCCCGCTGGGATGAGCTCGGCCGCGGTGTCAATCGCCGTTGTCTGCTGACCTTTGCCGACAAGGTGCGCGGCGACATTCCGCTTCGGCTGGTGCTGGTCCAGGCCGAGCCGGCCGCCGCCGGTTCCCTGGTCTTGCCGAGCTGCGGCGTCAAAGGCGAGCTCCGCCGTGGCGGCCGCTACCAGGTGGCGGCGGAACGCGGCCAGCGTCTCGCCCCAGTTCCCGGTTCCAGTGGCATCGGCTCCCTCGCCCTGCCGGCGGAAGGCGTCGCCGCCTTCCCCGTCCTCAAACCGGGCTGGAAAGCCAGCCTCCAGCGCAGCCTCCTGGCGCCCCGGATCGAGGCGGAATATCTCCAGACCCTGAAGGTCCGCGACGACCAGCTCCAGCTCGGTGCCGTCTTCCTCCTCAAGATCGAGAACGCCCCGGTGCGTTCCCTCCGGATCCAGGCGCCCGCCAGCATCGCCGCGCTCGATGTGAAAGGCGCCGACATCAGCCGGGTCGACCAGCTCGGCGACGGCCTCTGGCAGATCGAATTCGGCCGCAAGATCTTCGGCGAATGCCGCCTGGAAGTGGCCTGCCAGACCTGGGTCTCCGGCGGAATCGGCCAGGTCCAGCCGCTCCTCGTCGAGGGTATCGAGCGCCAGCGCGGTCACCTCCTCGTCCACGCCCCGAGCGAGACCGATGTCGCCCTGACTCCCCGCAAAGGCGCCTTGACCAAGGCCGACCCGCGCCTCCTGCCGCCGCAGTTCGCCAGCGCCGAGGCCGGCCTCGCCCTCCACTGCCTGCGCTCCGGCGAAGCCGATTACCGGATCGACCTGAAACTCAGCCGCCGCGCCGAGGCGAAGCAACTCGCCGCCAGCGTCAGCTCGGTCGAGATCCACACCCTCGCCGCCCTCGACGGCGCCTGCCTCTGCCGCGCCCTGATCCAGCTCCTCCCCGGCAGCAAGACCGAGCTGACAGTCCGCCTCCCCGCCGGCTCCAGCCTCGCCTCCGCCTTCGTCAATTCCTCCCCGGTCCTGCCGGTGCAGCAGCAGGGCAACTGCCTCATCCCCCTGCCCCGCCACGTCAAGTCCCTCGAGATCGAACTGGTCTGGTCGCAAAAAGCCAAGATCGACGCGGCCGGACGCTGGTCCATCCCCGGCCCCAGCTTCGACTTGCCGCTCAAAAACATCCGCTGGAACCTCTTCACCCCGCCCGAAATCGAACTGGATCCCCGGACCCTCGGCGGCAGCCTCCGCCTCGCCTCCGCGGCCCAGCTCTACCCCGCCAAAACCCCCGCCGCCGTCGCCCAGATCGACGCCGCCACCCTGCTCAAGCAAGGTGCCCTCCTGGCCCGCAAAGGCCAGCGCGACGAAGCGGCGCAGCGCCTCAACCAGGCGGTGCAGTTGTCGCAAGGACTCAGCGACCTCAACGAAGACGCCCGGGTCCAATACCAGGCCCTCCTCAGCGACAACACCACCGCCGCCCTGGTCAACCGCCGCGCCAACCTGCGGGCCCGCGGCGGCTCGCAGAAGGATGCCGAATCCTTCGCCAACCAGTCGGCCCTGTTCAACAAGGGCAACTTCTCCGACGCCTACGCCCGCGAACTCAGCAAGCAGCTCGACGACGAAGACGCCTCGGCGATGGGCCGGATCGCCGAGCGCCTCGCCACCCTGCAGCGCAGCGCCGACGACGCCGTCCTGCCGCTCCGCCTCAGCCTGCCGGAAGAGGGCAATCGCCTCCAGCTCTACCGCGAAGTCCTGATCGACCCCAGCCAGGCCCTCCAGGTCGATTTCGCCACCAAGCTCGAACCGGCGGAACTGCCCTCCAGCCCCTCGCGCAATCTCTGGATCATCCCCCTCCTCGCCCTCCTCGCCAGCCTGGTCACCTTCCTCCGCCCGCTCAGAAAGGAATGAGCACGAGCTGAGCTCATGGACCTCATTGACGCGATGGGCGTCAATGCGGTCCATGGCGTCAATGAAGTCCTGCCGCGGCTGGTTCCGATCGGGAGTTTCTTGCAATCGCTCTTCATCGGCATTATGCTGAGCCATCAAGAAACAAATGGGGCTTTTCAATGAACCATAATCAAGAGAATCAAGAGGCTGTCGAATTTCGGCGAGCGCCTTGGAGTCTGTGGCAAAAGCTGTGGCGAGTGTGCGTCTCTGCTTTATGCCTGTCGGGATTGTGGCTTTATTTTCCTGATCTGGTAAAAAAGTTGATGAGCTCGATCCAATGGCGGATCGGCGATCTCCAAAGCGGTAATCTTTTTTCAATTGGCTTCGACAGCTTCTGCCTGGCCTCGATTTTTCTCATGCTCTGCCTGATTTCACAAACGCCTCCAGTCTCCTGGCTTCGGGAAAACAAGGGGTTAGCTCTGGTGGTCTGCATAGTTGGCATCTGGGTCTGCACCAACCTCTTTCCTTTTTTCGTCTGTTTCTTTTACGGGATTTTTATCTGGATCGTCCACTGGCGTTCTTCATCTTGGTCTTATCGGATCGAGAGGACGGGGCTTCGTCTGACAGAAGGCTACTTGTCGCCGAAATCTGAGTTCATTTCCTGGTCGGCGATCAAGAGCTGCCGCAGTGAAGATGTCGACGGTGCCGGTAGCGGTGACATCGTCCTTCAGCTCGCCACGACGGAGCGCCCCCTCTCCGACATTGCCCGGGCGGAGCGTCTTTGTGGTCAGATCAGGAAAGCACTCACTCCCTTCCCTGAGCTGTGATTCTGAAATTCGAGTGAGACAGATCTGGCTTTTTTCTTTAGCGCGCTATGGGAGCTCGCTCAAAGCTCAATCACCAGGCCTTCACGGGCGACGCTGAGGGTGATGGCCTTGCCGCCGGACTCGTCGAGGAGCTGCCGGGCGTAGGTGGCGATAGCGTCGAGATCGGCATCCTTGCGCAGCGGGTCGTGATGGCTGAGGACGAGATGGCGGACACCGGCTTCGATGGCGAGTTGGACGTTCATCTCGACGGTGGAGTGTCCCCATCCGGCCTTGCTAGGGTATTCCTTGTCGAGATACATCGAGTCGGCGATCAGGAGATCGGCATCCTTGCAAAAGCGTGCCATCTGAGCGTTCTGCATGTCGACCATCGCCGCCACCGCTGCCTGTTCGTCGGGGTCGATGTCCTCTGGCGGCAGATTTTTGTGGACCTGATCGAAGAAGCGTTCGTGGTCGCCGGTGTAGACGACGGATTTGCCGTCAGCTTGGAGGCGGTAGCCGGCGGTGGTCACCGGGTGGCAGACGAATTTAGCGAAACCGGCGAAGCCTGGAATGTCGAAGGGGCCTTCGGGGAGATTGTGGTAGCGGATGTCGGCGAGGAGCTCGGCGCTGCGGACCGGGAAGACCGAGTAATCCATCTGCTGGGCGATGATCTGCTGCAGGGTCTTTTCGAATTGCACCGGGGCGTAGAGTGCGAGCTGGTTGCCTGGGATGAAGGCGGGGATGAAGAACGGAAATCCCTGAATGTGATCCCAGTGGGTGTGACTGATCAGGATCGAGGCTTTGACGGCCCCCTTGCCGAGAAGAGACAGGCCGAAGGCGCGGATGCCGGTGCCGGCATCGAGAATCGCCAGGTCTCCGGCGGCGTTGCGGACTTCGTAGCACGAGGTGTTGCCGCCGTAGGCTGCGGTGTCGGGGCCGGGCGCCGCGATCGAGCCCCGGACGCCCCAGAATCTGATCTTCATCGT
Organism: Verrucomicrobiota bacterium; assembly: GCA_039798785.1. GTDB lineage: Bacteria > Verrucomicrobiota > Lentisphaeria > Lentisphaerales > Lentisphaeraceae > CAMCSH01. The sequence goes on along the minus strand of JBDKFG010000025.1, from coordinate 55,760 downwards.
GCTCTCCTAGCGTGGATTGTTGACGGTGCCTTGGGCGCCGATGCTGAGGGTGCTGTCGTCGCTGGGGTGCCACTCCATGCCGACGCCGACCCATTCGCTATGACCCTGGATCCTGCGGCCGCCGCATGTGCGGCCGTTCCAATCGGAGTGGCCGGTCCAGGCAGCCCAGCGGGTGGATCGTTCGTCGTCCATCCAGCCCCAGTAGCCGACTTCCTGGCCGAAGGAGCTGTAGCCGCCTGATCCTGCGGCGGCGCCGACCCGGATCCAGCCGCCATATTGCTTTTGGCGGGCGGCGAAGGCTTCACGTCTGCCGGCGGGCCAGAGCGCTTCGGGGAGGCCGAGTGCGGCGTCGGCCATCATCTGATCGTGGTCATAGATGGGGAGACTAGTGGCCGGCGTGCCGTCAGCCGGTCCTGGAGCGAGACTGAGACGTGCGCGCATTTCCAGCTGTTGCGACAGGAGCGGCGGCGGGGCGTCGGTCCAGGCCGTGTCGAGACGCAGGGGCGGCGGTTCCGCGAAGGGAGGCAGCTCCGGCAGGGGCGCTGGCTGGCAAGCGAGGAGGAAGAGCAGGATGTTCATGGAAACGTCTCCTGCTTCAAGATGCTGCCGCTCCGCCGTCTTGGCAATGCTGGAATTTGAATCAGGGCTTCCGCAGCAGCGAGAGCAGGGCGATGGCGGCCCAGACGGCGTTGAGGGCGACTGAGGGCCAGGCCTGCTTCTGGCTGAGGTAGAAGACGAAGATCAGGGCGCCGACGAGATTGAGGGAATGATATAGGCGGCTCTTCGCGTCGAGCTTGCCGCTGGACAATCCGGCATATGCGAAGAGGATGAGCAGCATGGCGCCGATGCCGAGGGTTTCGAGAAGCCAGGAGTGCATCAGCTTTTCTCCAGATTCTTGCGGCCGTAGAGCGAGCAGACGGGGCAGGCCAGCGGATCGTGCCCGCGGGCGGGGCAATAAGCCCGGCCGAAGTAGATGATCTGCAGGTGCAGCTTGTTCCAGTGCGCGGGGGCGTAGAGGGCCTTGAGGTCGCCCTCAGTGCGTTCGACGCTGGAGCCGTCGGAAAGCCCCCAGCGCCAGGCGAGGCGGTGGATGTGGGTGTCGACGGCGAAGGCCGGAACGCCGAAGGCCTGGGCCATCACCACCGAGGCGGTCTTGTGGCCGACGCCGGGCAGCTCCTCCAGAGCTTCGAAGTCCTGCGGCACCCGGCCGTCGTGGCGCTCGACGAGGATCTGCGACAGCTGCGAGATCGCCTCCGACTTGCGCGGCGACAGGCCGCAGGGGCGGATGATGTCGCGAATGGTCTCGACCGGGATCCCCGCCATCTTCTCGGGGGCGTCGGCGAGGGCGAAGAGCTTGGGGGTGATGGTGTTGACCCGGGCGTCGGTGCATTGGGCCGAGAGGAGGACGGCGATCAGCAGGGTGTAGGGATCCTTGTGATCGAGAGGGATCGGCACCTGTGGGTGTTTTTCTTCGAGGATGAGGCGGATCGCCTCGGCCTTGAGCTTCTTCTGGGAGGGCGCGGCCATGTCAGTTGCGTTCCTGCAGCAGGAGCATGATGCTCACGGTGAAGATGTTGTTGCTGGCGTGCAGGAACATGGCCAAGAGAAGCGAGCCGGTCTTTTCGCGGACAAAGGCGAAAGCGAAGCCGAGGCCGAAGAGGCCGAGGAACTGCCAAGGATCGAAATGGATCACGGCAAAAATCGCGGCGGAGACCAATGCCGCAGGGAGCCAGTTCATCTGGTGGCGCAGGCCGCTGTAGAGGAGGCCGCGGAAAATGACTTCCTCCATTAGCGGGGCGCCGACAGTGGCGACCAGGACGAAGATCGGGATGGCGAGAGGAGCCAGGATTTGACATTGGGTGAACTGCTGGATGGCATGTTGCTCAGTCTGTTCGAGGCCCAGCACCTGTTTGCAGAAGGCGGTCGAAAGCAGTTGCAGGAGGAGGGCTCCCAGCATGATCAAGTAGGCATAGAGGACCTGACGGATGCAGGACTTTGACGGGACTGTGGTGCGAATCCAAGGGAGCTTCAGCATATGGAGAAAGGCAATGCCTAGCGCAAGCGCGAGGATCTGAGCTCCCAAGGCAGCGCATGAGGCAGCGATCCAGGGGGCCTGGTCGCGGCAGGACGGGACTTGATCAAGAATGACAAAAGCCAGTGCCGAGATCCACGGGGAGGCGAGGACGAACACTGAAAAACAGGCAAAAGCGCTGGCAGTGCTCAGCAGGAAGCGGCTGCGGCCTGCGGCATCCAGCTGGACTTCCTCCTGCACGGCTTATTTCTTCTTGACGTTGCGCTTCTTCCAGTCTTCAAACTCGTCGTAGTTGCCGGGATAGTCGAGGACGCCGTCGGGGGTGATCTCGAGGATGCGGGTGGCGAGGGAGTTGACGAAGAGGCGGTCGTGGGAGACGAAGATCATCGGCTCCTTGACCTGGGTGAGTGCCTCGTTGAGGGCCTCGATGGATTCCAGGTCGAGGTGGTTGGTGGGTTCGTCGAGGACGAGGAAGTTGCCGCCTTCGAGGAGCATCTTGGCGACGATCATGCGGGCCTTTTCGCCACCGGAGAGGACCTTGAGGGGCTTGAACTGGTCTTCGCCGGAGAAGAGCATCTTGCCGAGGGCGCCGCGGAGGGCTGTCTCGGTCATGCCTTCAGGCGGGGCGAACTGGCCGAGCCAGTCGATGGCCCGCATCTCCGGCTTGTCGATCACTTCCGAGCTGTCCTGGGGGAAGTAGGAGAGGCGGACGGTATCGCCCAGTTCGATCTTGCCGGTGTCGGGTGCGAGCAGGCCGGTGAGGGTCTTGAGCAGGGTGGTCTTGCCGATGCCGTTGGAGCCGATGATGGCGATGCGGTCGCCGGGGCTGATGTGGATGTTGAAGTTCTTGAAGAGCGGCTTGGCGGGCGGGTAGGCCTTGCTGAGATTTTCCGCCGATACCACCTTGTCTCCGAGCTTGGTGAGGGGGACGAAGCGGATGTAGGGGGCGACACGGGAGGAGGGCTTGAACTTCTCGATGGTGAGCTTCTCGAGCTCCTTCTGGCGCGAGGTGGCCTGCTTGGCCTTGGAGGCGTTGGCGCCGAAGCGGGCGATGAAGTCCTTCAGTTCGTCGGCGCGCTTCTCCTTGCGCTCGTTGTCCTTGGCCTGCTGTTCGAGCATGATGGCGTTGGCGGTCATGAAGTCGTCGTAGTTGCCGGTGAACATGCGGAGCTCGCCGTAGTCGAGGTCGGCGATGTGGGAGCAGGCGGCGTTGAGGAAGTAGCGGTCGTGCGAGATGACGATCACCGTGCCCTCATGGCGCTTGAGGAAGTTGACCAGCCACTCGATGGTTTCCATGTCGAGGTGGTTGGTCGGTTCGTCGAGGAGCAGGATGTGGGGGTTGGCGAAGAGGACCTGGGCGAGGAGGATGCGCACCTTCCAGCCGCCGGTGAGCTGGCTCATCTTGAGGGACTGCCACTCGTCGGGGATGTTCAGGCCTTTGAGCATCTTCACCGCCTCGGCCTCCATCTCGTAGCCGCCAAGCTCGCCGAACTGCTCTTCGAGGTCGCCGAGGCGGTCCGATTCGGCATCGGTGATGCTGCCGTCCTCGGTCTTGCTGTAGAGGATCTCACGCTCGGTGTGGACCTTCCACAGGCGCTCGTTGCCCTGGTAGACGGTGTCGAGCACGGTGAACTCGTCAAAGGCGTAGTGGTCCTGGCGGAGGTAGCCGAGCGTGCAGTCCTTGTCGATGGAGACGGCGCCGCTGCTCTGCTCGAGCTTGCCGGCCAGGATTTTCATGAAGGTCGACTTGCCGACGCCGTTGGCGCCGATCAGGCCGTAGCGGCAGCCGGTGACGAATTTGTTGCTGACGTTTTCGAACAGGATCTTCTTGCCGAAGCGCATCGACAGGTTGGAGACGGCGATCATGGGGCGGGTCCTCGGGGGTTTGAATTCGGCGCGCAATTTAGTGGAACAAGCAGGCGCCGCAAGCTCTTCCGGCGGGCTTGCGGCGGAATTGCCGCCGCAAGCGGCTTCGCGTCCGGGCCGGCGCCCTCACTCAATCGAGCGTTCCGGGGGCGTGAGGCTGCCGCCGGCCTTCCGGGCGGCAGGAAGCGTCCTGGGCTTTTGCGGCTGGAGCAAAGAGGGACGGCGCCCTTTGAGGGGCGCCGTCATGGTCTTGATCGGAAGTGGATCAGTTCTTGGCGGGGGCGGCGATCTTGGCTTTGAAGCCGGCGATCTGGCGGTCGAGGAACTGGCCGGCCTGGGGATCGAGGCTGGGCTTGGCCTTCTCGATCATATCAGCGGCTTCGGCGAACTTGCCCTGGTTGCCGAGGAGGTTGGCGCGGAACAGGGTGCAGAAGACCTTGTCGCGGTTGTCATCGGCGCCGAGCTTGGCGAAGCGATCGCCGGCTGAGGCGTCGAGCTTGGAGCAGTCATCGGCGCTGAGCTTGCCCATGCCGGCGAGCATGTTGCCTTTCTGCAGGAATTCCGAGGTTTCGGTGATGGCGAGGACCTTCTGGGTCGCCTCGGCGGGCTTGTCCGACACCAGGACGGCGAAGGAGAAGTGCTCCATCGGGCCTTTCAGCATCTTGGCGGCTTTGGGATTGGCCTTGATCATTTCCTCTGAAGCGGCGAGGGCCCCCTTCATGTCGCCGGCGCGGGCCTTCGAGAAGACCTTCTCCGCGACTTCCTGCTGGAGGGCCTCGGCTTCCTTCTCGAGGCGGGCGACGTCTTCAATAGTGAGCTTGCCTTCGGCCAGGCCGAGGACGGTCTCGGCCTCGAGGCTGCCGGGGTGGCCGATCCAGGCGATCTTGCCCTTGATGACGAGGAAGGCGCAAGGAATGCCGTTCTGGCCGGCGGCCTTCAGCCACTTGTCGGCAATGGTGTTGTCGGCGTCGACGGTGACCGAGTAGGCCATGCGCGAGCCCTGCTTGTCGACAAAGCTCTGAAGCTGGGTTTCGTTCTGGCGCTCCCAGACGGCGACGCCGATGACGTTGACCTTGCCGGCGGTGGCCTTGGCGATTTCGCTCAGGTGGGGGAAAGCGGCGACGCAGGGGCCGCACCAGGTGGCCCAGCATTCGATGATGTAGTTCTGGTCGGCGGCGAGAGCCTTCACTTCGCTGCCTTTGAAGAATTTGCCGAACTTGACTTCGGGGGCGGGGGAGCCGACCTTCAGCCCTTCGGCGGCGGCGGCGGCGGGGGCGGCATCCTGGGCGACGGCAGAGAGGCCGGCGACGGCGAGAGAGAGGGCTGCGAAGAAGACTTTCATTCGGGTGTCCTGGGTTCTGGTGTGCTGGGTCGAGGAGGGAATTGAGCCGTGAGGGCTTAGGGCAACAACGCGACATGGACCGTTTTTATTCCGGTTTCAGGCGCTTATGACAGGGATGATCAGTCCCCGGCGATCTCTTTGAGGTCGATTTTCTCGTAAGTGAGATGGGCTTGCGAGCCTTCGTAGAGAATGCCGACGCTCTTTTCGTCGATCTGGGTCAGGCACGAGTAGCCTGCGGAGCCGAGCTGGTCGAGGAGTAGCTTCTTTTCCGACCAGGTCATGCCGTCGTCCTCGCTCCATTTGATGGTCATGTGGTGGCGCCCCCGCTTCGAGTCGGGGTTGGAGAAGAGCAGCAGGGGTTTCTTGCCGGCGCGTTCGAAGCGGATGATGGAGGCTTGGCAGACCGGTTCGATCAGGGCTTTGCGATGGGTCGGGTGGCTCTCCCAGGTGAGGCCGAGGTCGCGGGTGGTCTTGACGGTGCGGACGCCGCCGCGGTTGTCGCGGGAGTTGAGCATCAGCGAGCCGTCGCTGAGTTCGACCACCTGAGCCTCGGTGGTCGAGGGTTCGGCTTCGCTGGTGCAGGTCCATTTCTGGCCGTGGTCCTTGCTGTAGATCAGCATGGCGTGCGGAGTGCCCTTGGCGTCGACGTTCTGCGCCGGGAAAACCAGGGTGCCATCCTTCATGGCGATGCCCATGCCCGGCCCTTGGAAGAACATCTTCCATTCCGGCTTCTTCACCTGCTCGGTGATGTTGACCGGCTTCGACCAGGTCCGGCCGTGGTCGTCGCTGCTGACCAGCACGAACTGGCCGGTCTCCTCGGGTTTCAGGCCGCCCTTGCCGGCGCCGTAGCGGAAGCGGTTCCACAGGGCCGCGACCCACAGGCGCCCGGTGGCGGGGTCGACGAGGATGGTGGGGTCGCCGATGCCGTTCTGCCGCTGGGGCTCGCCCATGTCCATCGCCACTTTCATCGGGCTCCAGGTGAGGCCGCCGTCGGTGGAGCGCTGGACGCCGACATCGATGTCGGCGGGCAGGTCGCCGCCGTGCTTGTGTCGGATGTCGTAGACGGCGACGATCGAGCCGTCCTTGGCAGTGGCGAGGCCGGGGATGCGGTAGGTGTGCACTCCTTCCTGGCCGCCCTGGCGGAGTGCGTAGCCGACGCGCAGGGTCCGGCCCGGCTGGTTCTCGCAGACCGGCACCGGGGTGCCGGCGGCGGCCTTGACGACGCTGACGTCGACGCGGTCGCTGAGCTTGGCGCCCTCCGCCAGACGCCCGAGGACGCGCCACTTCGCGGCTGCGGGACTCAGGCCGTTGAATCGTGCGATGCCGCCCTCGAGCCGGGCTTCCGCCAGGATCTTGCCGTCGGCGGTGGCGAGGGCGAGGGCCGCGAGCGGGCCGCTGGCCGCGAGCTCGAGATCGACGTGGAGCGCGCCGTCGCTGCCTTCAAGCTCGAGCTCGAGATCGGCGATGCGGTTCCAGTCCTTGGCGATCAGCACCGGGATCTGCGGCTGCTCGAGGCGGATCGCCGCGAGACTCAGCGGACCGGCCTTGGCGCTGCGCAGATCGTCGATGAGGTAGCCGCCGTCCTTGTCGGAGCGGCAGTCGAGGCGCAGGGCGGCGGCGCCCCGGGGAATGCTCAGCTTGACCTCGCTCCACTCCTTCAGCCCAGGTGCCGCGATCTCGGCCTTGCCGGCTTCCGCCCCGGCGGCGTCAAGCCAGACCGCTTTCAAATCGAAAGGGGCGCGCCCGGTCCAGCGCTTGAGCGCGAAGCCGAGGGTCTCGGCGCCGGCGGGCCAGCGGATCTCCACCCGGCCCTCGCCGCTGGGAGCGCGCAGCGCCAGCCCTTCGCGGCCGCCGCTGAGCTCGCCGCCCGCTCCTTCCAGGCGAAGATCAAAACCACCCGCGCGCAGGCGATTCTGCTCCAACTTGGCGCCCTCGTCGAAACTGGTCGAGGCGGCATTGAGGCAGAGGGGGAGCACGCTGATCAAGCTCATCAGGGACTTTCTCATCTTTTTTCTCCTGGGTTGGATTTTTCTTGAATATCACCCTTGATTTTATTGCAATTAAGCCGATACATTAACTTCAACAAGATCATAGATCGCGAAAACCCGAAAGAAAAAAAGGAGAGACATCATGAAGATCACCGGACTCGTCCCCGCCGCCCACAGCCCCTTCAAGCAGAACGGCGAGCTCGACCTGAGCGGCGTCGCCAGCCAGGTCGCCCACTATCAGCGCGTCGGCCTGAAGGCCGCCTTCATCTGCGGCAGCACCGGGGAATCGCACTCCCTCAAGGCCTCCGAGCGCAAGGCGATCGCCGAAGCCTGGATGAGCGAGACCAAGGGCAAGGGCATCGACGTCATCGTCCACGTCGGCTCGAACTGCCTCGAAGACGCCTGCGAGCTTACCGCCCACGCCGAGAAGATCGGCGCCAAGGCCTTCTCTGCCCTCACTCCCAGCTACTTCAAGCCCGCCAACGTCGACCTCCTGGTCGCCACCACCGCCAAGATCGCCGGCGCCGCCCCCTCGCTGCCCTTCTATTTCTACGACATCCCCGTCCTCACCGGCGTCAACCTGCCGATGGACGAGTACCTCGAGAAGGCCGCCAGCCAGATCCCCAACCTCGTCGGCATCAAGTTCACCAACCCCGACCTGATGCAGTTCCAGCTCGCCCGTCGCGCCTGCGGCGGCCGCTTCGACCTGCCCTTCGGCAACGATGAATTCTTCCTCGCCGCCTACGCCCTCGGCGCCAAGGGCGCGGTCGGTTCGACCTTCAACTTCGCCCCCAACGTCTACACCCGCCTGATGGCCGCCTTCGACCGCGGCGACCACGAAGCCGCCCGCGAAGAGCAGTTCCGCTCGGTCCTCCTGGTCAAGACCCTCGCCAAGCGTGGCTACCTCGGCGCCTCCAAGGCCCTCCTCCGCGAACTCGGCTGCCAGGTCGGCTACACCCGCCTCCCCCTCGCCAACCCCTCCGCCGAAGTGGTCAAGGAAATGCTCGCCGATCTCAAGGCCATCGGCTACTTCGAGTGGCGCTGAAGCTGATCCCTTTGTCAATCGCCGGCCAGTCACTCTGAGCGACCTGGCCGTGTGATTGGGGCTTGTTACCGAAACGACAGCAAAACCCAACGAGGTCGCAGATGATCCGGCCGGCTAAAACATTCGCCATTTCCGCCATGTGCTTGCTCGCCGCTTGCACAGAATCGCGACAAAAGCAGCCCTCACCAGAGGTGCCGGCACAGCCAGCCCCAAAGGCAGCACAGCCAGCCCCAAAGGCAGCACAGCCAGCCCCAAAGGCAGCACAGCCAGCCGCAGCACTTCAGCGCCCGGACGGAATCCCGGCCGAGTGGCAGCTGCGTTTTCACGACGAGTTCGATAGCTTTGATCAAAAACGCTGGCGTCATCACGGCCTCGGTCCACGCAAGGGGGCGGTCAATGTGCCGGAAGCGATCTCGGCGGTCGACGGCAAGCTCCAGATCCGCACCTGGAGCGAAGACTCCGTCGATGGCAAAAGGATCCACAAGACCGGCATGGTGTCGACCCAGGGGCGCTTCGCCCAGACGCGCGGCTGCTTCCAGGCCCGCCTCCGCTGCCAAGGCGCCTCGGGGATGTGGAACGCCTTCTGGCTGATGAGTTCGGACATGGGCAGGATGATCGGCGACCCGCTCCGGGCCGGTCTCGAGATCGACATCGTCGAGCACCGCTACTTCGACGCCAAGGGACGTGACATCCGCGACTACTCCGAAGCCGCCTTCCACTGGGACGGCTACGGCAAGGAGCACAAAGTCAAGGGTTACCACCACCCTGTTCCCGGCGGCATCGGCGACGCCTGGCACGTCTATGAGCTGATCTGGGACGAGCAGGGCTACGCCATCCGCATCGACGGCAAGCCCTTCTGGAAGGTCGACCACAAGCTGGTGCCGGCCACCGAGCACCCGCTCTACATCATCCTTTCCAGCGAGATCAAGGACGGCGGCTGGGCCGGCCCGCTGCCCGCCGGCGGCTACGGAACGCTCAAGGACACCAAGACACTCTTCGAAATCGACTGGGTCCGCGTCTGGGGACCCGAAACCAAGGAGAAAAAGCCATGATCCTCGCCTGTTTTCTGCATGTCTCCCTCGCCCTTGCCGCTCCGGCGCCTGCCATCGCCGCCGACAAGGCTCCCGCCGCCGCTCCGGCCGAAGCGGTCACCTACCGCTGCGTCCTGAAGGGCCTCAACGAGGCCAACTGGAAGGACGTCAAAGCCGCGCTGGAGAAGATCGACAAGATCGCCAAGGTCGATGTCCTGCCCAAGTCCGGCTGGGTCAACCTCAGCGTCAAGGACGGCCAGACCAAGCTCTTCCGCAAGGACGTCGAAGACGCCCTCAAGGCCGCCGGCCTCACCGCGATCACCGCGGAGAAGTTCTTCGCCCTGGCGAAGTGAGTTTCTCCCGCGAACCGAACTCATTCACCTCGTAAACGGTTACATCACACCATGACTCTCACCGCCGCTGAAAAATCGCAGATCGCCGCCTGGGGCGAGCGCTACCACCACGACCTGGTCAAGGACGTGATGCCCTTCTGGACCAGGAACGCCCCCGACCGCGAGTGCGGCGGCTTCCGCTTCTTCCTCGACCGCGAAGGCAAGGTCTTCGACGACGACAAGGGCGTCTGGCACCAGGGACGCTTCACCTGGATGCTCTCCGACGCCTACGACAAGGTCGAGAAGAACCCCGAGTGGCTCGAGCTCGCCAAGCACGGCGCCGCCTTCCTCCAGAAGCACTGCTTCGACAAGGACGGCCGGATGTTCTTCCACGTCACCCGCGAAGGCAAGCCGGTCCGCAAGCGCCGCTACGTCTACAGCGAGTCCTTCGCCTGCATCGCCTTCGCCAAGCTCGCCTCGCTCACCGGCGACGCCGCCCTGATGCAGCGCGCCCGCGAGGTCTTCGCCCTGATGATGCGCGGCTTCACCGAGCCCGGCTTCAGCCCCGCCAAGTTCGACGTCGACAACCGCCCGATGACCGGCATCGGCCCGCTGATGATCGCCATCGTCAGCGCCCAGGTGATGCGCGAATCCGACCCCTCCCGCGCCGCCGAATACACCGCTCTCATCGACCAGTCGATCGACAAGCTCGAGAAGCTCCACCTCAAGCCCGAGTTCAAGGCCCTGCTCGAAACCGTCAAGCCCGACGGCAGCTTCTTCGACCACGCCGACGGCCGCATCCTCAACCCCGGCCACGCCATCGAGGCCGCCTGGTTCATCCTCGAGGAATCGCGCCAGCGCGGCTGGGATCCTCGTCTCAAGGCCCTCGGCCTGAAGATCCTCGACTGGATGTGGGAATGGGGCTGGGACAAGGAGTACGGCGGCATCATCTACTTCCGCGATGTGCTGAACAAGCCCTGCCAGGAATACTGGCAGGACATGAAGTTCTGGTGGCCCCAGAACGAAGCCCTGATCGCCACCCTTCTCGCCTTCGAGGCCAGCGGCGACCGCAAATACCTGACCTGGCACAAGGACATGCACGACTGGGCCCACAAGCACTTCCCCGACCCCGAGTTCGGCGAATGGTACGGCTGGCTCTCCCGCGACGGACGCGTCACCACCACCCACAAGGGCAACCTCTGGAAAGGCTGCTTCCACCTGCCCCGCCAGCAGCTGGTCTGCTGGCAGATCAGCCAGCGCCTGCTTCAAGGAAACGGACGATGATCGCATCTGAACAGCAATGGATCCAGGCCGTCGCCTGCGGCCCCAACGCCGGCGCCGCCTTTGGCAAGGCCGGCGAACTCTTCGTTCTCGCCGGCGGCTGCGGCTTCCGCAATGGCCAGCTGTGGGAGCGGCGACCAGACGGCAGCCGCCCCGGCAAGAGCTATTTCGACGAGGTGACGCTCTTCGTGCAGGAGGGCGCCCGGCTCAAGCCAGTCCGCTCCCTGAGGCTGGCCATTCCCCTCGCCTACGCCGCCTGCGGCAGCGCCGGCGCGAATTTCTACATTCTCGGCGGCGAAGGCGCCGACGGCAAGGCCCTCGCCCAGGTCAGCACCGTCGACGACACAGGCGCGGTCCGGGCCGCCGCCTGGTCTCTGCCGAACCCGCGCAAGCTCGCCGGCTTCTGCCCCCTCACCGACGGACGCCTCGCCATCGGCGGCGGCGATGACGGCAGCGGCAATCTCAAGAGCGTCCTCTTGTGCGATCTCAGCAGCGGCGAGTTCGAGACCCTCCCCGAGATCCCGGGTCCGGCGCGCATCCTGCCCCTGCTGCTTGAAGGTGAGCACGGGCTGCTGCTTGCCGGGGGCCGCTACGAAGGTGGAGGTCGCATCGACATTCATGTCGACGCCTGGCTGTACCGATGGTCGAGCCGTTCCTGGGAGCCAGCCGTTCTCCCCCGTCCGATGATGGCGCCCTGCGCCTCCCGACTCGACAACGGTGAATGGCTGGTCTTCCCTGGTGACGACGGCGCCGGACTCTTCGAGCGCCTTGACTACGGTAAACGGGGAGGAGCCGCCCGCGCCTCCGGCGACATCGAGGCCGCCCGCCCGCTTGAGGCAAAGGCAGACGCCCTGTTGCGCGATCATCCGGGCTTCCCCAGGCAGGCCTATCTCTGGGACAGCAGAGGCGAGTCCTGGCATGGTCCGGTAGCCCTGCCTTTCCCCGCTCCCGCGACCAGCGGCTGCGCCGTCGTTTCCGAGGGCGTGGTTTTCCTGGCCCCCGGAGAACCCGGCCCCGGCCGGAGGATGGAAGGAATCATGGCGTTTTCCTGAAAAGGCACATTCCCTGAAAATAAGACCGGGGTTTCCGCAAGGGGGCTCCGGTCTTTGTTGCAATCCGGCAAGCCTTGGATGTATAATGCCTTGGAATCATCTCCAAAGGAGTGACATCATGAAGCGCGTCGGCTTTATCTTTCTGCTCCTCTTCCTTGCCTGCGGCGAAAAAGCCCAACCGGAGGCGGTGGTGGCCAAGCCCCAATCTCCTCTTCGCATCGGGATGGATCTCTGGGCCGGTTTCTATCCTTTGATCTTGGCGGATGAACTGGGATATCTGAAGGAGGGCGGAGTCCAGGTTCAAATCACCATACCTTCCGACACCTCCGGAATGGTGCGTGATTTCACCTCCAAGCGTTTGGATGGCATCTGCTGCTCCCTCGCCGATGTGGTCATCGCCACTCGCGACGCGCCCGACCTCCACATGACGCTTTTCAGTGACATCTCGGAAGGCGGAGATCATCTCATCGCCCGTCCTGGCCTGGCGGCGGATGCACCTCTCAAAGGTCTCCGTTTCAGCACTCACACCGGCTCTTTCGGCGAACTTTTCATCGATGACTTCCTGAAAAAGAAAGGCTTGAACTTCAAAGACGTCAATCTTCTTCATGTCGATGCCGCCGATGCCCCCGGGATGCTCAAGTCCGGCAAGGTCGATGTGGTGCACACCTGGTCTCCGTATACCGAAAACGCGGTCGCCGCTGGCGGAAGGGTCATCGCCACCACTGCTGAGTGTCCCGGCCTGATCTGCGACGGTCTGATCCTGCGTTCCGAAAGTCTCCAGGTGCGCAAGTCCGATTGGCGTCATCTGCATGCCTCCTGGTATCGGGCCCAGAAATGGTGGATCCAGAATCCCGATGCAGGCAAGCGGCTGATCCATGAACGATTGCAGCGGATGGCGGCAGCCAGCGGCGACCCCCGCCTCACGATCAAGCCCGAGGAGATTTCGACCGCCGGAATCCGCCTGATCACTCTCGATGAGGCTAGGCTGGCGATGAAGGATGACGGCAGTCTCGAGTCGACTTGCCAGCTCTACATCGAGCACTTCAAGGCCACTGGCCGCATCACCCGGCCTCCCGAAGCAAAAACCCTGGTCGACGAATCCCTCCTGCCATGAAGATCCGCACCCAGATCCTGCTGAGCTTCCTGGGCCTTATTCTCGCCCCGCTCTCCCTTCTCATGACCTGGCAATACCGGGTGCAGAAATCCCAGCTCGAAAAGGAAGCCGATCACCAGATCCGAGCTTGGACCGAGTCCTTGCGGATCATCTTTGACGCCGAGATCCGCAATAAGCTGGAAAACCTGCGCATCGACAGCCAGCATCAGGAGCTGAGTGCCTTTCTCGTCGCCTCGCCTGACGGACGCAAGGCCCTCCGTTCAGAGCTCAATGTCATCGTCGGCGAGATGACGGCTTACGATCCGATCCACATCCGCTCCGTCGCGCTTCTCGACAGAAGCGGTCGGAACGTGATCGACAGCCACCTGCTTTGGGAAGGCAGGGATGAGTCGGCCTCCTCCGGGTTCCGCAAGGCGATGGAAAGCGGAGCGCTGGCAACTGAATTCTCCCTCGACTCCAAGCAGTCGACCTACATCTTGGCAGCCCCTGTCCGCGACGGACGAAAGAGCGTCGTCGGCTGTGTCCGCATCCTCATCGACAGCTCGCTGTTTGAGAACTACCTGGACCGGCACAGCTCCGCCTTCAAGCCCAAGGTCAAGGCTTCCCTGATCGATGCCGGCGGCACCTTGATCGCCGGCACTCCGCCGAGGCATCTTCCCGCAGAGAGCGGACTCTCCTGGTCCGACGACGACCGCATTTGCCGGCTCGATCTGCAGGAGCTGTCCTGGCATGTCGTGCTCTTTCAAAGCCGCGCCGATTATCAGGAGCCGATCCTGAAATTGATGAACAGCCAGCTGCAGATCTTCGGCGCCGTGCTGCTGCTGCTGCTGCTCAGCATCCACCTGGTCGCCTCGCGCCTCAGCCGTCCCCTCCAGCTCCTCACCGAGGCGGTCCGCCAGTCCCGCCAGGGAGAGGTCCAGCACCTGCCCCTCGAAGGCGGCAGCGAACTGAGGACCCTGGCGAAATCCTTCAACGAGCTCACCGCCCAGCTGCAGTTCAGTCTTGCCGAGACCCGAAGCCAACTCCGCCAAAAACAGGCGGCCGACGCCGCCCTCGCACTCAGCGAAGAACGCTTGCGCCTGGCCTTGGAATGCAGCCGCGTCGGATTCTACGACCTCGATCTCAATACCGGCGTAGCCGTCACTTCCGACTACTACGCTCGCATGCTCGGACTCGACCCCGCGACATTGAAGGAAAGCACTGGACAGTGGCTCGAACGCCTGCATCCTGACGACCTGAAGCGCTGTGACGAGAAGCTCCGCGACTACCTCGCCGGCACCTCTCCCGACTACCGCGTCGAATTCCGCCAGCGCTGCGCCGACGGCTCGTGGAAATGGATCCTCTCCGTCGGCGAGGTCGTCTCCCGAGATCCTGCCGGTCGCCCCCTCCGGATGGTCGGAACCCATACAGACATCGATTCCTTGAAGAACTCGGAAGCCGCCCTGCGGCAGCGCGAGACCGACCTGCAGATCACCCTGAACTCGATCGGCGAAGCCGTGCTGGCCACCGATGCCGAAGGCATCGTCACCCGGATGAATCCCGTCGCCGAGGCGATCTGCGGCTATTCCCTCGCCGAAGCGCGAGGACGGCCGGTCACGGAGATCCTCCGACTTCTTGACGAGCACAGCCGCAGGCCGCTCGTCGATCCGATCACCTCACTCTTGCGAAAACCCGGCAGCTCCTTCCCCGGCGAGATCATCCTCGTCTCCCGCGACGGCCAGGAGATCCTGGTCACCGACTGCGCCGCCCCGATCCGGGGCGGCGAAGGCCAGATCCTCGGCGCCGTCCTGGTCTTCCGCGACGTCCGCAAGGAGCATCAGCTGCAGGAACGCCTCAACCATGCGCAGAAGATGGACGCCATCGGCCAGCTCGCCGGCGGCGTCGCCCATGACTTCAACAACATGCTCGGCGCCATCCTCGGCGCCGCCGAGCTCCTCAAGAGCCAGCTCGTCGACAGGCCCGCCTGCCATCGCCACCTCAACATGATCCGCGACGCGGCGGAACGCGCCGCCGATCTCACCCGCAAGCTGCTCAGCTTCGGACGCCGCAGCGTCGTCAAGTCCGAGGCCATCCGCATCCATCCTCTCGTCGAGGCCAGCTCGGTCATCCTCGACCGCAGCATCGACCGCAGCATCGAAATCATCCTCAAGCTCGAGGCCGAGCGCGACACGGTCACCGGCGACGCCAGCATGCTGCAGAACGCCTTGATCAATCTCGGCATCAACGCCCGCGACGCCATGCCAAAAGGCGGCAGCCTGACCTTCGCCACCCGCAACGACGGAGTGGGCGACGACGCAGTCCTCCTCATCGAAGTGAGCGACACCGGCACCGGCATCCCCAAGGAGATTCTGCCGAAGATCTTCGATCCCTTCTTCACCACCAAGGACGTCGGCAAGGGGACTGGCCTCGGTCTCGCCAGCGTCTACTCCTCGGTTCAGGAGGCTCGCGGCCGCATCGAGGTCTCAAGCGAACCCGGCCAAGGCACCTGCTTCCGCATCTGCCTGCCCCTCGCCAAAGCCGCCGCCGACGACAAGTCCAACGTTGAAAGCCCATCCGGATCGACGCGGCGAGGCCGCATCCTCATCGTCGACGACGAGACCATGCTCGCCCAGCTCGCTTCCGACATCCTCGGCGAAGCCGGCTATGAGACCCGCATCGCCGGCGACGGCCTCGAAGCGATCAAGGTCTACACCGAAGATCCTGCCTTCGACCTCATCCTGCTCGACATGGTGATGCCCCGCATGAGCGGTCATGAGGCCTTCGCCAAGCTGCGCGATATCAATCCAGACATCCCCATCCTCATCGCCTCGGGCTTCGACCGCAGCGGCAGCATCGACCGACTCCTCCTCCAGCAGCACGCCAGCTACATCGGCAAGCCTTACAAGGCCAGTCAACTTTGCGCCGCAGTCGAAAAACTGTTCCGCGGGGAATGAGCGGACCTTCCCTTGACTTGTGAATGTATTGGATTTATAATTTGAAAATAAAATCAATACAATCAGAGGCGGGTTGACCATGATTCAGAAGCTCCTCACATCATTTGCCGTCGGACTTCTTTTCCTGGTGCTGCCTGTGCGGGCCGAGCTGGAGATCCGAAGCGGCCAGGGTTTGCCGGCGCTGCCTGACGCGACGGGCCGAGCCGGTCTTGCCGCCGCCTTGCTTTCCGGTCCGGATGCGCCACTGAGCGTGCTGAGTGTCGGCGGCGCCAACTTCCCGGGCCAGGCTCCCTGGGAAGGCGGGGCGAAAGTGTTTCATGACGACATCTATCTGCTTCGCCAGGGAGCCTGGAGCCGGATCGGGGCGCTGCCGCACCCTCTCGCCTATGCCGCCTTTGCTGCATCACCCAAGGGATTGATCATTGCCGGCGGCTGCGACGCCAGGCAGCATTTCGATGCGACTTGGCTGATCGACGCGAAGGGGGGTGCCCACGCCCTGGCGCCGCTGCCGGAGCCCCTCGCCTATCCCGCCTTCTGCAGCGACAACGGACAGCTCTTCGTCTTTGGCGGCTCAAGCTCACCGGAGGCCGTTTCCGCCTCGCGCTCGGTCTACAAACTGGACTTTTCCAAGATCGATCCGGCCCAGCCGGAAAGTCTCAAGCAGTCCTGGGTCAAGCTCCCCGATCTTCCCGGCGAAGGACGGATCCTCGCCACTGCCGGCGCGCTTGACGGCCGCATCCACCTCTTCGGCGGCTGCTTCCTCAAGAGCGGCTCAGACGGCAAGCCGACGCGGGAATACCTCGCCAGCGGGCTGAGTTTCCTGCCGACGGCGAAAAAGCCTGGTGACATGTGGCTGGCGCCGCCCGCCCGCATGCCTCGGCCCCTCGCAGCTTGCGCCGGGCCGGCGGCCGCACGTGAAGGCTTTCTCCTCTTCGTCGGCGGCGATGACGGCGCCCACTTCGGCAAGAAGCCGCAGGAACATCCCGGCCAGCGGCGCGAAATCCTCGCCTACGACCCGCGCCGCCAAGCCTGGTCGAACCTGGGCCAATGGCCGGAAGGCATCGTCACCACGCCGCTGCTGGTCGCCGGCCGCAACCTGATTTCGATCTCCGGCGAAATCCGGCCCGGCGTGCGGACGCCGCAAAACTTCAGCTCCGAGCTGCTTCCTCGCTTCCAGTTTTCCACCGTCGACATGCTCGTCCTCGGACTCTCCCTGCTCGCCGCGATTTGCATCGGCTGGCAGATCCGCCGCCACGGCTTCGGCTCGCTCGGCCGCCTCAGCAGTCAAGATCTCGCCTTGCCCCGCGGCGCCTGGGCCTGCGTCGGCCTGCTCTTCTTCGTCGCCATGCTCAACTACCTCGACCGCCAGCTTCTCGGGACGATGAAGATGCCGATCTGCCGCGACCTTCCCCAGACCGACAAGGCCTTCGGCCTGCTCACCGCGGTCTTCCTCTTCATCTACTCCGCCTGCTCGCCCCTCGGCGGCATCCTCGCCGACCGCTATTCCCGCCGCCTGGTGATTTTGATCTCCCTCGTCGTCTGGTCACTGGTCACCTGGGCCACCGGCCATTGCCAGACCTACGAGCAGCTCCTCGTCG
The DNA here is from genome assembly GCA_039798785.1 of Verrucomicrobiota bacterium. Classification (GTDB taxonomy): domain Bacteria; phylum Verrucomicrobiota; class Lentisphaeria; order Lentisphaerales; family Lentisphaeraceae; genus CAMCSH01. The sequence continues at coordinate 38,146 of JBDKFG010000025.1, read as the reverse complement.
CCCGCGCCCTGATGGGCATCTCCGAAGCCTTCTACATCCCCGCCGCCCTCGCCCTGATTACTGACTTCCACCGCGGCCCCACCCGCTCGCTTGCCACTGGCCTGCACATGAGCGGCATCTACGCCGGCCAGGCCCTCGCCGGCCTCGGGGCCGCCACCGCCGAATCCCAGGGCTGGCGCCTCGCCTTCGCCATTTTCGGCCTGATCGGCATCACCTACGCATTCCTCCTCATCCTCTTCCTCAAGGAACCGGGCAAGAGCGAAACCGCCGCAGCAGAAGAGACCGCCCCGACTCCTCCGGAACCCCGCCCCTCGATCCGGGAAATCCTCGGAAGCCTCTTCCGCGTCAAGGCGTTCTGGATGCTCCTCGGAGTCATGGGCTGCGCCTCGGTCGGCAACTGGTTCATCCTCACCTGGGGCCCTCTGATGATCCAGGAGGAGTTCAAGATCTCCCTCACGGATTCGGCCTATTACGCCACCGGGCCGAGCTCGATCGCTAAATACGTCGCCTGCATCGCCTCGGCCCTCCTGGTCGACCGCTGGATCCGGACTCAGGCCAAAGCCCGGTCGCTGGTCCCGGCCCTCCTCTTCCTCCTCGCCGGCCCGGTCATCCTCTGCACTTTATTGGATCTGCCCCTGTACCTCTTCATCGCCTGCCTCTGCTGCCAGGGCCTGGCTCAGGGCGCCCTCGACGCCAACTTGATGCCGATGCTACGCAGCCATATCGACGAACGCTTCGCTGCCACCGGCTATGGATTCCTCAACCTCGTCGGCGCCGGCTTCGGCGGCTGCACGGCTTACTTCAGCGGCGCTCTTAAAGACATGCAAATTCCCTACACCACCAGCCTCGCCGGCTCCGGCCTCTTCCTCCTCCTCGCCGGCCTCCTCCTCTGGCTGCTGCCGAAACCCAAGAACGCCAGAGGCGATGCTTAGGCGCATGCCGCCGCGCCGTCACTGACAATCGATTCCACTGCCCCCGCCTTCCCGGCGGGCCTTTTGTTAGCCCTGCCCCGCCTTCTCAATTCCGCGCCGGATGCTAGCTTGCCGGACGAGAATCACCGGAGACATTGAGATGCTTGAGACCATCACTAGCGACCTGGATGCCGGACGCCGCCTGAGCCCGGAGCAGGCGCTCTGGCTGTATGAATCCGCTCCTTCGGACTGGCTGCGGCAGAGGGCGGATGCCGAGCGCCGCCGCCGCCACGGCGACGCCGCCTTCTACAACCGCAACATCCACTTCGAACCGACCAACAAGTGCGTCTACGCCTGCAAGTTCTGCGCCTTCGCCCGCAAGCCCGGCGCCACCGAGGCCGAAGGAGCCTGGGACTACGGCTTCGACGAGCTGGCTCGCCGCCTTGACGCCTACCCAGTTGGCGCTCTTACCGAGATCCACATCACCGGCGGCGTCCACCCGGAGCGCGGCGTCGACTTCGGCGAAGCCCTCGTCGGCTTCATCCGCCAGCGCCGCCCCGAGCTCCACATCAAGGCCTTCACCGCGGTCGAAATCACCTGGATGGCCAAGGTCAGCGGCGTCAGCGTCGAAGACGCATTGCGACGTCTGCAAGGCGCCGGGCTAGGATCCCTCCCCGGCGGCGGCGCCGAGATCTTCGACGACTCGGTGCGCCGCAAGATCGCCGGCGGCAAGGCCCCCGCCAACCGCTGGCTCGAAGTCCACGGCACCGGCCACCGCATCGGCCTGCGCAGCAACGCCACCATGCTGTACGGCCATATCGAATCCTTCGCCCACCGCGTCGACCACATGAAGCAGTTGCGCGACCTGCAGGACAAGACCCGCGGCTTCATGGCCTTCATCCCCCTCCGCTTCCGCAACGAGAACAACCGCATGTCCGACATGCCTGAAGTCGACCTCGAGCAGGACCTGCGCAACTACTCTGTCGCCCGCCTCTTCCTCGACAACATCCCCCACCTCAAGGCCTACTGGGTGATGCTCGGCGTCGACAAGGCCTTCGAAGCCCTCCAATGGGGCGTCGACGACCTCGACGGCACCGTCGATGACTCGACCAAGATCTACTCGATGGCCGGCTCGATGCAGAATCCCACCCTCACCTCCGGCTTCCTGCGCGACGAGATCAGCCGCCGCGGCCGTTCTCCGGTCGAGCGTGACAGCCTTTACCGGCCCTTCGCCGGGACGGCTTCCTGAACCGGCTCTAGATTCACTCATCTTTCCAAGGGCCGCCCCATGAGCAACAACCAGTTCTTCAAGGTCTACACCGCCGACACCACCGTGTCGCTCGACTTCCCCTTCCATATCTCGCACAACGTCGTCCGTTCCGAGTCGGAGGCTCTGGTCCGCCTGGTTTCGCAGGAGCACAGCCACGAATTCATGCAGATGCTCTACGTCGAGAAGGGCGAGTGCACCCACGAGACCGACGGCAAGGTCGATCACGTCCGCGCCGGGGAGATCATCGTCGTCCCCAGCTTCATGATGCACCGCAACGACTACATGCCCGGCGCCGAGATCTTCACCGTCAGCTTCATGCCCTCCTTCGTCGACACCGCCTTCGACACCCCCTTCACCGTCGACGACTCGCCGCGCTTCACCCGCTGTTATTTCGCTCCTTTCCTCGACATCGCCAAGGGCGCCTGCGTCCTGCGCAAGTTCAACCTCGTCGAGGCCGAGGCGCTGGTTCTGCGCGATCTCTTCTGGCAGATGCAGGACGACTTCAACGACAACGGCGAGATCGCCAGGCTCTCCCTGCACGCCAACTTCATCCGCGTCCTGTCGCTCCTCGCCCGCCATTACCTCAAGCTCAAGGAGGGGCCGGCGCCCCAGCCGCTGCACCCCTTGCGGCAGCATTTCCCCAAGGTCCAGCAGATCATCAGCTACATCCAGGAGAACTACCGCAAGGACCTGCATGTCGAGCAGATGATCGAGCGCAGCGGCCTGAGCTCCACCTATTTCCGTTCGGTCTTCAAGGACATCACCGGAAAGAGCTTCGTCTCCTACCTGAACGAGCTGCGGATCTATCACGCCATCGTCCTGATCAAGAAGAGCTCGCTGACCCTCAGCGAGATCGCCTACGAGGTCGGCTACGTCGACTTCCAGAACTTCCACCGCGCCTTCAAGCGCATCATGGGCGTGTCGCCCAGCTCCTACCGCCGCAGCGAGACCTGAATTCGCCGGGCCTGCTCGGTCGGCCGGGCTGGCTTCCGGATTTCAGTCCGCGTCGATCTCCTGGTCGGCCACGTCGTCTTCGAGGAGATCGACGCCGAAGAGACCGAGGAAGAGGTCGCCAATCTCGGCGGCGTTGACGCCGAGCTTCAGGCCGCCGTAAAGTCCAAGGGTCGCCTCGAGCTGACCGTAATATGCGGCTCCGGCTTCGTCGCCGGGCCAGTCGGACCAGGGATTTTCGCACCACGAGCTCATCAGGAACTGGTCCGTCTTCCACTGCTTATGGCGCTTGCCGGCGATGTCCGCCGGGTCGAAGCTGGTGCGCTCCTCGCCGACCAGCAGCAGATGGCCTTCCAGGGCTTCTCCTTTGGCATCGGCGTCCTCGGTGTAGAAGAATCGCCCCTGGGCCAGCCCGGTCTTGGGCTGGTGGAAGTCGGCGCCGAGAGTGAGGCCGCTGGCCCGCAGCTTCAGGCCGTTGGTGCGGCCGACTTCGCAGGTGAAGCAGTCCGCGAGGTCGCGGCTGCGGTCCGTGGTGTAGACGCAGCTCGGGAACAGGGAGAGAGCGACGGCGGCGACGAGGACTGGGCGCATGTTCGGGACTCCTGGTTGATCTCCGGACTTTAGCGCCGGACGGCGGAAATCCTCGCCGGGCAGGCTAGATTGCCGCTCCACTTTTCTCCAGCTCCTAGGATTCCCCATGGATGCCGCCAGCTCCTCCAGCCCCCCTCAGGACGCACGTCATGCCCGCCTGATGACCGCCGCCGCACGCGCTTCGGTCGCCGTCGCCTTGATCCTCATCGTCGCCAAGCTCTGGGCCTGGCGAGCCACCGGATCCGTCACCCTGATGGCCTCGCTGCTCGACTCGCTCCTCGACGCCTTCACCTCGATCATCACCCTGCTCGCCGTCCGCTACTCCCTTCAGCCGCCTGACGAAGAGCACCGCTTCGGCCACGGCAAGGCCGAAGCCATAGCCGGCCTCGCCCAGGCCGCCTTCATCATGGGCTCCGCCGTCGCAGTCCTGTGGAATGCCGCCGACCGCTTCATCCACCCTCGCGAACTTGAGCACACCGGGCTCGGCATCGGCGTCATGTTGCTGTCGATGGTCCTGACCTCCTTCCTCGTCCTCTTCCAGCGCTATGCCATCCGGATCTCCGGGTCGACCGCGATCGAAGCTGACTCCCTCCACTACGTCGGGGACCTGCTCGCCAACGCCGGCGTCATTGTCGCGCTCCTCCTTGAAGCCCGCGGCGTCCCCTATGCCGACGCGGTCGCCGGCCTGCTCACCGGCATCCTGATCATCCGTTCCGCCTGGCAGATCATCAGCAAATCCCTCGACATGCTGCTCGATCACGAGCTGCCGGCGGAAGTGACATGCGAGTTCGCCGGCCTTGTCCGTTGCGACAAGCGCATCCTCGGGTTCCACGATCTCAAGACCCGCCAGTCGGGCACCAGCTATTTCTTCCAGCTCCATATCGAGGTCGACGGCTCTCTGCCGCTGCGGCAGGCGCATGACATCGCCGAGGCGCTGGAGCAGCGGGTGGTCGAGCGCTGGCCCGGATCGGAATGCCTGGTCCATCTCGATCCTCGGGAAAACTACCCGGTTCCGGCCGGAATCTGAGGCGACGCGCTCATCCCCGGGCTATTTCTCCTCCCCCCTGCGGAGGCTGCCGAATTTGGCCTCGGTGCGTTTCATCCAGGCGAGGAGGGCCTCGAGCAATTCGTCGCGCCTGGCCGCCTCGGTGGCGGCGAGGTCGCGCTGTTCGCCCGGGTCCTGGGCGAGATTGTAGAGCTCGACCGCGTGATTGCCGGGCAGGGCGGCGCGGCCGCCGTCGAGCAGCCATTCCTCGTGGAAGAGGTGGAGCTTCCATTCGCCGCGGCGGATGACGCTGACCGGGCGGCTGCGGAAGCCGTCCTTGACGTCGGCGGGGCGGCCGCGGGGCACCGGTTTTTCGAGGTAGCCGGGGAAGTGCCAGAACAGGTCGCGCTCGGCCAGGGCGCCTTGGGAGAAGGCGGGGACGAGGCTGTTGCCGTCGAGGGTCTTGGGGGCCGGGATGCCGGCGAGTTCGAGGGCGGTGGGGAAGAGGTCGGTGAGCTGGGCCGGGGCGGCTAGGATGCCGGGCTTGAGGCGTCCGGGGGCGTGGACGATGAGGGGGATGCGGATGCCGCCTTCGTAGTAGCCACCCTTGGCGCCGCGCAGAGGTTCGAGGGAGAGCTCGTTGCCGCCGTTGTCGGAGGCGAAGAAGATCACCGTGTCGCGGGAGAGCCCGAGCTCGTCGAGGCGGGCGACCAGCTTGCCGACGCTGCGGTCGAGGGAGGCGAGGCAGCCGAGATAGAGCGCGGCCTTGCCCTCCTTCGGCTTGAGCCTGGCGAGATCCTCCGGGGCCGATTGGTAGGGGCCGTGCACCGCGTGGTGCGCCAGATAGACGAAAAAGGGCTGCTTCTTGTGGGTCTCGATGAAGGCGAGGGCCTTGTCGGTGAGGGCATGGACGCCTTTCGGGTCGGAGGGCGGCCCTTTTTCATTGCCTTCATGGCCTTCCTTCAGCGGCCCCTCGCCGAAGGAGTCGTAGCTGAGATCGAAGCCCTGCTGGGTGGGGAGCGCTCCGGTCTTGCCGGCGAGGTGCCATTTGCCGAAGTGGCCGGTGGCGTAGCCGGCCGACTTGAGGGCGTCGGCCAAGGTGATGTCGGCGATGGCCAGGCCATCGCGGTTGGGGACGGGGACGAGTCGTTTCGGGCCGTCGGGGCCGCGGTCGGTGGAGGAGACGGCGTAGACTTCGTGGCGCGGCGTGGTGTTGCCGGAGAGCAGGCAGGCGCGGGAGGGCTGGCAGTTGGCGCCGTTGGCGTAGGCCTGGGAGAAGCGCAGGCCGTTTTGGGCGAGGCGGTCGAGGTTCGGGCTGGGGAAGCGGGCGCCGCCGATGCAGCCGAGTTCGTTCCAGCCGAGGTCGTCGGCGAGGATGACGATGATGTTGGGCGGACGCGGGGGCACGGCGCGGTCCTCGGCGGCCGGGGCGGCGGCGGGGAGGAGGATGGCGGCGGCGAGGCTGAGCAGGCGCATCATGGGGAAGAGGTCTCCGGGGTTCAGGCTTTCCACGGGAGGAGAGGAAGCCGGGAGGCGGGCGGGTTACGGAATCGCTCCGCTTTTGCCGAACTTAGTGGCCGCGGCGGATTCCGTCTTTCCCCGCGACTCGGAAAGCACGGACGCGTCGCGGGAGGCTAGGATGGAGGACCATCCCCCGAGGAGGCCTGTCATGGAAATCATCCCCGTCGCCTGCAATCACTGCGCCGCTCCTTTGCAGATCCCGGCTTCGTCGCCCTTCGTCACCTGTCGTTTCTGCGGCTCGAGCCTCAAGCTTGTCCAAGGCGAAGGCGTCTACTACACCGAGATCCTCCGGCAGGTCCGCGACGAGATCCGCGATCTCGCCGGAGACCTTGAGCAGATCAAGTGGCAGAACGAGCTGGAGCGCCTGGATCGCGAATGGTTGTTGGAACGGGAGGGGCACCTGACTCGCGACCGCCAGGGGAATCCGGAGAAACCGGAAGGCGCCAATCTCGGCTGTCTCGTCTTGATCCTGCCAATCGGCTTCCTGCTGTTTTTCATCGGCAGCGCCAATTCGATCGGGGCTCCCGCCATCTTTCCGCTTTTCGGCTTCGGCATGCTCATTCTGATCGTCATCGGCGCGCTCAAACAGGCCGGCAAGGCGGATGACTACGAAGAGGCGGAAAACCGCTACCGCTCGCGACGTCAGGAGCTTTTGAAGAAGCTCGGGCGCTGAGGCTCCGGGCTTTAGCTTAGCCGGCAAGAGATTGCTCAATGGGCTTGCCGGGATATTGCCAGCTGGGAGCATGCAGGCTGTCAGGATTCAAGGCTTTTTGTGCCAGTAACCGGGTTCGCGATTTTGGTGCATCACCGCAAGGACGGTGATCTGATCGAGTGAAGCCTGATAGACCACGGTATAAGGAAACCGGCGCAATTGGCAGCGACGGCTGGCACCATCGAAGATGGGTCGAGCCAAGGGATGCTGCAGGATCCATTCGAAACAGGCGTCGACTTAACCGAGCCCTTGTCGGCAAGTCTCATAATGCTCGATCGCCTGCCAGATTTCCTCTTCGGCAGCAGCCTCGATACGCAAGTTCATCGTGGGAAGCGACGCCGCACCTTTTGGCGCCAGTCTTCAAGACTGATAGTGCTGGCTCTGCCTTCTTCAAGCGCCTGAGCTCTGCGGCGGATTTCCGCAAGCCACTGGGCACTCAGCTCGGGGTCACCAGGCTGAAGGCTGCGCAATAAGCAGTCTGCCAAGAGCGCCCGTTCTTCAATGGGGAGATCTTGCGCTTCCTTGAGCAATTCCAAAGTGGTCATGATTCGTCCTTCACTCTTCGCCCAAAAATACTTGCAAAAGCTGTAAAAGTCCAGAGGCTTGAGTAGCTCGGGCGCTGAGGGTCATTCCTCATATCCTTTGCCGTAGGAATCCAAAGGCCAGCGCTTGTCGATGGCGGCGCTGAGATAATCGATGAAGCCGGAGAAATCCGACCTGTGTCACTCCGGTCAAGGCGGATCTCACGCGAAGGCGCGAAGGCGCGAAGAATTTTCGACCTATGCAAGTCCAGATCGAGCGCAGTTTGCGCTGTGCGCTCTGCAGCTCGTCGCGAAGCGACGGAATGAGTGTAGCCGGGGGTTTCAACCCCCGGTGCGTGTGGCGAGGAATTCGGCGTCGCGGCAGCGACGCGGTGACAGGTGCGCTTGGGGATGCCGATTGCGTCGCCATCGCCGAAATGTCATCCTGTCGCTTCGCGACGGCATTTCCCTTGCGATCCTATCCGGGGGTTAAAACCCCCGGCTACACTCATACCGTCGCTTCGCGACGAGCGACCACATCCAACAAGCAACAAGTTCGTGCTTGCTTGTGCTTGTTTTGGTCTTGCACGGGAAAATCGGTGGCTCGGCCCCAGGCAGACTCGGGAAAGTCAGCGGGGATGGAGGTCCAAGGAGCGAAGAAATTGGGCATTACTCAAGCCCTGCTTCTGAACGACGATGCATCATTTGTTGAATCTTCGGCCAGAACAAAAAGCCTAAGCCAAGCGGAAGATTAATCAGCCCAATCACGCCGCATACCAAAGACATGAACCACAAGGATCCGAAGGCATCGGGACGGCTAGAAGAGGGATCTTGCGGATCATACAAAATCGGCAGCTTGTCGCCGACCTGGAAGCCCGGTGGATTGCTAGAGTGATTGGATCGTCCACTGTGCTTGATGCCTTTAGCATCGAAAAAGCTATAGACTGGCGCATAAGTTACTCCAGAGTCTCCAGAAACTTCCGCCATCTCGGTGACAATCCCATCCGCTCGCACTGCCGTTTTCAAAAATGTCGACGTCTGATAGGCGGTAAAGCCGGCCATGAATAAGGAGATCAAGGCACTGAAGAGGAAGATAATAATCATCGCACGACGGGTTCGGTAGTCAAACGATGGATTCATGAGCGTATTCCTTTGATGATTTCCACAAGCTAGCACCGATGCCAGCCCAAATGCAAGCTTTGCCATGAAAGTCGAGGTTGTTCAACTGAGCTACAGCCGGCGGGACGCCAGCGATCCAATAGATGAACAAAGCCCCGGCGCGGTGGCCGGGGCTTCGAGGACATTGCGAAGCCCGAACCTCAGGAGGAGTAATACGCTGCGTTCTCGGTGATGTAGCCTTCGGTGAAGTCGCAGCCGTAGGCGGTGGCCTGGCCGGCGCCGAGGCCGAGGTCGATGCGGAAGATGATCGGGTCGCCAGAGAGCGATTTGCGCATCTCGGCGTCGTCGTAGGGAGCCTTCAGACAGTTCTCGTAGATCAGGATGCCGTTGGCCCACATGCGCAGCTTGGTCAGGTCGAAGGTGTTGTCGAAGCACTTGCCGAGCGCCATGAGGAGTCGGCCGATGTTGGGGTCGGCGCCGTAGGCCATGGTCTTGATCAGGGGCGAGCTGATGATCGAGCGGGCGTAGATGCGGGCTTCGCGTTCATCGACGGCGCCGACGATATCTGCCTTGATCATCTTGGTGGCGCCTTCGCCGTCGCGGGCGAGGAGCTCGACCATCTTGGTGCAGGCCATGTCGAGAGCTTGCTGGAAGCGGTTCAGGTCGGGACGTCCGGCGAGGCCGTTAGCGAGGATGACGCAGGTGTCGGAGGTGGAGGTGTCGGTGTCGACGCTGAGCATGTTGAAGGTGATGTGCACCGATTTGCGCAAGGCGCTATCGATCTCGGCGGAGCTGAGCTGGGCGTCGGTGAAGGCGTAGACCAGCATGGTGGCCATGTTCGGCTCGATCATGCCCGAGCCCTTGCCGATGATGGTGATGGTGAAGCCGTCGAACTGGACGCAGCAGGCCTTGGGGTAGGAGTCGGTGGTCATGATGCCGAGGGCGCCGAGCATCGGGTCGGGAACCAGATCGGCCTTCATGCCGACGACGCCGGCCTCGATCTTCTCGATCGGCAGGGGCACGGCGATGACCCCGGTGGAGCTCATCAGAACCAGTTCCGGCGAGACCCCGAGTTCCTTGGCCGCGGCGAGGCCCATGCGGCGGGCGTTGGCGACGCCGGCTTCGCCGGTGCCGACGTTGGAGACCTTGGAGTTGACGACGATGCCCTGCAGCTGGCCCTTCTTGATCAGCTCGCGGCCGACGATCACCGGGGCGCCGGGGACCTGGTTGCGGGTGAACATCGCGGCGGCGGCGGCGGGCACTTCCGAGTAGAAGAGCGACAGGTCGTTCTTGCCGCCGGCCTTGATGCCGCAGTTTTTCGAGGCGCAGGAGAAGCCCTTGGGCATCACCGGGGACGGGATCAATTGCATCTGAAATCTCCATGGGGTTTTGGACGGCGCCCATTGTAGCACGGCGGGGAAAAAGGGCGAGGCGTCCGGGGTTCCGGACGCCTCTGGTGAGGGTGGGGTGGCCAACGGGGCTCGAACCCGCGACAACTGGAATCACAATCCAGCGCTCTACCAACTGAGCTATGGCCACCTTCTGGAAAAAGGGCTTGTGGGGTGGCCAACGGGGCTCGAACCCGCGACAACTGGAATCACAATCCAGCGCTCTACCAACTGAGCTATGGCCACCACAACGGGCGAAAAAATTAAAGCTGCGAAGCGAAGTGTCAAGGAGGAATTTGATCAAGTTCGGCCAATTCCCGGGCGAAGCCGCCGGAGAGGATGGGGAAGCGGCACCAGGAACGGGGGTCGAGGTTTTCGTCGTCGATGTGGAAGCTCGGGGCGTAGCGTTCGCGTTTCCACTGGTTGCGGCACCAGAGGGCGTAGAAGCGTTTCAGCCAGGCGCGCAGGCGCGACTCTTCCCAGCGGTCGCCGAAGTCGCGCGCCAATCTGGGCAGGATCGCCTTCGGAGGCAGGCGTTCGAGGACCGCCGCCTTCTCGATCGCGTCGAGCACTTCGTAGGGCATCAGGTCGGCCTCGTCGGTCTGGCTGCGTTCCGGCGGCCGCAGTTCCGCCGTCGGGGCCTGGCGGTTGACCAGGCCGAGGGCGGGGAAGGGGCCGAAGCCGGCGAGTTTTTCGAATTCGAGGCGATTCAGCCAGGCGCGCAGGAAGGTCTTGCCGACACCGCCGATCGGCCCGAGGGAGCCGGCGGTGTCGCCGTCCATGGTGGCATAGCCGACCGCTGCTTCGCTGCGGTTGGAAGTAGTGATCAGGAGGGCGTTGCGGAGATTGGCGAGCATCCATACCGAGGGCGCCCGGATGCGGGCCTGGATGTTCTGCAGGGCGATGTCGTCGCTGTCCCAGCGCAGTGGCCGGCCGAGGGTGTCGGCGGCGAAGGCGTGATAGGCTTCGAGCACGGCTTGCAGCTCATATTCGCGGTGTTCCGAGGCGCAGGTCGCGGCGACCGCGGCGGCGGCTCCCCGGGTGACCTCGCCGGAGTTGGCGGTGCCCTGGTAGGCGGTGATCAGCAGCTTCGGCATCATCTCCTCGAGGCTCCGGCAGGTCGCGGCCTCGGGCCACCAGGCGAGGGCGCGCCCCAGCCCCTCGGTGCCGAGCTCGCGCCAGAGGCGCTCGGCCATGAGCCGCACCAGGACGGCGCAGACGGCGGAATCGACGCCGCCGGAAAGCGACAGGACGAAGCCGCGGCTGCGCGACTTGCGCATGAAGTCCCAGAGGCCGAGGGTTTCGGCGAGGAGAAACTCTTCGTCTTCCGCCCAGGAAGGAGCGGCGGCACGAGGAGGGAGGGCGGTGGACGGTGCGCCGAGCTTGCCGGAGAGTGGCAGCAGGCCTTCTTGCGGGGATCGCGATTTCTCCGGCAGATCCAGATCGAGCAGGTGGATCTCGACTTCCCGCAGGGAGAAGCGGGAGCTTTCGAACAGCGGAAAGCCGTCGCGGGCGGCGAAGCAGCCGCCGTCGTAGATCGAGCGGCCGGCCTCGTTGCCGAGCAGGTTGGCGTAGAGGTAGGCGCAGGAGAAGAGTTCGGAGCCCTGGCGGACCAGTTCGCGCCGCTTGGCTTGTTTATGGAAGGCGAAGTGTGAGGCCGAGGGATTGAGGACGAGATCGGGCGCCAGCCTGGCGATGCGGCCGCGGCGGCGCTCCGCCACCCAGGCGTCCTCGCATATCTCGAAGCCGATCCGCAGGCCGTCGATCTCGATTCCGAGGTCGCCGCAGGGGACGAGGGAGCCGTCGGCCAGGGCGACCGAGCTCAATTCTCCGGCGGGCCAGCCGCAGAACCAGCGGGGTTCGTAGTGGAGGCCGTCGTTGGCGAGGTGGCGCTTGAGGTGGAAGCCGGCGATGCGCCCCTCGTGCAAGATCGCCGCGGCGCTGCGGCGCTGGCCGTCGGCGATCAGGGGCATGCCGACGACCGTCAAGAGGCCCTGGCTGTGACGCGCCAGGTTTTCGATCGCGGCGAGGGCGGTGTCGTAGAGGTGGGGGGCGAGGAAGACGTCGTCGCAGCCGTAGCCGCAGAGAGCCATTTCGGGAAGGAGGAGCAGGCTGGCGCCGCCGGCGCGGGCGGCATCCATCGCCGCGCGGATGCGGGCTTCGTTGCCATCCCAGTCGAGAGGGGTCTGGTTCGGCGTGGCGAGGGCGCAGCGGATCTGGCGCATAAGGGCTCCTGTGGGTTTTCCTGACCACACTATAGCTCCGGGCGGCGGCCTCAGTCGAGGCCGGAAAGAGGCAGCCCCGCAAGTTTCCTTGCGGGGCTGCGGGGATGGCCGGTTCAGATCACTTGATCTTGGTCTTGCCGGGGATGGCGACGGCGGGGAAGGCCAGGTCCATGCCGAGGTTGAAGCCGGCGGGGAAGAGGTCTTCCTCCATCTTCAGGAAATCCTCGTACTTGACGTACTGGCCGGTGTAGCCGGCGATCCGGCCCATGATGCCCATGGCGCAGGAGTTGAGGGCCTGCTCGGCGCAGTTGAAGGCATTGCCGGCGCGGATCGCGGCGTTCAGCACCTTGTGCTCGTTGTTGTACATGTCGCCGCCCTTGGGATTGTTGTAGCGCCAGAGCTGCTTGCCGGCGTTGTCGACGATCTGGGGACGGCCTTCCTGGAGGTTCATGTAGCCGTTACTGCCGATGATGCGGTCGCTGACGTCGGAGGCGGTGCCCTCCTGTTGGCGGCAGCTGAACATGGCGTAGCGGTTGCCGGAGAAGTCGTAGCGGACGGCGAAGTGGTCGTAGATGTTGCCGAACTTCTCATCGGTGCGGCTCTGGCGGCCGGCCATGCTGGTGCAGCCGACCGGAGCTTCGTCGTTGAAGACCCAGGAGATCTTGTCGACGTTGTGGATGCCCTGTTCGACGATGTGGTCGCCGGAGAGCCATGTGTAGTAGAGCCAGTTGCGGAGCTGGATCTCGGCCTTCGACCAGGAGGGGTCGATGTTCTTGACCCAGAGGCCGCCGGTGTTGTAGTGGCAGTAGGCGGCCTTGACGTCGCCGAGGAGCGAGGCCGAGGGGGCGCTGACGCCGAGGACTTCCCGGGTGTAGGCGGCGGTGGCGTTCTTGTCCTTGCCGCCGAGGACCTGGTTCATCGCTTCGACCTTGGGCATGTCCCAGCGGTAGCAGAAGCCGGTCATGAAGCAGAGGCCTTTTTCCTTCGCCTTGTCGGTGGCGGCCTTGACCTTGCGCCAGCCGGCGGGGTCGACCGCGAGGGGCTTCTCGGCGAAGACGTGCTTGCCGGCTTCGACCGCGGCTTCGATGTGGAGGGGGCGGAAGCCGGGAGGAGTGGTGAGGATGACCAGATCGACGTCGGGGAGGGCCATGATCGCCTTGTAGGCGTCGACGCCGGAGAAGCGGCGGTCTTCGCCGACGACGGTGCGGTCGCCGAAGCCTTTCAGGCCGTTGAGGACGCCGGGGATCTTGTCGGCCCAGACGTCGCCGATGGCGACGAGGCGGGTGTTCTTGTCGGCGTTGAGGGCGTTGACGATGGCGCCGCTGCCGCGGCCGCCGCAACCGATAAGGGCGATGTTGATGGTCTCATTGGCACCCTTGGCGCCGTTGCGGGCGAAGATGCTGGGAGCGGCAGCGAGGGCGCCGGCGGCGGCGCCGGCCTGGAGGAATCCACGGCGGGAGAAGGAGGATTCGATCATGGGACTTTCCTTTGGGGTTGCGGATGTGCGGGGCGATTCAGGGCGATCACCTATGAGCTATAAGCACCGGCGATGTTCCCTCCGTTGCAGGACGCCGGCAAATTTCTTCGAATTTTTCACCGCCTCCGCCCTGCTTGCCTTTCGCCAAGGCGGATTAGCTTTTTCCTAAGTAGCCAATTCCGGGAGCCCTGTGATGTCCGACCCCCGCCTCCTCAATCAATTCTTCAGCCAGGCCATGGCGGTGCGCCAAGCCTGCCCCGAAGGCTTGCCGGAGGAGTTGCGCGCCGGTGTCTGGCCCTACGAAGAGGATCAGCTTCTCGAGGAAGGCGGCATGAAGCGGATTTTCCGCTGCCGCGACCGCCGCAGCGGACGGCTCGTCGCCCGCGCCGAGATGCGCCATCCAGAGAAAGACGGCGAGCGCTTTCTCAGGGAGGCGAGGATCACCGCCTATCTTCAGCACCCGGCGATCATGCCGGTCTACGAGATCGGCGCCAAGCCCGAGGGCAGCCCCTATTTCACCATGAAACTGGTCGAAGGGCGCGATCTCGGGGCGGTGCTCGAGCTGCTTCGCCAAGGAGATCCCCAGGCCGGCCGCGACTTCCCTCTTGAAGTCCGCATCAACATCTTCTGCCGCATCTGCGAGGCGATGGCCTATGCCCACCAGCACGGCATCATCCATCTTGACCTCAAGCCTGCCAATATCGAAGTCAGCGCCCACGGTGAGGTCCTGGTCTGCGACTGGGGTCTGGCCCGGATCCTCGACGAGGTCTGCGAAGACCCGGTCCTGCTTGAACACTCGCTCGACAGCCAGGAGCTCAACAGTCTCACCCGCGACGGCTACATCAAGGGCAGTCCCGGCTACATGTCGCCGGAACAGGCCGGCGGCCCCTTCACCCGCAAGGACCAGCGCAGCGACATCTTTTCCCTCGGAGCCATTCTTTACAGCCTGCTGACTTTCGAGATGCCTTTCCGCGGCGACAGCGTCGACGATCTGGTCGAGGCCACCCGGCTCGGCAGGATCGAGCCTTTGGACAAGCATCGCCAGACCCACAAGATCCCTCCCGGTCTCGAGGCCATCTGTCTCAAGGCTCTCGCCCTTGATCCTTCGCGGCGCTACGTCTCGGTTTTGAAACTGCAGCGCGAGCTCAACGCCTACCTCAACGGCTTCGCGCCCCAGGCTGAGACCGCCAGCTTCACCCGTCAACTCCTTCTCCTGATCCGCCGCAACCGCCTCACCTGCGCCGCCCTCGCGGTCAGCGGCCTCGGCTTCTTCATCCTCTCCCTCCTCTTTCTCGGCCATGTCCAGGACTCCCGCCGTCAGCGCCAGCACGATCTCCTTGCCCTCAAGGAAGAGCAGGTGCGCAGCGCCATCCTCGGACGCGAAGCGGCCCCGAGTTTCCTCGCCAAGGCACTCAAGGCGGAGGAGGCCGAGGACTTCGACAGGGCCCTGGAACTCGCCAAGACCGCGATCAAGCTCGATCCCCAGCTCAACCGCTGCTACGGCATCCTCGGACACGGCTACTTCATCCGCGGCGAATTCGCCGCCTCGGCCGACGCCTACAGGCGCTATGACACCCGCAACCCCTCCTTCGCCCAGATGCTCGAGATCGCCGAGTACGGCCGCGACTTGGCCCGGCCCGGCCAGGAGCTGACGGTGGAGCAGCTTCTCTCGGTCATGGAGAAGACCAAGGTGCGTCACTGGGTCATCCTCAACCGCCTGATCGAACGACTCGTACTCAAGCCTATCAAGATCGAGGACCGCCTGGCTCTGGTCCGCGGCACGATCAAGTTGATGAACAGCCCCGAGCACGACCCGGAAATCACCTTCGACGGACGCCATCTCGATCTCAGCGGCTCCCCGCGCCTCTACTGGGCCTTGATCCTGCAGGCTTTCCCGGCTCAGAGCCTCACCCTGGTCGACAGCAACATCCCCCTCGAACACCTGCGAGACATGCCGCTCGAAGAACTCTCGATGATCCGTTGCAAGGTCTCCGACTTCTCGCCGCTGCTCAACTGCCGCAGCCTCAATTCCCTCTCCCTGCAGGAATGCGAGATCGCCGACCTCGGCCCCCTGCAGGAACTCGGCATCAAAACTCTCGACCTCCGCCACAGCGAGTTCAAAAATCTCAACCTCCTGACTCAGTTCCGCCACCTCAAACGGGTGATCTTCAGCCCCGGCCAGTTCGAACCCTCCGCCTTCCCCAGCCTCCTGCCGGGTGTCAAGGTGGAGTTCCGCGAGTGAAACCACGTTAGGAGCGGAGCGCCTTGGGGAAACTGTCATAAACGCGTATTCCGAATCAAAAACCACTCAGCCAAACAATCGCATGTGACACAAATAGGCTCAGAACCCGCGGTGAAAGCGTCTCTGCCAAGTGAATGCCCCTCAAGCAACGCGACAAGCCCAAGTAAAAAACCCGACAACGGAACCTTTAATCTCGAGTCGTTTCTTAGCCAAGTCGCCTAACGGCCTAATTGCACAGGAGCCCCTCATGATCAGACCCTTCTTCGCCCTTTCCTTCCTCCTCTCCCTCGGCCTCGGCGCCGCTGAAGAAACCCCGATCCAGGACCACGCCGCCCTGGTCAAAGCCCGCAAGGGCGAGTGGTGGAACAAGATGGATTACGGCCCCTTCATCACCGGTGTCCTGCACGTCCAGTCCACCAAGACCGATGCCCTCAAGTCGATCAACGTAGAGATGGGCGGCGACGCCGCTCCCATGACCTTCGCCTTCGACACCGACCTCCTCCGCGGTGCCTGCGTCTTCCAAGGCCGCACCAAGCGCAACGGCACGCCCTACAACGGCGCCCACGGCGGCACCATGGAAACCTCCGGCGATGAGCTCCTCGGCACCAGCGATCTCCCCGGCTGGTCCAAGGGCGGCAGCTTCAAGGATCCCCGCCCGATCAAGTCCGGCCGCATCCCCAGCGACTGGGCCAAATACAAAGGCCTGGTCCGCCACGGCGAGGACATCACTTTCCAATACACCGTCGGCAGCACCAGCGTCGCCGATCACCCCAGCACCAAAGACGGCGCGGTCTTCCGCGACCTCAATGTCGGTGAACGCAGCGAAGATCTCTACCTCGCCCTGATGGACGGCAAGGAGCTCCCCGCCATCGCCGAAGGCGGCCTCAGCGCCAGCGGCAAGTCGGCTAATGGCCAGAACCTCGTCCTCGGACTGACCTCCGACTGCGGCGCCAAGTTTGTCCTCCACGAAGGCCGCCTCTGCGTCCTCTTTCCCAAGGGCGACAAAGCCGCCAAGGCCCGCATCGGCATCTCCAGGTCCACCATGGCCGCGTTGAGCCAACTTGCCTCACCCCAAGACCTGACCAATCTCCTCACCCCCGGCCAAGGCCTCTACCCCCAGATCCTCACGGTCAAAGGCGAGATCGCCGCCAACCACTCCGCCTATGTCGTCGATGACATCCCGGTGCCCTTCGACAACCCCTGGGAATCGAAGATGCGCATCGGCGCCTTCGACTTCTTCGCCGACGGCAGCACCGCCGCAGTCTGCACCTGGAACGGCGACGTCTGGATCGTCTCGGGCATCGACGACAAGTTCGACAAGATCACCTGGAAACGCTACGCCACCGGCCTCTACGAAACCCTCGGCCTGAAAATCGAGGGCGACAAGGTCATCGTCCACGGCCGCGACCAGCTCACCCGCCTGCACGACGACAACGCCGACGGCGAGGCCGACCGCTACGAGTGCTTCAACAACGACGTCATGACCACCCGCAACTTCCATGAGTTCGCCTTCGACCTGAAGACCGACCCGGAAGGCAACTTCTACTTCTCCAAGGGCGGCCCGGTGAAGGGCGGCGGCAAGGGCTTCGACACCATCGTTCCGCACAACGGCACCATCATGAAGGTCAGCAAGGACGGCTCCAAGATGGAAGTCGTCGGCACCGGCCTGCGCGCCCCCAACGGCATCGGCGTCGGCCCCAAAGGCGAGATCACCGCCGGCGAAAACGAAGGCACCGCCGTCCCCACCGGCCGCATCCAGTGGTTCAAGGCCGGCAAGTTCGCCTCCGTCCCCGACACCGCCCAGGGCGAGAAATCCGACAAGCTCACCCCTCCCCTGTGCTGGATCCCGATGTCGATGGACAACTCCAACGGCGACCAGTGCTGGGTCCCCGATGACCGCTGGGGCCCCTTCTCCGGCGACATGCTGCACCTCTCCTACGGCACCTGCTTCCTGATGAAGGTGATGCGCCAGGACCTCCCCGACAACCAGGTCCAGGGCGGCGTCTACCGCATCGGAGTCAACCTCGCCTCCGGCTCGATGCGCTCGCGCTTCAACGCCAAGGACGGCCAGCTCTACGTCACCGGCCTGCAAGGCTGGCAGACCACCGCCGCCCGCCTCACCGCCTTCCAGCGCGTCCGCTACACCGGCCAGCCCGTGCGCATGCCCAAGGAACTCAAGTTCACCGACAAGGGCGCCTACGTCACCTGGACCTGCCCGCTCGACAAGGCCAGCGCCGAAAAGGCCGGAAACTACTCGGTCTCCCGCTGGAACTACGTCTGGGGCAAGGCCTACGGCTCCGGCGAGTTCTCCGTCGATAATCCCGAGACGGAGCTGATGAAAAAGGCCTACACCGAACAGTCCAAGGGCTACTCCAACCGCGACCGCGTCTGGGTCCGCTCCGCCACCCTCCTCGCCGACGGCAAGACGGTCTTCCTCGACATCCCCAACATGAAAGTCTGCCACCAGATGAGCCTCGCCTCCAGCATCAGCGCCGCCTCCGGCGAAGCCCTGGAATACGAGATCTACGGCACCGTCAACCAGATGCCCAGCGACCCCGCCGCCATCACCCACCCCGAAATCGCCAAGCCCGAGCCCTTCAAGAAGGATCTCGCCGCCGGTCTCAAGGTCACGGTGGAATCCCCCGCCGGCAAGGACGTCTTCACCACCCCGAACGCCGCTTGGGAAGTGCGCGAAGACGAAGCTCATTCCGCCTTCCTCGGTCCCTACCGGGGAGCCACCAAGACCACCCTGCGCGGATTCATCAGAATCAAGGACCCGATCACCGCCGTCTTCAACTCGCCCCACTCCGGCCAGATGACGGTCCGCGTCGACGGCACCCCGGTCCTGCAATTCCTCCAGACGCTTTCGACTCAGGGACGCGCCGTGAAACTCGAACCAGGAGACCACGAACTGGTCATCGAAATCGAAAGCCGCGGCGACGGCGGCTCCGGCTTCCGCCTCCTCTGGAGCTCGGACAAATTCCCGCAGGAAGCCATCCCGGCCGAAATCCTCTTCCACGAGCCCGACGTCGCCCTTGCCAAAAGCGCCCAGCTCCGCCGCGGTCGCGAACTGGTCGCCGATCTCGCCTGCAGCAAGTGCCACGGCAACGGCGTCGAAGCCGGCAAGGGCATGCCCGAGCTCGACCTCGCCTTGCCCGACCTGAAGGACGCGGGGGCTCGCTTCAACCGCGACTGGCTCGCCCATTGGATTCTCAATCCTCACAAGCTGCGCCACGACACCGCCATGCCGGCCCTGGTCAAAAATGAGAAGGACGCCCTCGACATCGCCAGCTACCTCGCCAGCCAAGGAAGCCCGGCGGCAGCGACAAACGGCGACGCCAAGCTCGGCGGCGAAAGCTTCCACAACCTCGGTTGCATCGCCTGCCACAGCCTCCCCTCCTCCGCCACCGCCGCCGCCGGCCGCATCCCCCTGCACCGCGTCGCCCAGAAATTCACCGCCGCCGGACTCGTCTCCTTCCTGAAGAATCCCAAGGCGCACAACAGCGACATCCGCATGCCCGACTTCAAGCTCAGTGAGGTCGAAAGCGCCAACCTCGCCGCCTGGCTGCTCGGCAGCTCGCTCGAGAAGTCCGCCGCCGTCGACGCGGGCGACGTCGCCCGCGGCAAGGAGCTCTACGCCTCCGTCGGCTGCGCCCAATGCCACGATGGCGCCGCTCCAAAAGCGACAGCGCTCGCCAAGCTCAGCGGCAAGGACAAGTGCTCCACCGCGGATTACAGCCTCAAGGCTGAGGACGCCGCCGCGCTCAAGACCTTCCTCGCCGAAGGTGTTAAATCGCTCGCGAACCAGGACCGTCGCGAAGCCGGTCTGCGCCTGGTCGAGAAGATGCAGTGCGCCGCCTGCCACGCCCACAACGGCACCCAGGAGCGCCTCGCCGGCTTCCACGGCGAAACCAAGCACCTCCTCACCCACGAACAACACCTCGTCGACCAGTCCCGCCCGCCGATGAGCCTCTTCGCCGAAAAACTCGACGAAAAGTACTTCGCCGCTGCCCTCAAAGGTGAACGCAAGAAGAGCGAGCGTCCCTGGCTCTTGATGCGCATGCCCGCCTTCCCCAAGGCCCAGGCCGATCTCGCCGTCTTCGCCATGCGCCGCACAGCCGGCGCCGGCTTCCTCGGCAAGGAACCGAAATTCGACGAGGCCAAGGCCGCCAAAGGCGCTGAAATCGCCAAGACCTACGCCTGCGCCATCTGCCACAGCGTCGGCTCGGCCAAGCCCACCGCAGCCTTCGAATGCGAAGGCGTCAACCTCGCCCACACCAGCGAACGCATGAACTACGAACACTACGTCCGCTGGATGAAAACCCCGCAACGCTACTGGAACGGCACCAAGATGCCTCCCTACGGACTCAACGATGACCAGCTTACGGATCTCTGGCACTGGCTCGAAAAGACCAAGAAAGACAACAAGAAATAATCCAAGGAATCGCCCATGAAAACTCCCGCCCTCCTCCTCTCCCTCGGCCTTCTGCTGAGCTGCGCCACCACCCCTGCCGAAAAACCCTGGACCGAGCTCAAGCTTGCCGACTTCCACAGCCTCGGCGAAGCCGGCCTCAAAGCCGATTCCTGGGTCGAAAAAGACGGCGTCATCTCCTGGAACAAGCGCGGCGCCAAGGACCTCATCTCCACCAAGAGCTACGGCGACTTCGAGCTCGAACTGGAATGGAACATCGCCGAAGGCGGCAACTCCGGCATCTTCTTCCGCGGCGACGCCAAAAGCAATCCCTACTACCAGACCGCCCTCGAAATGCAGGTGCTCGACAACGTCAAACACCCCGACAACAAAATCCCCTCCCACCTCGCCGGCAGCCTCTACGACATGATCGCCGCCGACCCCAAGCTCGCCAAGCCCGCCGGTGAATGGAATCAGGTCCGCATCCTCTGCAAAGGCACCCACATCGAAACCTGGCTCAACGGCGTCAAGACCGCCGAGCTCGACATCGGCTCCGACAAGTGGCAGGAGCTCCTCGGCAAGAGCAAATTCAAAACCTGGAAAGGCTTCGGCACCGCCGCCGCCGGCCCCATCGGCCTGCAAGACCACGGCGACAAAGTCAGCTACCGCAAGATCCGCATCCGCGAGCTCTGAGCCTTGCGCAGAGCGCAAAAATCCGCCGCCAGTCACACGACTGGCGGCGCTTTTTGCGTCCTCCGGAATCGGCCTCGCCGCAACCGATTCCGGAGCATGTCGGGCCCCTCGCATCCGCCTCCGGATGATCCCGGCCTGAGACTGGGAAAATTCGCCTCGTTCACTGCATTTCTCTAAAACTTGCACGGTCCTTGCGCCTTTCCTGCGCAAACTCCCAAGGAGGAATTCCATGCGTCCCAGCATCCGCCCGATTGATCGCGAAAAGCTGCTCGACACCGGCGACTTCATCGTCAGCAAGACGGACCCGAAAGGCATCATCACCTATGTCAACCGCGTCTTCCTCGAGATCTCCGGTTACAGCGAAAACGAGCTTCTCGGCCAGCCTCACAACATGATCCGTCACCCCGACATGCCCAAGGCCGCATTCAAAGATCTCTGGACCACCATCAAGGCCGGCAAGGAGTGGCGCGGCATCGTCAAAAACCTCTGCAAGGACGGCTCCTACTACTGGGTCGACGCCTACGTCGTGCCGATCCTCGAAAAAGGCTCGATCACCGGCTACACCTCGATGCGACGCCGTCCGACGGAAGCCCAGGTCAATGCCGTGCTCCCGCTCTACCGTCAGTGGCTGGCAGAGGAGGTGCGCTGATGAACGACCAAGAAGGCTTGAGGCAGATCCTGGCCACCCTTGAACGCGCCATCCGCGGCGACCTCGACGCTCGCGTCCTCCGGCTCCACGACGCCGACAGCGGCTGCAGCCGCGAAGTCCGCGACGTGGCCGACGCTCTCAACTATTTCATCGACAAGGTCGAGATCTTCGGCGTCGAAACTCGCGAAAGCCTGCGTCGCCACGCCGCCGGCGAGGAACGCCGGATAGACGAAAGAGGTTTCCACCAGGAATTCCTCGCCAATGCCAGGATGGTAAACCAGTCACTTGAAGCCAGCCTCGAACAGCAGCGGATCCTCGCCATGCGCGAAAAGGACGCCAAGGACCAGGCCGACGCCGCGGCGCGCCTGGCTTCGATGATCCAAGGCGCCAGCACCTACTTCATGACCTGCGATCTCGATTTCAACATCAGCTCAATCAACCCTTCTCTTCTGGCGATGCTGGAGAAGTACAGCCCGCAGCTGCGCCGTCGCTGGCCGCAGTTCGACCCCCGCAAGGTGATCGGCACCAGCATCGACCAGTTCCACAAACATCCCGAGCAGCAGCGCCGTCTCTTGCAGTCCGGCGCGCTCCCCATGGTCGCCGAGGTCCAGGTCGAAGGCCTGGAATTCTCGATCACCGTCACCGAACTGCTCGACTCCACCGGCAAACGGATCGGCTTCGGCTCCGAGTGGCGCGATGAGAACGGCCGCGCCCTCTACCGCAAGGAAGTCGCCCGGATGCTGGAAGAATGCCGCCTCGGCCACCTCGCGGTCCGCGGCCACGCCGAATCGGTCAGCCCGGAATTCCGGCCCATGGTCAAGGACATCAACGACATCGTCAGCGAACTCACCGGCCCCTTCACCGAAATCCGCAGCACCATCGCCGCCCTCGGCAGCCGCGACCTCACCCGCCCGATCCGCGGACACTACGCCGGCGATTACGCCGAGCTCCAGGAACAGATCAACAATGCCCTCCGCGGCCTCAACGAAATCCTCGGAGAAGTCACTGCCACCACCGATGAAATCGCCCGGGTCTCCGATCAGGTCAACCGCGGCAGCCAGGCAATGAGCCAGTGCGCCACCGAACAGGCCGCCTCCCTCGAAGAGATCAGTGCTTCGGTCAACGAACTCTCCAGCCAGACCGAGGCCAATGCCAAAGGCGCCGCCGAAGCCAGCCGCTACAGCGGCGAAGTCAATGCCGCCGCTGAACGGGGGCGCGCCTTGATGGAGGAGCTTCTCAAAGCAATGAAAGGCATCGAAGACTCCTCCACCCAGATCTCCCGGATCATCCGGGTCATCGACGAGATCGCCTTCCAGACCAATCTCCTCGCCCTCAACGCCGCCGTCGAAGCCGCCCGCGCCGGCGTCCACGGCAAGGGCTTTGCGGTGGTCGCGGAGGAAGTCCGCAACCTCGCCGCCCGCAGCGCCAACGCCGCCAAGGAAACCACCACCTTGATCGAGGGATCAGTCAAGAGCGTCCAGCACGGCTCGCAGACGGTCAACCGCACCGCCGGCGCCCTCCAGGAGATCGTCAAATCCTCCGGTCTCAGCGCCAATCTGGTCAAAGCCATCGCCGACGCCTCCGGACAACAGGCCCTCGCTCTCAGCCAGATCAACACCGGCGTCAATCAACTCGACCAGACGACACAGCAGAACGCCGCCACCTCCGGCGACTCCGCCAACCTCGCGGAACGTCTCGCGGAGCGCACTGCCAGCCTCAGGCAACTGCTGAGCGAATTCAAACTCGCCCGGCCAGAGCTTCACCCAGGCCTGCAGCAGATCAGCCCGGCGCAACTGGCCAGCCTCCCGCCTCAGCAACTGCTGATGCTGGCACAACAACTCGGACTCCTGCGCTGATTGGCTTGCCACTCGCCGGAGCCGGAACCCAAGTGATATGGGGAGGCCGCCTCCGGCGGGCGACAGGGCAGATTCACAAATGCCTCAGCATTTGTGACATTCGAACGAGTGAGAGACTATTGATATTGACTCGCTAAGTTGGCAATAATCATCGCCCCGGCATCGACAATTCCAGCGGGGTGCCGTCTTTACACCTGCTGCCGTCGCCAACACAACCCGTCGCCTCCCGGATTCCATGCCAAACCATCCCATTCCCGATCGCCCCTTCGCCTTCGCACTCCATTTCATCCGCCACTACCGGATCGGACTTGGCTTCATGCTTCTTTTTGAAACCGTGCAGGCCGCCTGCCCGGGGCTGATCGCCGCGACCATCTCCTCCCTGATCGATACGATGAAGACCCTGAACCCGGCCCTGCTCGGTGACAGTCTCCCCGACAAGGTGACGAGCCTGCTGCTGCAATTCATCCTCCTCAGCGTCGCCCTGGTTCTCGCCTCCCGCGCCTCCGGAACCTTGCTGGTCTTGATCGGCCCCGTCCTGCGCAACCGCACCCGCCGGACGCTTTTCCGATATCTCCAGGATCACTCCCAGCGCTTCTTCGCCAACCAGTTCGCCGGCGCCCTCGCCAACCGAATCTCGGAAACCGCGACCGCGGTCAATCACACCTTGTGGACCTTGATGTTCGACTTCTGGCCCGTCATTGTCTCCTTCAGCGTCTCGATCACCCTCCTGGCCTTCGCCCATTCCAGCCTCGCCCTCTGGCTCGGAACCTGGCTTCTCCTCTATGTCTCCATTTCCTTTCTCCTCGCCCGCCGCTGCCGCCTCCTCGCCAAGGACTTTGCCGCCGCCCGCTCGGCTGTATCCGGAAAAGTCGTCGATGCCGTCAGCAACCAGCTGACCGTGCGGCTCTTCGCCGGCCAAACCCACGAACAGAAACTCCTGGATGCCGCCCTTGAGCACGAACTCAAGATGGCGCGTCGGAATTTCTGGTTCATGGAGCTGATGCGCTGGTTCCAGTTCCTCGCATCTTATTCGCTCCTGATCTTCATGATCCTTTACGCGCTCAAACTCTGGCAGAAAGAAGAGATCTCCCTCGGGGTCTTCGCCCTCGTCTTCGGCTTGAGCACCGCTCTCGTCCACGACGCCAGCGGCTTGTCCCGCCGCTTTCTCGAATTCTTCGAACATCTTGGCAATATCAATGACGGCGTTGCCACCATCGTCAAGCCTCACGACCTGACTGACGCTCCCGATGCCGACAAGCTCCGCCTGGAAAACGCCTGCATCGACTTTCACGACGTCGCCTTCACTCACCCCGGCGGCAACCAGATCTTCAAAAGTCTCAACCTTCACATCCCCGCAGGACAAAAGGTCGGCCTTGTCGGTCCCTCCGGCGCCGGCAAGACCACCTTCGTCAATCTCCTTCTCCGTCTCAATGACATCGATCAGGGATCAATCCAGATTTCAGGTCAGGATCTGCGTGCCGTCACCCAAGACTCCCTGCATCGCCACATCGCGATGATCCCCCAGGAGCCGATGCTCTTCCACCGCAGCTTGATGGACAACATCCGTTACGGCCGCCCCGAAGCCAGCGATGATGAAGTCATCGCAGCGGCGCGCGAAGCCTTCTGCGATGATTTCATCAGCACCCGCCCCGAAGCCTATGCCACCATCGTCGGCGAAAGAGGCATCAAACTTTCCGGCGGCCAACGCCAACGCATCGCCATCGCTCGCGCCATCCTCAAGGATGCTCCCATCCTTGTCCTGGATGAGGCCACTTCTGCTCTCGACTCGGAATCCGAACGACTCATCCAGGAAAGCCTCGAAAAGATGATGGTCAACCGCACTGTCTTGGTCATTGCCCATCGCTTGTCCACCATAGCCAAGATGGATCGCATCCTGGTCTTTGATCAAGGACGCATCATCGAGGATGGCGACCACGCCTCGCTGATCGCCCGCGGCGGCTTGTATTCAAGGCTCTGGATGACCCAAACCGGCGGTTTCATCCCCTGATCATCGCCCCGGCGCCACGGGTGCACTTCGGATTCAAGGCTGGGCTAGGCCTCCTGGTGCCCGAATTCCTTCGGCAGATGCTCCGGCTTCAGCAGCTCGTCAGCATTGACAGTGACATGGATCGACTCCATGAAACGATAGAAATTGATCTTCAGCTGTTGCTGATGCCAGTCCAACGCGTAATGCCAGGAGCCAAGACGGGCATCGTGATGATGATGGGTCCGCAAGGTCTTCTGAGCCGTCGCCAGAAAGCGATGCAGCTCACGCGCGCTGATCCGCTCCCGGATCTTCTGGCCCTCGGCCATGTCGAGGCAGAAGTTCAGCCCCTCCGCAGTCTGGACCACCTCCAGATGCAGTCCTTTGTGACGGCACAAGGTGAGGTGACGCAGGGCGCCACCCTTGAGATTCAAATCCTCGTGAAAATCCTGCAGATGCTTGATCCAAGCTGAAATCTTTTCTCTCATACTCAACTCCCGGTAAAACAAAAAGATTAAATCAGTACAACTTCGGTTTTGATCCTACCGCAAAAGCTAAACGAAATGCCGAGCTGGGCAAGACTCCCCGAAGAGAAAAACCCTATCATTCCCTCCGCAGTGTACATGCCGGCTCCAAGCCAGCTCGCTCGCCTTGAAACATCAATAAATCATGATATCATAATCTATATAGAGTTTTCACATTGGGGTGATCCGAATGCCTGGCAATCTCGAAGCAATACCGCAGGAAAACCTGGAGCACTGCGCCGCAGCGCTCAAGGTACTGGCGCATCCAGTGCGGCTGCGGCTGGTGGAACAGCTGTTGGCGGGACGCTGGAGCGTGACGCAACTGGCGGCGGCAGTGAGCAAGCCGCAGGCGGAGATCAGCCAGCACCTCGGCAAGATGCGGGCGGCCGGGCTGCTCAAGGCGGAGCGGGAAGGAAAGGAGGTCTATTACGGATGCCTCGATCCGGCCTGCGCGACGATCATCCAATGCATCCGCAAACACTGTCCATAAAAACCCGAGGAGCTGACCATGAGCCAGAAGAAAACCATCGTCATCGTCGGCGGCGTCGCCGGCGGAGCCTCCGCCGCCACCCGGGCTCGCCGTCTTGACGAGGACGCCGAGATCATCGTCATCGAGCGCGACCATCATGTCTCCTTCGCCAACTGCGGCCTGCCCTACGCCATCGGCGGCGAGATCGGCGATCGGCGGCAACTGCTGGTGAGCTCCGCCGAGATCCTGCGCCGCCGCTTCCGCCTCGACGTCCGTCTTCGCCACGAGGTCACCGCCATCGACCGCGAATCGAAGAGCGTCGAAGTCCGGGATCTCGAAAACGGCGCGGTCAGCAGCCTCCGCTACGACAAGTTGATTCTCAGCCCGGGCGCGGCGCCGCTGATGCCGGAGATCCCTGGCATCCGGGCGCGCGGCGTCTTTTCGCTCCGCAGCATGGAGGACATGGATGCGATCGTCGCGGCGCTGCCTGCGGCGCGGCGCGCCGTCGTCGCCGGCGGCGGCTTCATCGGCCTCGAGGTCGCCGAGCAGTTGCACCGCCGCGGCCTCAGCGTCCACCTGATCGAGAAGAACCCGCAGGTGCTGCCGCTGCTCGATCCGGAGATGGCCGAGCCGCTGCACCGCGAGTTGATCGCCAAGGGCATCGGCCTCAGCTTCAGCGACGCCCTGGCGGAGATCGAGAACCGCGACGGTGCCGCCACCGCCTTGATCACCGCT
The DNA here is from genome assembly GCA_039798785.1 of Verrucomicrobiota bacterium. GTDB lineage: Bacteria > Verrucomicrobiota > Lentisphaeria > Lentisphaerales > Lentisphaeraceae > CAMCSH01. The sequence goes on along the minus strand of JBDKFG010000025.1, from coordinate 10,912 downwards.
TCCGGACAGCGGATCGAAGGAGACCTCTTCATCCTCGGCCTCGGGGTCCGCCCGGTCAACGCCCTCGCCCGCGCCGCGGAGCTGGAGCTGGCGCCCGACGGCGGCATCCTGGTCGACCGCTGGCAGCGCAGCAGCGATCCCGACATCTATGCCGTGGGCGATGCCGCGACGGTGTTCTACGCCCCCACCAGTCAATCTCGCCGCGTCGCCCTCGGCGGCCCGGCCAACCGCCACGGCCGCTTGGCCGGCGAGCACGCCGTCCTGGGCGAGGGCGCGCCCTCGTCGCCGGTGCAGGGCACCGCGATCGTCCGGGTCTTCGATCTGGCCGCCGGTCTCTGCGGACTGTCGCTGAAGGCGGCGAAAGCGGCCCGTCTCGACGCCGTCTCGGTCCATGGCGTCAGCTACCACCACGCCTCCTACTTTCCCGGCGCCAGACGCCTCCTCAGCCAGCTCGTCTTCGAGCGCATCAGCGGCCGTCTTCTCGGCCTGCAGGTCGTCGGCGAGGAAGGCGTCGACAAGCGCCTCGACGTCTTTGCCGCGCTGCTGCACAAGGGCGGCACGGTGGCCGACCTCTGCGCCCTCGACCTCGCCTATGCGCCGCCCTTCGGCGCCGCCAAGGATCCGCTGCACCAGCTCGGCTTCGCCGCCGATAACGCCCTGCGCGGCTTCAGCCGCTTCGTCGCGCCGGACAGCGATCTCAGCCGCTACCAGGTGATCGACGTCCGGCCGCTCGAGGAAGCCCTCGCCAAGCCCCTCGCCGCAGCGCAGCCCCTCGCCATCCCCCTCGATGAATTGCGCCAGCGCCTCGGCGAGCTCGACCGCGCCAAGCCGACCCTGGTGTCCTGCGCCGGCGGCATCCGCGCCCACCATGCCGCGCGCATCCTGATGCAGAAAGGCTTCCACGAGGTCGCCATCCTCTCCGGCTGCGCCACCTTCCGCGACCTGGCAGTGAACCGCAGCCGCGGCGCGAGCGCCAAGGAAGCGGTGGCTGCGCCGGCCGCAAAAACCCTCGCCGGCCCCGCCTCGTGCAGCGCCGGAGTGTGCGGCGATCCGCCGCGGGCCGCCAGCGCCAGCGGGGAGAATATCAGCCCCGCCGAACTCGCCAGCCAGCTCGCCGCCGGGCAGGCCTGGAACCTCATCGACGTGCGTTCGCCGGCGGAATTCCGCGGCGGCCATGTGCGAGGAGCGCAACTGCGTCCGCTCGACGCCCTCGACCCGGCGGCCCTTCGCGCCGAACGCAAGAATGAGTCCCCTTTCCTGATCCTGTGCAAATCGGGGGGACGCGCCGGCATCGCCGCCAAGAAGCTGCGCGAGGCGGGCCTCCCCTGCCGCGTCGTCAGCGGCGGCACCGACGCCTGCGCCGCCGCCGGCCTGCCGATCGACACCGAAACGAGCTGTTCCGGCGGCGGCTGCCGCGGCGTCATCTCGCTGGAACGCCAGGTGCGGATCGCCGCCGGCTTCCTGGTCCTGAGCGGCGCCCTCCTCGGCCATTTCGTCCACCCCGGCTTCTACGGCCTCAGCGGCTTCGTCGGCGCCGGCCTGATCTTCGCCGGCATCACCGACTTCTGCGGCATGGGCCTGCTCATCGCCCGGATGCCGTGGAACCGCTAAGCGCGTTCACGATCCGGAGCCTCAGCCGGTTGCGATAAGAGCCGGCACGGTGGCCGACACTTTGAAAGCCGCGGCCGACGGAAGTGCCAGCCAGAGTGCAGGAGATCCAAGCCGTCTGGTGCTTGAGCCGGAATTCAATAGCGTTTTCCGGTAGGCCCCAGCCGGCGCTCGGGGAAAGCTGCGTGCTGGCCTGGCGAGCCCAATCCGCCATCTCGATTGTGAAAAGCTCGCGACCCTCGCAATAAAGGCTCATCGTCAAAAGCTCGTCATCGCTGAGCCGGCCTTCTGCCAGGGTGCGGAAGGGACCCTTCTCCGCCGAAGCCGCTTCGACGACATGGAAGATGCGATGGCGATCGACATAGGCGAATCGCGCCGGACGCCCGACGGGATAGTCCGACTCGACTATCTCAATGCGACTTCCTGGACAGGGCGAAAAACTCAGACTGAGCCTGCCGACAGCGGCAAGACGGAACTGGCAGAAGCTGTTGAGGTGGGAGTAAACTTCGTTGTCCTCTTGACTGAGGGCTTCGATGTCGAAGCCGTCCATGTGAGCCAGGAAACCAAGCCTGCGCGTCACCCGCCCGGCTTCTGAGTAATATGCACTCCAACCGTTCCCGCTGCGCTCCACCGCATCAAGAATCCATGGCGAAGAAAGACGGTCGCGATCTCTCGCCAAAAGAGTCCAGCAGCGGTCGGGAGAGCGGCTTCGGAAAACCAGCAAGGGATCAATGCTGAGTTTGGCTTCTTTGCTGGCCCAAACGATGCTGCCATCGGCCGGGAAGAAAATGCCGTCCCCGCTGAAATGGAAGGAACTGTCGGGCTCCCTCCCCTGCCTTTTGGAAAAACCGAGGTCGCCACCAAGGGGCCGCGTTGCGGGATCTAGCCCGCGCTGCGCCCAGGGGACAAAGGATCCCGCGGCAATCGCGATCACGAGGAGAGGCAGAAAATGACGGAGGGCAATCGATAAAAGGGAGCGGCGGATCCACCAGACCAGAAGCATGCAGGAGAACAACGCCGGCATGATAAAAGACGCTCGCATCGTAGCAGGGAAGATCAGCCAGGCGCTCGCAAGAAAGGCTGCGATGCCACCAAGAAAAGCGAGGGCGCAGACAAGAAAGAGTCGGTATTGCCGCCGGACGATGAACGCGATGGAAGTACACGAAAAGAGAATCAGAATTATGGGCAACAGCGAATTGCACCAGAAATGAGCGGAGCTCAGCGGGAATCCGCGCGGCAAGGAGAAGGCAGCGGCGATCGACAATGCCGCCAAGCACAAGAAAAGAATGCGCCAAAAAATCAGGGCTATCTCTGAGGGCGGTTCGACCATCTATTGCTCCTTCCTCAGAAGCTAAACCCAAGCAGGACTTCACACAAGCTCCCGCTGAGAAGTAGGAGAAGAAGTGAAGAGGAGGTGAATCTAGTACTCCATCACCCCCTCAAACCCTAAATCTTTGCGACTTCGCGTGAGATTTTGATCTATCGGCGTCCGTCATCCTGCCCTGCACTCCTAAAGATCCGTGCTTAATTCGGCTCGAAGAACAAACCACTTGAGAAACACATGATCACCTGCTCCAACTGCCAGACGCCGCTGCCGAAATGGCGGGCCCTTTTCCTGTCTTTCCGAATCCGATGCCCGGCCTGCGATGTCAAGCTTCATGCGAGTGCAAAGGAGGCCAGAAGATAATTGGCCTTTGTGACCATCGCGATGCTCGCTCTGATTGCCTCGTTGCGTGTCATCGAAGCGTTCTTCCCGGAGCCCTCCTTCGTCGACGGGATTCCCGCCTTGCTTTTCCTGGTCCTTGTTTTTGGTCCTAGCCTCCTCCTCTGGGGCAGCGGGGATTACTCGCATGAAAACCCCCGCTATCAGTTCCTCGGCGTAAGATCTTCCACGTGGGGCAATTTCTTCGGCGTGGCGGTCTTTGCCTTTATGCTGTATCTGGTCTTCCAAAGTCCCTCCCTGCGATTGCCCTGGCAGCTTCCAGACGAGGCGGAAGTGGTTTATCATTGCGAGGTCACCCAAGTCCAGCTCTCGCTTGAGCAATTTGAGGCTCTCATCGACAAGATGGAACTGCGAAACTGTCGTCAGCCGGATGGCTCTTACCTCAAGTCGGGCACATTCTCCAACATCCGGGTCCGCTTCGAAGACGGGATCATGACTCTCGAAGAGTGGACGAACTGAGGCCCAAGCTCCACCGGCAGGCTGCCGGCGCCCCCAGGAAAAAACCTCGATCGGGACGATCGAGCCACATCCTTGTCTTCCTTTCGTGTGCTTCGTGTCTTTCGTGGTTCCCCATCTTCCTCGCTTCCCCGTCATCCTTCCGTGCACTCCGCGATTTCCGTGGTTAATTACGCGCCTTTCAACCTGCAAATGAGAGCCGCCATGACCTTCCTCGAAGCCCTCCGCAAACACACCCTCATCCTCGATGGCGCCATGGGCTCCATGGTCCAGAAGTTCGAGCTGCCGGCCTCGGCCTACGGCGGCATGGAGTACGCCATGCTCTCCGACCTGCTCGTCTTCTCCCGCCCCGAGATGATCCGCGACGGCATCCACCTCGAGTACCTCAAGGCCGGCGCCAACATACTCGAGACCAACACCTTCGGCGCCTGCCCGCTGCGCCTCGAGGAGTTCGACTTCTCGCGCATCGACACATCGGACTTCCACGGACTCCCCGCCGGCTTCGACCTCAAGACCGCCTCCCGCGAAGAGATCGCCCGCCAGCTCAACCTCACCGGCGTCCGCCTCGCCCAGGAAGCCATCGCCAAGTTCAAGCAGATGCCCGAATACGACGGCCTGCCGCTCTTCGTCTCCGCCTCCATCGGCCCGTCGAACCGCGTCATCTCGCCCACCGCCGCCAACCTGCAGAAGACCGATTTCGCCAGCATCAAGGCCAACTTCCGCGTCCAGTGCGACGCCCTCGTCGAGGCCGGCTGCGACGTCTTCCTCTTCGAAACCCAGCAGGACATCCTCGAACTCAAGGCCTCGATCGCCGCCGCCCATGAAGCCAACGCCGCCGCCGGCAAACGCATCCCGATCATGGCCCAGGTCACCGCCGACGAACACTGCAAGATGCAGATCTTCAACACCGATATCGTCGCCGCCATCGCCGCCGTCGACAAGCTCGGCATCGATGTCTTCGGCATCAACTGCACCCTCGGCCCGGAACTGATGGGCAAGCTCATCCCCCGCCTCGCCGAACACTGCTCGCTGCCGATCTCGGTCGTCCCCAACGCCGGCCAGCCGGTCTCGGTCAACGGCAAGACGGTCTACCCACTCCAGCCCGAAAAAATGGGCGAGCTGATGCGCGACTTCCATTCGGCCAACGGCATCAACATCGTCGGCGGCTGCTGCGGCACCACGCCCGATCACATCCGCGCCATCGCCAAGCACATCCGCGGCCTGCCCGCCCCCGAACGCAAGGTGCGCAAGTTCAACTTCGTCTCCGGCCCGCAACAGGCCTTCGACCTGAAGTCCTTCAACGGCCTCATCCGCATCGGCGAACGCCTCAACTGCCGCGGCTCGAAAAAGGTCCGCGACGCGGTCGAGAACTCCACCGGCAAGATCGACATGGAAGCGCTCGAGGAAGTCGCCTCGGAACAGGTCAAGGACCTCGGCGTCGAGATCATCGACGTCTGTATGGACTCGAACCAGGTCGACACTCCCTCGGTACTGCCCAAGGTGGTCCACGGCCTCACCGCCGACTTCAAGGCGGCGATGTGCATCGACTCCTTCGACGTCGAAGCCCTCGCCCGCGCCATCGACGTCTACGCCGGACGCCCGATCATCAACTCGATCTCGCTGGAAGAATACGCCCCGGGCGTCGACAAGATCGACGCCGTCGTGCCTATCACCAAGCACCACGCGCCGCTCTACATCGCCCTCCTCACCGACGGCGAAGGCCCCGCCGTCACCCGCGAGAAGAAGCTCGAACTGGCGCAGCAGATCGTCGCCAAGTGCGCCACCCACGGCATCACCCCCGACCAGCTCTTCATCGACATCAACGCCTTCCCCATCGGCTCGGAATCGGTCGAAGGCCTCAACTTCGCCCTCGAATCGCTCGAGTCGCTCCCCGCCATCAAGGCGCTGCACCCCGAGATCATGACCTCGATCGGCGTCGGCAACCTCACCAACGGCCTCGCCAAGAAGCCCTACATGCGCACCGTGCTCACCTCGGTGTTCATCGACGAAGGCCGCAAACGCGGTCTCGACGCCGCGATCATCAACCCGCACCACTATGTGCCGGTCGATTCGCTCGACCCCAAACACTACCAGCTCGGCCTGCGCGCCGTGCTGCAGCGCGACATGGATGCCTTCGCCGAACTCGAAGTCATCGCCGAGGCCCGCACCGGCAAGGTCGCCGCGGTCAAGACCGCCTACGCCGACATGCCGCTCGAAAAAGCCATCTGCGAGAAGATCAAAGACGGCGTCAAAACCCGCGCCGAAGGGGTCGCCAGCCTCGGCAAATACTCGCACAAATACTCCGACTCGATCGTTGCGGAAGTCGCGCAAGTCCTTGCCTACATCGCGCCGCTCGACTTCATCAACAAGCATCTGATGGTCGCCATGCGCGACCTCGGCGACGGCTTCGGCCGCGGTGAAGTGTCTCTGCCGCACCTCCTCAAGGCCGCCGACATCATGAAGCACTGCATGGGCTTCATCGAAGGCTACCTCAAGCACGAATCCGGCGCCGACCAGGGCGAGATCACCTACAAGGGCACCTTCGTCATCGGCACCGTCTACCAGGATGTGCACTCGATCGGCAAAGACCTCGCCAAGACCCTGCTCGAAAACTACGGCTTCCGAGTCATCGACCTCGGCGTCCAGGTGCCGCTCGAAAAGTTCATTGACACGGCAGTCGCCGAGAAGGCCGACGCCATCGGCATGAGCGCCCTGCTGGTGCAGACCTCGAACCACATGATCACCGTGCAGAAGATGCTCAAGGAACGCGGCCTCGACCTGCCGCTCCTGATCGGCGGCGCCCCCGTTTCCACCCGTCACGCCGCCTCGGTCGCGATGTGGGGCCAGGACGACTTCGAGCAGATGAACGAGCGCGTCTTCTACTGCCAATCCGGCATGGACGGCGTCAACATCATGAACATCCTCGTCGACGCCGAAAAGCGCGACGCCCTGATCCGCGACAACGCCGCCAAGCTGAAGAAGTTCTACCGCCTCGCCAAGGAGCAGGCCGAACGCGCCGCCCGCGAAAACGCCTCGCTCCCCCTGCGCCAAGTCGATCCCTGGGAGCGCGGGCGTCCCGCCCGCTTCGCTGAGGCCGTCTTTGGCCCCGTGACCTACTCTCTCACCCTCACCGAGCTCAAGGAATTCTTCGACCTCCGCACCCTCTACGGTCTCAACTGGGACTTCGGCGGCGCCAAGCAGTGGACGCAGAAGGGCATGGACAAGACCAAGCTCGACGCCCTGCGCGACGAATGGGTGGCCCGTTCCGAGAAGGAAGGCTGGATCAAGCCCGCCGCCCGCATCGGCGTCTTCCCCTGCCAGGCCGACGGCTTCGAAGCAGTTCTCTTCGACCCCGCCGACACCTCCAAGGAGATCGGACGCCTCCTCTTCAACGAGGTCTTCAGCCAGACCGACAAATGGCACGCCACGCAGTATCTGCAGCCCCTCGGCTCGAAGGACTTCGACCTCCTCGGACTGCAGATCTCCACCGGCGGCCGCCGCGTTGAGGAACGCATCAACCAGTTCCGCAACGAAGGCGACCTCGAAGCCTGCTTCCTCCTCCAGGGCCTTTCCGACCGCGTCGCCGAAGACATGGCCGAACAAGCCCACGCCGAGATCCGCCGTCGCCTCAAACTCGACCCCAAACAAGGCTGCCGCTACTCCCCCGGCTACCCCGCCATGCTCGCCATGGCCGGCAACGCCACCATCCACCGCCTGCTGAAGGCGGAGGAGCTCGGAATTGCCTTGACGGATGCCGACGAATTCGCCCCGACCTCAACCACCGCTGCGGTGTGCTTCTTCCACCCCAAGGCGAGCTATAGCTGAACCAAGAAATGTGGCTCGATCGTCCCGATCGAATCATGTGGCACCAAAGAGGAACAAATGACTAAAGATGAAGCCCTATCGTGGATCGAAGAAACCTGCGGTCAGGGCTGGCTAGGTCTTGTCGACGAGGTCTACACCGCACTGCCAGATGGGGTGTCGATCTCGCAGGTTTACCAGAAGTGGGGAGTGCTCCGATTTGACATCTCGCCTGATGATGAGGCCTTCACGGAATACCTGGAGATGATCGAGGAACGCAGCTCTAGAATTTGTGAAAAATGTGGTGCCGCGGGTGAATTGCGCACGGTTGGCAGCTGGGAAAGCTCCCTTTGTGATGAGCATCACAAATTGGAGATTGCTAAGGCTAAGTTCAAAAATTTTAAATCATAAGCACGGACATTAGCCAAGGGGTGGATGGCTAACACCTATACCAATCACAATTCGATGAAAAATATCTCCCCGATTGAGCCCCGTCGCCCTGCGCTCGCTCCGCGAGGCGGAACCCTGTTTCCTCTCTACCCAGGGGCC
>JBDKFG010000025.1:0-2660 GCA_039798785.1 Verrucomicrobiota bacterium | reverse complement strand
CAGGGCCCGGAGCCTTCCCCATGGCTAACACCTATACCAATCACAATTCGATGAAAACTATCTCCTCGATTGAGCCCCGTCGCCCTGCGCTCGCTCCGCGAGGCGGAACCTCATTCCCATTCCACCCAGGGGCCTTGCCCCTGGCTACGCCAGCTTCGGTCGCGCTGCGACGAGCAAAAATCACACGCCCGCTGCCAGCCGCGACTTCGTTTTGCGTGCACCGCGTAGCGGTCGAAGCTGGCTTAGCCCAGGGCATCGCCCTGGGTTTGCGGTTCCCCGATTTGTTCGCCTCGCGGAGCGAGCGCAGGGCCCGGAGATTTCACCATGCCTAACACCAACCACAATCCTTTGCGGAGCCTTCCCCATGGCTAACACCTATACCAATCTGCAATTTCATCTGGTCTTCTCCACCAAGCAGCGTGTGAATTGGATCTATCCGGCCCTGCAGCCTCGACTTTGGAACTACATGGCTGGCATCTGCCGCGATCTGAACCTGATTCCGATGGCCATCAATGGAGTCAATGATCACGCACACCTGCTTGTCGGCTTTCGCCCGACACATTCCGTGGCCGAGATGACCCAGAGGATCAAATCTGCGTCATCTCATTGGCTCCATGAAACCGAAGAAGGTTTTGCCGACTTCGCTTGGCAAACCGGTTACGGTGCCTTCACGGTCAGCTCATCACAAGTGGCTGCTGTCAAGAAATATATCCAGCACCAACATGAGCATCATCACAAGCAATCCTTCGCCGATGAGCTCCGCGCCTTGATGATCAAACACGGGATCGAATTCGATGAGAAATACCTCCTCGATTGAGCCCCGTCGCCCTGCGCTCGCTCCGCGAGGCGGAACCTCATTTTCGTTCCACCCAGGGGCCTTGCCCCCTGGCTACGCCAGCTTCGGTCGCGCTGCGACGAGCAAACAACAAAACTCCTGCCTCTGTTTAACATCTGACGAGCACCTGACGCTATGACCAACTCTCCCTCCCATCTCCCCCGCGCCGGCTCCGTCGCCAAGGGCAACGAGAAAGCCCGTGAAAACGCCCGGCGCCTGATCGCCGAGCGCGGCCTCACCGGCGCCGCGAACAACACCCAATGGAACGAGCTGATCGATTTCATGCGGACCCGTTCCGAGTGGCGACCGTCCTGGCGCTACAAATGGGTCAACGGCTTCGTCAGCGGCTGGGATGTCGAATGGTTCTATCACCTGCCCTTCGCGTTTGTCGGCGTCGAATGGTTCGACATCGGCCTGGTGCAGGAGATCCACCGCGGCCGCCTGCTGTCGCCGGAGCGCATCGACCACGGCGACTGGATCCTGCCGAAGCTGGCCGAGATCGGATTCGACATTGAGCGCCGCGGCGACATCGCGCGCATCTGGGGCTACCTGCCGCGCTGCACTTTGGATTTTACGCCGACGAAATCCTGATGCTTGGTTCTGCTGTTCTCCACTGGGGAACAGGGAACAAACGCCACCTAAATCACTGGCAAAAAATAATTAGCCACTCTTGACGGCGTCATATATTTCGGCTAATATTTGAGTGAAGGCAGCGGGTGGCTGTCTCGCTCGCGAAGCCGAAACCTCTGCTGAAAGGAGTCGTTTATGTTCACAAAAGCCGAAGATCTGAGCCAGTTGCACGCCGTCATGAGCCTACTCTCTGGCGTCATGCTGAAATTTAGACGCCAGACAAGCAAGGGGATTGAGTTCACCTTGAAGGGCTTCGAGTCGCGCCCGGTCAAAGACTTGATCCTTTTGCGCTTGGAGGATGTCGGCGACTTGGAGTATGAAATCATCGATGGCAATTACGACGAAGACGCGGAGGGCAAGGCGCCGCACGACTGGGCCGGGGTTTTCGAGTACCCGATCGAGTGCATCAAGGTCGAGCAGGCCGGCGAGTGTCTGCATCTTGAGCTCTCCGACGCCTCTGGCAACTACGAGCTGGACTTCAACCTCTGCCGTTGGATCCTGCGTCGAGGCCGTGCCGTGCTTCTCGACCGCTCCGGAAAAGAGCTGGATCTGCGCCGCTTCCGCACCGAATTCAACGGTTGCCGTCGGATCGGCGGCGAAGCCCGGCGGCGGCTCCCCTTGTGCTACCCCGGCCTGCTCGATGTCATCGAACCGGAAATGTCCGATAGCGATTACTTCTTCGAACACCGCGCCTTCACCTCCGAGTCCCCTGCCCAGATCGAAGCCTGGGGGCGTCAATTGGCTGCGGCGGATCCGGAGATCGAATGCCTTTGGAACGAATCCGGCGACCTGGAGATCTGCATCAAGGAGGGCTGTGGCCGCCAGGAAGCCGGCCTGGTGGTCTTCGCGGTTCAGGATCGCGCCGGGATGGAGGCGGCACTGCAGCAAATGAGCGGCTACACCCTGCTCGCCTGCAGCGACAGCGCCTTCCCTTCTCTGCCCGATGTCGAGCGCGGCGGCAGCCTCGTCCTTTGGTGGGCGAAACCGGCGCGCCAGTCATGACGAGCGCTGATTCACCGTCCTGATCCCCAACCTAGACCGAGTTAGAGCTTAACCTCGATTCCGAAGTTGAAGCTGTGAGTCAGCCTTCAGGTTAAATCTTTGATTTTGTTCGCGTTCTGTTGAATCTTGAATTTTGAATCTTGAATCGGATTCCCGAGCTGAGCCCAAGCTCAGCTTCGGAATCCAAGCTTAA